>SKXR01000031.1 GCA_007128275.1 Kiritimatiellia bacterium
CGCGGTGCGACAAGAGGGCATGCAGATCCTGCGCGAGATTCCCGAAGAGCCTTTGCCGGAAACGGATCAGATTCTCAGCCTCATCATCAATCTGCAGCACATGGAAATCGGCGAGGTGCAGCCGATCCTCCAGCAAATGATCCATGGCTACGGCAAGATTCAGGCGCTGGAACGGACCAACAGCATGATGATTACCGATACCGCCAGCAACCTGAACCGGATCATGGAGGTCTTGGAATTCATTGATCGCCCGTTGGAAATGCGCGAGGACATTTTTGTCCGGCAGATTCGCTTTGCCGAAGCGGGGCAGGTGGCCTCCAAGCTGAACGAGTTCATCCAAGACCGGGAACGGGAGGAGGAGCGTCCGCGCGTGACGCCGCCTACCGAAACGCCTCGGGCGCCGCCGGGCGTGATCCGTCCGGGCCGGCCGGCCACGCCGCCGGTCGCCGCCACTCCCGTCGAAGCCGCCGCGGAACTCGCGGAACGCGGCGTTATCCAGGGCCGTGTTAAAATCGTTTCCGACGACCGGATCAACACCCTGTTCATCATTGCCCGCCCGGTCAATTTCACCTTTTTCGACCGCATCATCGATATTCTGGATCAACCCGTGGATCCCGAGGTTATTGTGCGCGTCATCAATCTCGAGTACGCCTTGGCCGACGATATTGCGGGCATCTTGAATGAGTTCATCGGCGCCGCCGCGTCGGATGCGCCATCGCGGGCGTTGCGGGCCGGCGCGGAAGGCGAGGAAACCGGCGTCGGACGGGCGGAGGCCTTGCGGGACTTTGCCGCCGGACTGGCCCGGGAACGGTTGCAGCAAGTCGCGGAAACGGACGACGCCTCCCGGATTGGTCGTCTATCCGCCAGTACGAAGATCCTCTCCGATCAACGTTCCAACGCCCTCTTGTTGATGGGGCGTCGAAGCGACATTGCGGCGCTTGAAGAGATCATTGATCAACTGGACATCATGCTCGGTCAGGTGCTGATCGAAGCGGTCATTGTGGAAATCAATCTCGGGAAGACGCAGGAGACCGGCATCGACTGGTTGCAGCGCACCATGACGGCGTACAACGAACAACGGGCCGGTCCGGCGGGCGGCATTACCGTGCGTGATCCGGTCATGGCGTTTGGCGGCGGATCTCGCCCGGGTTCCTTGGGCGACATGCAACAGGCCCGCGAAGGGTTGCTGGCCGGACAGCCGCCGGTGGGCGCAGGAGGCTTGACCTATTACCTCACCTTCTTTGATCTGAATCTGGACGCGATTATCCGTTTGGCCGCCACGTCACGCGATGCGCGCATTCTCTCCACGCCCGTCATTCTGACCACGGACAACACCGAGGCGAAAATCATTGTGGGTGAATCGCGGCCGATCGTCACATCGACCGCCAGCTCCACCGTGGGCGATCGGCAGGTGTCGAGCTATCAATACCGCGATATCGGCATCAATCTGACGGTGACGCCCCGGATCAATCCCCAGAGGTTCGTGGTGATGGAAATCAGTCAAAGCGCCGACAACGTCGGTGGTGACGTGGAAATTGACGGCAATCTGGTGCCGATCATCACGCGTCGCGAGATGCAGGCGAATATCGCCGTGCGCAGCCGGTCCACCATTGTGCTGGGGGGCTTGGTCAGCACGGATCGGGCCTTGCGTACCACCAAGGTGCCGATCTTGGGCGACATTCCTTTGCTGGGCCGTCTGTTCCGTTCCGATTCCATGGAGGACGCGCGTACGGAACTGCTCGTACTGATTACGCCGTACGTCATGATGACCCCGGAAGAGGCCCGCATGGAAAGCGCGCGTTTGCACAATCATTCCCACTCCAGCCGGACCGAGTGGCATACGGGCTGGTCCGATAGCGAATTTGCCACGCCGGAAACCACGCCGCAAAGCTCGATTGAGCGGCGCCGGGCGCAGCCCCGGAGCGCCCCGCCGGCGCAGCCGCAACCTACGCTTCCGTTGGAAGACGGCGAATACGATCGGGAAGAGTTGAGCGATGTGTTGCGCGCCCTTCGCGGTGAAGAACCTCCGGCAGTGCAGGAGGAACCCGCCGGTATTATTCAGTGGCGGGCACTCGAGCCCGAAGTGATCCCGGTCATTGAACCCGAACCCGTGCCGTCGCCGGAAAGGATCGAGGAGCCGCGCCGTGCTCCGGTCCAAGAGCGCGTGCCGGAGGCAGAATCGGCGCCGCCCGCAGACAATGCGGTGCGCGATCCCTATGCCGTTATTCCCTTGCGCTGATTGCCGAACATGACGCGGTACGGTCTATTGACGTGGATGTGGGCGCTTTGCCTCGTCGTGATCCCCTATGCGGACGCCATGGCCGACTCGGGGGCGCTACCCACCCGACGTCTGGTTAGTCTAGCACCCAACTTGACGGAATTGGTGTATGCGTTGGGACTGGAAGAACATCTCGTGGGCCGTTCGAGCGCTTGTGATTATCCCCCTGAATCGGTTGCCGTCCCCGTGGTCGGCGGTTTCGGCCGTCCAAATCGCGAGGCCTTGTGGCAAACGCGGCCCGACGTCGTGATCGCCACGGACCTGGAAAAGCCGGGCGTCATCCAACAGCTGGAACAGCGCGGCGTTCAGGTATTGATTCTGCCCTGTGAAAGTTGGGACGAACTAAAGGAAGCGGCGCTATCGATCGCGTCTTCTTTGAAACAGCGTGAACGCGCGCGGGGTTGGATCGAAGAACTGGACGAACGGCTGGACGCGTTGCGCGCCCGCGTGGCGAGCCGTTGGGGCGACGAAGGGGGGCCGTCCGTCTATGTCGAAGTCTGGGGAAGGCCCCTCACTACGGCGGGGGGACATTCTTTCTTGCATGAGGTGATCACCTTGGCCGGTGGCCGCAACGTGACCGGTGATCTGCGTGCACGGTATCAGTCGGTCAGTTCGGAATGGGTGATCCGCCAAGATCCGCAAGTCATTCTATTGGCCTACATGTTGGCGGACATGCAGGTGACGGAAAGCATCCGGTCGCGCATCGGTTGGTCCGCGATCGACGCCATTCGTCATGACCGAATTATCGACGGGATTTCGCCCGATCTGTTGCTGCGGCCCGGTCCCCGGCTGATCGAAGGCGCGGAGCGACTGGCCGAGCGTTTGGCTGAATTTACAGGATACTGATCGCGTCCATATCCGGAAGCGTATTGGCCTTTTAGGGGTTTTGCCGTAACGTACTGTTCTATGGGCGACAATACCGGTCAACTGCTCGAAAATCCCTTGAAACCGCTCCCGCCGCATCGCTGGAACCGGGGCGCGGCTGTCCATCTCCTGAACCGCGCAGGATTCGGCGGGACGCCCGAAGAGATCGAGCGCTTTACGGCGATGGGCTTGAATGCGGCGGTGCAGGAGTTGATTCATCCGGAGCAAGTCCCTTATGACGCGCCTTCGCCTTCCTGGGTGCGCATTGCTGAAGAACAGGCGGGTGTGCCCGCAAGCCGTTTGACCCCCGAACAAAGGGTGGCGCGCCGGCAGGCGGAGGCCCAACGTCTCGCCGATTTGCGGGCATGGTGGATTGAGCGCATGATTCATTCACCGCGTCCGTTGGAGGAGAAGATGACGCTCTTCTGGCACAGCCACTTCGCCACGCAGGCGGACAAGGTGGCGTCACCGCTCTTGATGTATCGTCAGAATGAACTGTTGCGACGCCATGCGCTCGACTTTCTGGGCGTTCTCGTGCTGGCCGTATCGCGCGATCCCGCCATGGTGCGCTTCCTGGATTTGGAGACGAGCCAGAAAGACCGGCCGAACGACAACTTTTCCCGGGAGCTGATGGAGCTATATACCTTGGGCGAGGGAAACTATTCGGAAATGGATGTTCGTGAGGCCGCCCGCGCCTTTACCGGCGCGACGATTAACGAGGGGCGCTATCACTTTGACGAGACGCGTCATGACCATGGGGTCAAGACCGTTTTGGGCCGTGCCGGCGAGTGGAACGGACAAGACATCATCAACATCCTCCTTGAACAAGAGGCCATGCAACGCTTCGTTCCGCGAAAGCTTGTTGAGTTTTTTGCGCATCCGGACCCCGGGGCAGACGTCTTGGATGCCTTGGGCGCGCGCTTTCACGAGGTGTATTACGATGTGCGCGAACTGTTAAGCGCCCTGTTCATGTCGGAATGGTTCTATGCGCCGAAGACGCGTCAGGCCCGGATAAAGAGCCCCGTGGAATATGTGGTCGGGGCGTACCGCCAGTTTGCCGTGGAGCGACCGTCGCCGACCGTTACCGCATTGGCGCTTCGCCGCATGGGACAAGACCTGTTCAATCCGCCGGACGTGGACGGGTGGAAAGAAGGCGCCGCCTGGATCAATACGCACACGATGATGATGCGTTATCATTTTGCGCGTTTCTTTACGACGGGCGAAATCGTGGAAGGATTGCGCGAGCGCGCCGGCGACGCGTACGGCCGGGACGGAGAACCCGAAGCGCATGCCTCGTTGGTGCAAGCGCGTTCTTTGATTGACGCGCTCGATTATCGGCGACCCGAGAGGTGTGCCGACGCCTTGGCGCAACGGATGTATCGCCGCGCCTTCGCTCCGGATGAGCGGATGAAATGGGTGGAGTATCTGCAAACGTCCAGCAGCGGCGCGACCGTGCTGTTTAATCTCAACAACCGGATGTCCGTAGGGCGGGTAAACAGCGCCGTCTATCTGATGATGTGTTCACCGGAATATCAAGTGTGTTGACCTATGCGATTCACCAGCCAACTGTATAGCCGGCGCGAATTCCTCCGGGGCGGGCTGATCCTGACCGCGGCGGCGGGCACGGCACCGTCGTTCCTGGCGCGCACCTGCCTGGCGGTGGAGAATCCGCACGGACTCCCGTCCGTGCCGGGTGTCCCCGATGATCCCATCCTCGTGGTCGTCCAGTTGTCCGGCGGAAATGACGGGCTGAATACGATTATCCCGTATGCCGACGACGCGTATTATCGATATCGCCCGACCTTGGCGCTGGCGCGGAATGAACAAATCCGGATCGATGACAAGCTGGCCGTGCATCGTTCGTTGCAGCCGCTGCAATCCGTGTTTGACGAGGGGGAATTCACCTGGATCCAAGGCGTGGGCTATCCCAATCCGAACCGGTCCCATTTTCGTTCCATGGAAATCTGGCAGACGGCGTCCGACGCGGACAAGGCGCTACGCACCGGCTGGATTGGCCGTTACTTCGACAACACATGCCAGGGTGCGCAGCCGCCCGCCGCCGTGACCATCGGCCGCGAGATGCCGAAGGCCTTGCAGGCGGGGGACGGGCATCCGATGGGGATTGCGCTGGATCGACCGGAACATTTTGCATGGGCGAATCCGGGACTCACCACGACACATCGCCGCCGGCAACGTGAACTTATGGATTTCTTGAACCAATCGTTCCCGGGACCGTCCGGACAATCAATCGATTATCTGCAACGTACCGCGCTGCAGGCGATTCAGTCCAGCGATGTGATCGCCGCGGCGGAACGCTCGTATCGCTCCAACGTCGAGTATCCCGACAACCGTTTCGGGCATGATCTGCAGCTCATCGCGAAACTGATTGCCGGCGGGGTGAGCGGGCGCGTCTTTTATGCCTCGATCGGCGGCTTTGACACACACGCGGATCAGGCCGGTGTGCATGCGCGTCTGTTGGCACAGGTGGCGACCGGGCTGGTGGCGTTCCGGCGCGACCTGATCCGGCAGCGCGCCTGGGAAAAGGTGGCGATACTCGGATTTTCGGAGTTTGGTCGGCGTGTGGACGAGAACGGGAGTCAAGGCACGGATCACGGCGCCGCCGGACCCATGTTCGTCATGGGCAAGGGCTTCCGCGGGGGCTTGTTCGGCGAGCATCCAAGCATGGACGACCTCGGTAACAGCGACCTGAAGTTCAGTATCGATTTCCGCAGTGTATATGCCACCGTCCTCGAGAAGTGGATGGGCGCGGCGCATGATCGCGTGCTGGGACGTTCGTTCCCGTTGCTGAATTTGGTATAGCCGCATACGTGTAAGCATTTTGTTTTAGAGGAGTTGTGGATTGAGCCTAACTGAAAAAAAACGCCGGCGAAACCTTATCTATCTTCTGGTCCTTTGTCCGGTCCTCATTGCGGCCGGCGTATTTCTCGGCGACGGCTGGCGCGAACCGTGGACCTTGTTTCACGCCGACCGCGCGGGAATTCTTGAAATCCGACTTTGGCGCGTGGCGCTCGGCGCATTGGTGGGCGGGTCGCTCGCCGTGTCCGGCGCCGTTCTGCAAACCGTGTTGCGCAATCCGCTGGCCGAACCGTACGTGCTCGGTTTGTCGGCGGGCGCAGGACTCGGCACGGCGCTGTGCATCGTGCTCGGCGGGTTGGCGGTGAGCGCCGCCCTGCTGCCGCTATCCGGATTTCTCGGCGCGGCGCTCAGCCTGCTGATCGTGTATCAGCTCGCTCGCACCGCGCGTGGGACCACGCCGCACACACTCATCCTTGCGGGCGTGGTCTGGGGGGCCATCACCGGCAGCGTACTGATGTTTCTCGTCACGCAATCCTCCACGGAAGGGCTGCACGCGATCCTCTGGTGGTTGCTCGGGGACTTGCAGGTCTATGACGTCCATCTCGTGAAAGTCGTCGCTGTCATCAATCTGCTGGCCGTCCTCGCGCTGTCCTGGCACGCGCGCACGTTGAACGCGTTGTTGCTCGGCGACGAGGGGGCGGGGCACGTGGGGTTGCATCCGGAACGCAGCAAAGTGATCGTGCTCTCGCTCGCCGCGGTACTGGCCGCGTCGGCGGTGAGCGTGAGTGGGATCATTTCTTTTGTTGGCTTGATTGCGCCGCACGCGGCGCGCGGGCTGGTCGGGTCGAATCATCAACGGTTGTTGCCCGCATCCGCGTTGGGCGGCGCGGCCTTTCTGGTGTGGGCGGACGGGATCGGGCGCGGCCTGCTCTTCCCCGTGGAGATTCCCGTGGGCGTGCTCACCGCGCTCATCGGCGGGCCGTTCTTTCTAATTCTACTCCGCAAACGGCAACGGGAGATCTGGTCATGAACCCATCACCGATCTTGCAGGCCGACGGACTGTCCGCCGGGTATCCGGGCCGCGACGTGTTGCACGATCTTTCTTTTTCCATCGCGTCCGGCGAAATGGTCGGACTGATCGGGCCCAACGGAGCGGGAAAAACCACGCTGTTGCGCGTGATGGCCGGCGACATCGCGCCCGGCACCGGTACGATGCGTTTTCAGGCCGAACCGATTTCCAGCCTCTCGCATCGCGCTCGGGCGCGTTCGATCGCGTATGTGCCGCCGACGCTGGATTTGATGTCCGCGATGTCGGTGGCGGAGTTTGTCGCGCTCGGGCGCACGCCCTATCTGGAGGGGTGGCGCCGTCTTGGGTCGGGCGATAAGGAGGCGATTGAGCGCGCGCTGCATGCGACGGACTTGGCGTCGTTCGCCGGCCGGAACATGCACGAATTGAGCGAGGGCGAAAAGCATCGCGCGATGATCGCGCTCGGTCTCGCGCAGGAACCGGAGTTGTTGTTACTCGACGAACCGACGGCGCATCTGGACATCAAACACGCGTGGCAGATCATGGAACTGATTCATGACCTGCACAGCTCCGATTCGGTGACCATCGTCATCACCACGCACGATCTCAACATCGCGTCGGAATTTTGCACGCGCCTGTTCCTCATGGATCAGGGCCGCCTCGCCGCAACGGGCGTGCCGGGGGACGTGCTCAAGGATGAACCATTGAGCAACGTATACGATTATCCGGTGCGGGTGGTCGTCGATGCGGATACGGGCGCGCGTCGTGTCTTCCCGCAGCGGCCCCAGTGGCCGGCAGGCAGGAAGTCCTAATACCAGCTTCCAATTCTTATCGGTACAAAATCAACCCACCCCCTCCCGACCGCGAAGCGCGTCGGGAGACCCCTCCAAAGGAGGGGATATTAACACATTCCCCCTCCTGGTAGGGGTGGCCGACTTGTCCCGCCGTAGTTTGGCTTCGTGGAGGCTAGGAGAATATACCGAAAAGAAATAGGCAATGGTTATAACCCGTTCGTTGCGAGAAGCCGGACGTTTCAGGAGGCTGTCGGTCTGCGCAATCGCTGTGTATGTTGTCGGCGAGTGAATCGTTCTCTGTCCCTTGCTCTTCCTCAACGGCTCTGACGTTGTGCAAAAGGGCAGATGGGGGTAGACATCTGGGCGTAAGGCATTCCAGCGCAAAAGTCACATTCTCGCTGTCGTCCGCTGGTTCTCTGAGCCGTTACCGGGCAGCCGGATCCGGAACCCGTTCTGCTGATGCGGAAAAATGTCACACGTGTGACATTTTTCCGCACGGGCAGGAGAGGGCCGTGGATGGTATGTTCTTCGCTTTCGCAATCCGTCGACTTAATGCCATCTGATTCTTGAACCTGGAGAAGTGCCCCTTATGCGTCTCGCCTTCTAGGGATCGTCTCCGAAAACCACCAGCATCCGCACGAACAACGCCCCGTCGGGGCAAGTGATTTAGGCAGCCAGACTTCCCGTCTGTGAACGCCCGTGGTCGGGATGAATCAACGCTGATAGGGGGGGGGGCAGGCCAACGGCCTGCCTGAACTTGGGCTAACAGGTGTGGCCTTGATCCGGTTCGCAGTGGGTTTCCAGGTCAAGGACGCACTGCGCATCGTTGTCGGGGTCGGGGATGAACCCGATGCGTTCGAGATAGGCGTTGTGCGTGTCGTTGCCTTTCGGACTTTCGATCCGGCGAATGCCTTTTTCGAGGAAGAAGTCCTTCTTGCGGCAAAACAGGAAGCGCGCGATCTTGAAGTCGCGGTATTTCGGGATGGCAAAGTCCAAATTGATGCGCAGCCGGTCTTCGCCGATTCGGGTTCCGAGCAGAAGACCCGCCGGGATCATGTTCCGCAGGATGAAGATGGGAATCCAAGCGTCATCTTTCCGGAAATCGAATGCGGGTTGGAAGCGCCGGATCTGTTTCTCGTAGAAATGGAGGAATTTGTGCAGGTACGGGCTGTCGGGCGGTACCTGTAGCAATTGGAAGAACTCTTTGGCGCGGTACATGATAAACAGGTAATAGATGTTGATCAGTACGATGAACGCATTCATGACGGATACGGGCAAGGAACTGATCAGTATTCCGTAGACGGCAAACGTGGCGGCGCCGATCAGGTTGATGATGCGCAACTTGATCAGATTGCTCATCATCAGCGAGACGGCGATGAGAATGGA
>SKXR01000139.1 GCA_007128275.1 Kiritimatiellia bacterium
AAGTCCTGGGCTTCCCCGGATTCGATTGCCCATGCCGCTGTTTCGATCTGGGTCTTCAGGCTTTCATGAATGCGTTGCTGCAATTCCAGGACCCGCTCGGAGGCTTCGCCCGAGAACCCGGGTGTCAGGTCCATGAACGAAAACAGGGTATCCTCAACCGCCGTGCCGATATCCAGCCGAGCCGTGCAATTGCGATAGGTTCGGACCGTGACTTCATTCAAGGGTTCGGCGGCGACTTTATCCAGCGCTTCCCGCAAGCCGGACCCGGTGTACAGGAATTGATTATGCAATTCTTCCCGCACGGAACGGGGCACTGCGGCCGCCTTGCCTTCCTCGTCCTCCTCGTAGAACCGGGTGAGCAATGCCCACAGCGCGGGCTCCCGTACGGCGAATTGCTGCAATCGGACTTCCGGGCGGGTATGCAGCGCGCCGAACTGAAACGGGTTCGTGTAGCCTTTCCAGAGAATAAAGAATCGTACGCCGAACAGCAGCACGATGACCATCATGGTGAGGTAGAAGATCAGCTCCAGACTCATGTCGTACGGGAGCAACATCAACGCGGCGGTGTAGAGGATTCCGCCGACCAGCGATATCTCGGCATAGGAATCCTGTTTGAGCATTTCAATATTAAAATCGGCCCGCACAATATCACGCAGCACCACGCCGCCGGAGGCCGTCAACACCCCCATGGCCGGGCCCCACAACCACAGGGGACTCGATTTCATTTCCACCGCGACGCTCACACCGATCACGGTAAACGCCGCCACCGCCCACGCATCGAAGAACTTGAAGAGTTGACCAAACAGATCGCCCAGCTTTTCCTCGGCGTACGCATCAAACTTTCGCGTCATTTCATGCGAACTACCGTGAAGACCGTCATAGGTCTTAAAGCCGATGAACGCGACCACCACGACCCCGATCGCCACCAAGACATATTCGGGGGTTTCCAGCACAAACACACGATCCGCGCCCAGGAAGAGGTCGCGCAACACGCCGCCCCCGATCGCGGGCAGAATGGCCAGCACGAGCGCCCCGAAAATATTGTAGCGTTCCTTGCGTGCCAACAGGACGCCGGACGTGCAAAAGGCCACGATGCCCATCAGGTTGAGCACCACAAACCAAGCCTGCCCGGTGGTTATCGACAGGTATACCGGGAGCACAAAATCCCGATGCAGGGCCCGGATGCGTCCGCGCTCGTTCATCGCGTGCAAGATGGCGTTGATGCGTTCCAACTCCGTTTCCGTCAGGGATTCCCTGCTGAACATGATATGCACCGGGATTTCGCCCATGTCCGCTCGGAGTTTCCGGATGCCCTCGGCCTGACCGGTCTCCACCAACATCCGGTCCATGATCAACGGATTGGAGACAAACACGTCCACCCGCCGTTCCAGTATCAGGGCCAGATTATCGGCGTACCCGGTGGAAGCGACCAACTGCAGCGACGCCGGTGGATCATCGAGAAAATCGGTCAGCTCCTGCGAGCCGTAGACATAGTCTTCCGTTACGGCAATGCGGAGCGGTGCACCGCGAAGGACTTCGATTAACGCATCCACATCCCGAACCCCGTCCAGGGCTTCAACGCTCTCATGATAATAGATCGCGTTCTGTTCCGTGCGATAGGGAATGGAGTACACCGCAAAGGCTTCGCGAACTTCCCGATAATACGAGCCCATGACGAAATCGATGTCTCCGGACCGGAGCCCGTTCAGCAATTCCGCCCAGGACAGGGCATCGAAGGCAACGCGATAACCGGCCTCATCAAAGAGTTCCCGGGCAATCTGTATATCAAGTCCGGTCGCCGCCACGAGTTCGCCGGGTCTGGCGCTCATCTGATACGGTTCGCGCGGGAACCAGCCGCTACGGAGTTCCGCGGCGGCCGTTTGGGCCTGTGCCGGCGAAGGCGTGGCCGCCGCCCATAACAAGGCACCCATGCCGAAAAGCCATGACAGGCCTTTTGTTCGCGCATTCCGCCACAAGCGCGGACGTCCACTCACCATCCGGAACAGACACCCTGATTCGCCGATGCGGGACACCGAGCCTGCGCCCACGTTTCGTTGCATCACTGACATAGTCTCTATCCTACGCAGTAAACGCAGGATTTCGAAGCCGAAAAGAGCGGGAATCAGGCATACCACACGTTGCAACGTGTGGTATGAGCGGTTCGTTGCCGCCCATGGATCAGAAATGCATGGGGACGTGATCGGCGCCGTAGAGCACGCGCAGGTTATAGGCGGACGCCATACGGCGAATCTCGCGGAGGACGGCGGGATCGCGCGTGCGAATGTGTTCGCCGACCAGATGATAGACCTTCTGCCAAGCCCACTCCGTGCGGATCGCGGCTTCGCCGGACGGCGCGTCATCAAAATCAAGCCGGAAAACCATGTCCTTCACTTCCGCGCCGGACCGGCCCACAATTTGGATGACCGTTTCCCGCGTCTCGGCCGGCTTGCGTCCGTACACCACCAACGGCCGATCCAAATACAGATGCGTCAAGAGGCGCGGATACATATCCACCCCGGCGCCGGCGACATGGCACCGCAGGTGAGCCAACACCGGCCGGCTTAACTCGTGAGCCAGCCGATTCAACGAAATCGGAATTTCTCCGGACTCCTCCGTCATGAACGCGTCGCCCCGGTTCTTGTAGCTAAGAAAATCAAGCAGGTACTTATTGACCCGACGCCCGCCGGCCACGGCAAACACCGAGACCCGACCCGCATTGGATTCTGAAAATTCAGCGATGATGTCGGTACTGTCCACCACCCCGACCGTGGGAACCCCGTCGCTGATCATGACGGCGATCACGGGACGATCCGGCGCGACTTCCATCGCAAGCAATGGTTCCAGCGAAGCAAAAACGTCCGTTCCGCCCTGCGCCCGCAGGTTCTCCACAAAGAACGCCGCCCGGGACCGGGTCATCGCGTTGACCGGAGTCATTTCACCAAACGCGCGGTCAATGGTGTCATTAAACGCGATGACATCAAACCGGTCGCCGTCACGCAGCTGTTGCATCCAATGATACAGGCCTTCCTTTCCGCGATCGACGGCACGCTGTGTCATGCTCGCGGAAGCATCTTGGATCAGTAACACATCCTTGTTCAACACCGGCAACGCTTCGGCGCCGTGACGACGGATTTGAATTTGGAAATAGACGTGACCGGGATCAGACGGGTCGCTGTAGGTCGTCAGATCCAGTGCAAGCAATTGTTCAATGGGTTGAACTTCGGTGATGTCTTCGGGTTGCTCATCCAGCGCATCCGGAGGGAGCAGCTCCGTCCGGTCCGCAGGTTCGGGCGGCGCATCCGGCCGGGTGTCGGCGATCGCGCCACGCCCGATGCCGGCGCCGGACCGCAGCCAGCCTTCCCCGCGCACGGCGAGTTCGAAGGCGGGCGAATCCGTGGGCAGGACGATGTCGGGGGCTAGCGCAGTCCGATCCACGTCCGGCACGGTGCGCCGGGGCAACGCCGCCGTTTCGTCGGGTACGATGCGTTCCCGGATGTGCAGGATATCCTGCCGCGGATCCCAGCGTTCGCGCTCCAGCTCCGCCTCGGGTTCGGCGAGGGCGCGGTCTTCTCCCGCAAGGGCCACACCGAGATCGGCGGGTTCCGTCGGCAGGAATTGCTCCATCAATTCACGGAACGCGTCGGCCTCAATGGATTCGGTACGGATCAGGGCCGGGTCCTGCGGCCGAAACCGTTCCGGGCGTGCCAACGGGTCGAGCACATGACGGCGCACATCGCCGAGGACGACCGGTCGCACGCGCCCGTCCTCGGCCAACCGCGGTGGACTTCCCACCGGCAACGGGGGGAAATACTGAATCAGAACACCGTGCAAGACCAGGGACAACATCACCGCCACCCCCGCCGCCACGGCGTGCCGTGCGCGCGGCTTATCCCACTCCAACCCCGAGCTGTGCAGCGGGTGGTCCATGCCGTCAGCCGCCTTGCAGGTTCATCAGAAACTCCGCATTGCTCTTGGTCTTCTTCAGGCGGTTGATCAGCAATTCCATGGCTTCCACCGCCGGCACGTCCTTGAGCGCTTTGCGAAGAATCCAGATCCGATTCAACTCGTCCGGGTGCAAGAGATTCTCTTCCTTGCGCGTACCGGACTTCTCGATATTGATCGCCGGGAAGATGCGCTTGTCAACCAGGTTCCGGTCCAGGCCCAGTTCCATGTTGCCCGTACCCTTGAACTCTTCGAAGATGACCTCGTCCATGCGACTGCCGGTATCCACAAGGGCCGTGGCGATGATGGTCAAGCTGCCGCCGCCTTCGATGTTGCGCGCGGCGCCAAAGAAGCGCTTGGGCTTGTGCAACGCGTTCGCGTCCACACCGCCGGACAGAATCTTTCCGCTGTGCGGCTGGAGCGTATTGTACGCGCGCGCCAACCGGGTGATGCTGTCGAGCAGGATGACGACGTCCTTCCCGTTTTCCACCATGCGTTTGGCCATTTCGATGACAATTTCAGCCACCTGCACATGGCGTTCCGGCGGCTCGTCGAACGTCGAACTCAAGACTTCCGCCTTGGTGTTCCGCTGCATGTCGGTCACTTCCTCCGGCCGCTCATCAATAAGCAGCACGACCAATTTCGCGTCCGGACTGTTGGCCGAGATGCTGTTCGCGATCTGCTGCATCAACACGGTCTTACCGGTACGGGGCGGCGCGACGATCAAGCCGCGCTGACCAATCCCGATGGGCGTCAACAGGTCCATGACGCGCATGGATATGTTTTCGGCGGCCGTCTCGAGCACGAATCGCCGATCCGGGAAGAGCGGGGTCAGGTGTTCAAACGGAATCAGGTTCTTGGCCGAATCCGGGGCCTTTTCATTGATCTTCTCCACCTTCAACAGGGCGAAGAACCGTTCCTTTTCCTTCGGCGGCCGGATTTCCCCTTCAATGAAGTCACCGGTGCGCAGTCCGAAACGGCGGATTTGGGAGGGCGAGACGTAGATGTCTTCCGGGCACGGAAGATAGTTGTAGTATGGCGACCGCAGAAAACCGAAGCCGTCCGGAAGAATTTCCAGAATCCCGCGTCCGAACATCCGTCCGTTTTGCCGCGCGTTGGCCTTGAGGATTTCAAAGATCAGCTCGTGCTTCATC
This sequence comes from Kiritimatiellia bacterium, assembly GCA_007128275.1. GTDB lineage: Bacteria > Verrucomicrobiota > Kiritimatiellia > SLAD01 > SLAD01 > SKZA01. Next base: position 5,097 of record SKXR01000139.1, read on the forward strand.
AACGCGCCCAGCTCCGACAAGCCCAGGGTTTCGGCAAACTTGATGAGGTCGGGCACAGACTGGACCTGCAGCTCATGCAGTTTCAGCGGCGGACCGGCCGGACGCGATTCGTCGTGTTGCGAGACTTCGGGCTCGTCCACGTCATCCATGACCGGCGGGTTGGGTTTCACGTTTCCGCGTTCGCGCTGTCGGGGGGGGTGTCCTCCGCGTCCGGATCGACCGGAACGGCCTCTACCACGATGTCTTTGTTCTTCAGGCATGTCTATCTATCTCCTTGTTCAAGATTGTTTGCACTATGCGTAGGGTTCTCTGTTTCAATGTTTCCATGGTGTCGTTGTTTTCTATGCTGTAATCCGCCCGCCGCATCTTTTCTGCCAGCGGCCATTGGGCGGCCAGGCGCCGCCGGGCCTGCTCTTCCGTCAATCCGCGCCGGGCCATTCGTTCCAACACCCGGTCTTCCGATGCGGCGACACAAAGTACCGCGTCCACGTCGCTTTCGGCGCCGACTTCGAAGAGCAGCGGAATGATGATCGCGGCCACGCGGTTTTCCTCCCGCATTTCCTGCGCCCATCGTCTCCACGCTTCACGCACGTGTGGATGCACAATGGCATTCAGCGCCTCTCGTTCGGAGGGATTTGCGAAAACCCGTTCCCCGAGCGCAGTGCGATTCACTTCGCCGTCTTCCCGCAAGATCGCTTTTCCAAAACGGGCCACCACGTCATCGTGCGCCATGCCGCCCGGCGCGATAGCCTCGTGCGCCATGGCATCCGTATCGCGCACCGCCACGCCGGCTTCGGACAAAATCCGGCCCACCTCGCTCTTCCCGCAGGCAATGCCGCCGGTAATCCCGATCAGGCAGCCGCCCGGCATAAGACGGGGCGTTTCACTCACCGTGCCCTCCTCATCCATCGTATGGCGTTCCGTTCAACGGCTTCGGCTCGACGGGAGCCTCGTCCTCCAAACGAAGTCGATTCTCTTGCTCGTCCGTCGTTGGCGTGTACTCGAATCCCTGTTCGCGCAACGACGTCACGTGCCGGACCACTTCGCGCGCGCGGTATTGCGACGGGAACAGCGCCAGCGCCGCCCACGCATAGTCTTCCGCACGCGCCAAATCACCCCGCGCCAAGGCGCGCTCCGCATAGATCGTCAACTGGTCCGCCTGTCGTTCATCATCGCGCGAGATGACGCGAAACACGCGGTACTTCCGATTGCCCCATAGGTACTCGAAATACGCCGCCTCGTGCGGCGCCTCTTCAAACACCCGCGCCGCGGCTTCCGCCGGCGGCTGCAGCGCATCCACAAAGTAACGCATCTGGAGTTCCGGATTCCGGGTCGCGAACTCCCCCAGGGCGTACACATAAAACACCGCGCCGTGCTCGTCCGCCCAATCCCTGAACGCCTCTTCGGACTTCGTAAACAGCGTTTCCCCGTATGTGCGAACCCGTTCCCGAATGGCGCGCGTCTCAAATTTCGGATGCAAAATGATGGGGCATTCCCCATAGGCCAACACCGACGCGCTCACCCCAAAATTGGCGAGTACCGGTTCCGGCGCGGCGTGTTCCCGCAGCCACTCCGTGACCTCTTGCGTTTCCCGGTAATAGACGTTGGGGCGCCCCCACCGGCCCGGATCCACCAACACCTGCGCCGATTCAACGGTCCATCCGATCAAAAGGAAGGGCCCGACCAGGCACGGGACCCAAGCCCGTCGCCGTAACGCCCATGCCCACCACCAACCGATACACGCCGCAGCGAAAATCGACACATACACATGGAATCGAACAAAAAAGATATAGGCGATAAAAGAAGTACAAAAGAAGAATATGTATTGGGGCAACTGGGCGTCTTCGGAATCCGCCGATTCTTTTCGGCGAATCAGTCCGGCGAGCAGGGCGGTCACTATTCCCACTAAAACGAGCCACAATTTAGCAGGAAACAGCATGCCTGTCAATGCCCTCGTTGCGGAATCGAGCGCGGGGACCCACATGATGCGCTGATTAAACGTCAACAACGAGGGGTCCGCAGGTTTGTTATTGAGAAAGCGGATCTTGGCGACCAGCAATTCCGTAAAATGGCCATAGCTTTCTCCGTAGCTATGCGGGATGGCCGTTAACAACGCCAACGGCGCCAGTGCGACGAGAATCCGGACCGAAACGGGCGTCGGGCGCAGCCGCGTCAAAGCCCCCTGCAAGAGTACCCCGTAGACGATCAGCAAGGGCGGCGCCAAGAGCCATCCGTGCGCCCGATGATACGGCGACAGCAGCCCGACAAGAATCAAGGCGACCGCTTGCGATCCCCACAGGAAACGCGCGGACGAATCATGATCCAGTCGGCCGCGCACAGCGCGTACGAGCAATACCACGGCCCATAGGATCACGTAAAACTGGATCATATCCCACGTGGCCAGGGCCATCCCCAGACAGAGCGCTGAACCCAACGCCCAACAGTGGAAACGCGGTCCGTCCGCGCGGCGCAACGCCCACGCATTCATCGCCAGATGCGCCAACAGAAACGGGATCGCATAATTTTCACGAGATACCTCGATGCCCGTAGACCGGATCACGGAGGACAAAGCGACCGCATAGAAGAGCCCGGCCACCGCGCCGGCACTGCGGGAACGGGTCCAGGCGGCGACCCACCACGCCATGAGCGGAATGGACAGACAAAACCATGCGATCAGAATCCACCGGACCCGATGTTCCAGCGGGATGGATGACGGCAGTAGCCGGGCAAAGGCGGCATAGACATACTCGGCCAGAACCGTGTCCGTGCGGAATACGTCAATGCCTTCGGGGTACTGAATCATGGGGTCGCGCGCGGGCAGCCCGCCCCCTTCATAGATCGCCTGCACATTACGGAACTGGAGCGCACTCTCCAAGGTGAACGGCACCTCGCCATCGTAGGCGTCCATGTTCGCCTGTAGGACGGCATGGCGGACGCCGAAACCGATGACGAAGAGCAACAGCAACCCAATCCCGACAAAGATATATGAAATACGTTTCATTCGTTCATCCAAGAAAACGCCCCCCTCCGAGCTCACGCACAGGACAGACACCCGACACCCGACACGCCCCCCCCCCTAAAACAGAGACGGCGATTCCAATTCGCGGGCCATCGAATTGAATTCCATTCGCCTGAAGAACGCGTGCAGGGCCTTGGTGTCGGCGGCTTGACTCTTCCACGATTCCCAATCAACCGCAAAGGGCAGATCGACGCGCAGGCGCGTCATCCGCAGGTTACGCAAGACATCCTCTTCATGCGCGCGCAACGACTCCCTCAATTTATCCTGTTTGATGTCGTCCAGCCGGGCGTACACTCCTGCAATCGAGCCATAGGCATTCAGCAACTTGGCCGCGGTCTTCGGCCCGACCCCGGGGACACCGGGAATATTGTCGGAACTGTCCCCGATCAGGGCCAACCATTCCGCGATGGCGGACGGGGCCACGCCCGTCTTTTCCCGTACGGCTTCCGCGTCCATGCGGATCTCCGATTTCGTGGGCGGAATGATGGATATCCTGTCATCCACGAGTTGGAACATGTCCTTGTCGCTGGTCGCCAACAACACGTCCGCACCCGCCTCACACGCGACCATTGCGAGCGTGGCCATGACATCGTCGGCTTCCTGTTTGTCCTCCCGAATCATGGGTATGCGCGCGTGGAGCAAATACTCTTCTATGAGGGGGAACTGGTCGCTGAGCGCGTCCGGCATGGCTTCCCGCTGGGCCTTATAGGTGGGCAACAACGCCATTCGCTCCTCCGGGAGACCTCCGTCGAATACGACCACGACATGGCTCGGCGTCCATTGCCGGTGCAACTGCTGCACCATGCGGATAAACCCGAACACGGCGTTCGTGGGCGTGCCGTCGCCGGTCGTGAGCTCGCGAATGGCGAAAAACGCGCGATACGCGAGGGCATTGCCGTCAATCAGTAGCAAACGTGATTGGTGATCCATGAGTTCATCAGGGTTCGACGGGAACATACGACCGCGCAGACCCAGTTAGCGGTGTCGCGCTAAAGCCACCCGCCTCGCCACACCCGACACCCGACAC
>SKXR01000029.1 GCA_007128275.1 Kiritimatiellia bacterium
AAGGGCAGCACGTTCACGATTCGCTTGCCGCTATAACGAGTCGGGCTGAAGGCGCGTATCCGCCACGGCAATGCGGTGGCCGATACCGAAGCGATGGATACGCGCGTACGAATGATTTCAATGAACAGGCCGCGCTCTCCGGCGGAGAGCGCGGCCTGTTGTTTTGCGAATCGCCCGGCCGGATCAGAACAACATGCGCCACGCGGTGGTGACCGTGGTGGATTCGAGTGTGCCGGCGTCGGTGTACTTCAACTCCGCCAGTTCCACGCCGAACATCAGCTTGTGGCCGTGACCGGCGAAGTAATAGTTCAGGCCCAGGTAAAGAGCCTGATATTCATCGCCCGCCTGCGGATCGACTTTGCTGACCACTTCGCCCGCGTCGTCCAGTGTTTCGCGGACTTTCAGTGAGGGGACATCACGGGTGTAACGGCTCGGGGCGCGCACGCCGCGTTCCCTGTCGGATTCGACCTGCTCGTAGCGAAGCACCGCTTGGACGTTGTCCGTCAGATAGAACGAGGGCATGATATAGAAGCCCTTGATCTCGTCGCCGTCATTGTCCCCGATGAAGTATTCCGCGCGCAGATCGAATCCGCCTGTGGCGAACTGGCCGGCGACGGTGATGACGTCGTCAAACTTGGCGCCGATCTTGCCCTCAGGATCATCGCTGTTCAGATACACGCCCTGCACGCGCAGTCTATTGTCGCCAACGAAATCGTCGAGCTTCAGGCCGACCAGCGCGTTGTAAAGGTATTTCGAGTCTGTTCCGCCCGGATTCCGGTTATCCCGGTCGGTGTACACGCCCACGCCGTAGTACAGCGCACCGAGTTCGCCGTCCAGCGCGAGGCCGGTTTGCGGGCCCGGCGCGGCGACGAGGCTGTTGATCAGCGTGCGTTCCACGGTCAGGATCTCCGCCGATGAGGTGTTCTCTTCCAGGCTCGAGTGCGGCTTGTCGTACCCGACCTTGAGATAGGCCGGCTGGTGTTCGCGCCATTGCAGAAACGCGGACCGCATGGAGAGGTCCGAACCCGGCACGAGATTGGCTTCCACCTGGGCGCGCACGCTGTCGAAGAGCGTTCCGCGCAGGCCGATGCGCGCGCGGCGCACCTCGAAGGTCGTGAAGTCGTCGCTGCCTTCGTCGCTCTTGGCGTCCACATAACCGAACTGCGTCTGGATACGGCCCCGAATCTGCAGGTCCTTCACCACGCCGCTGGTTGCGGGACGCACGGTATAGTTCGGCGCTTTGCCGCGTAGATCCGTGGCTTGTTCGGTCGTGATGGCGTTGTTGGCTTCCAGCGTGTTTAGCAGGTCGTTGTAGGTGGCCTCCGCCACGGGAACGCCGGGGTAAAGAATCGCGGCGATGGCTGCCGTTGCCAAGAGTCTAATCCGCTTTCCCTTGCAGAAATCATTCGGCGTCGCATAGCTCCGCCCTCCATTGGGGAGGACAGGGCATGTGGAGGGGCGAGCTATGCGAGCCCGTATACCCGATGTCCGGATGGTTTCTACAAAGCTAATCCGTTTCATATATATTTTCATCAATTGTCATCTCCTGATTGTGCTGCATGAGCCGCCGTTCTTTTCTGTGTGTCGGTAAACTGAGATTCCTGAATCCCTGTTGTATTCGTCTTCTTTCGTACACCTCCTGGTTCGGTTTCGGTCTTGATGTCATCGCGGCGGAGTTTTCGCGGGGACTGTTACGTGGATGTGAGGTGGGCGTGAGAAGATCATCAAGCGATCTTGGGCTGGGGGGGCGAACGGAGTGGAGCAGGTGTCTTGCCTGTTTCACCTTGCCGCAACGGAATCGGCAAGCGTTCTGGTTTTCCCGTGCGCACCAACTTCTAATGCGTCAAACACAACCGCTTAACGCGCTTCCCTGAACCTGCCCGCAAAACGTGAGACCCGGGCGGCCGGGGATGGTCAGGCTGGCCATCGCGTATGTGTTTCTAACGACGCGCTCATGGATTTCTAACACGGTTCGTGTTCAGTACCGGGCAGAACAAGACGGCGCTGGACGGACCATGAAGAGAGGAGGCCCCGAAGCGGCGAAATAGACAAATAGCGTTTTGGACCACAGTCATTAGAAATCAGACCAATGAACAAGGGAGCACGATTATGAAGACTACGAGAAGTATGAGAAGACACGCGGCGGCTTTGGTAGCCGCTGTCACGGTAGCCCTGTCGGGAACGGCGCAGGCGCAGTTGCAAGTGGATTCGGAGTTGCCGGAATACACCCCGGTGTCGGGGATCTCGGGTAACTTGAACTCGATCGGATCGGATACGCTGAACAACCTGATGTTGATGTGGGCGGAAGGCTTCCGGGCCATCTACCCCAACGTCAACATTCAGATTCAAGGCGCGGGGTCGAGCACGGCGCCGGCGGCGTTGATCGACGGCACGGCCCAGATCGGCCCGATGAGTCGTCCGATGACCGGCGCGGAAATCGACCGCTTCGAGGCGCGATACGGATACGCCCCGACGGAAGTGCGCGTGGGCATCGACGCGCTGGCCGTGTTCGTGCATCGCGACAATCCGATCGCCGGCCTGAACCTCCAGCAAGTGGACTCGATCTTTTCCAGCACCTACCGATTGGGTGGTCGACCGATCGCGACCTGGGGCGAAGTGGGGCTGACAGGGGATTGGGCGAACCGCCCGATTTCCTTGTACGGACGGAACAGCGTCAGCGGCACCTACGGGCTCTTCAAGAACATCGCCCTCGGCGGCGGTGATTTTGACGATAACCGGTATCAGGAACAGCCGGGCTCGTCCACGGTCGTGCAATCGATCACGGCGGATCGTTACGGGATCGGTTATTCGGGCATCGGGTACGGCACGTCCGGCGTGCGCGCCATACCGGTGGCCGACGGCGACAGCCAAGAGCTGTACGAGCCGACCCCCGAAAACTGCATCAGCGGCGATTATCCGCTGGCGCGGTTTCTGTTCGTTTATGTGAACAAGAATCCGCGTGAGCCGATGGATCGGCTGACGTTTGAGTTCATTCGGTACATCAACTCCCGGCAAGGCCAGGAAGTGGTCGTGCGCGACGGGTTCTTCCCGCTGCCCGCCGTCGTGGCGGCGGAGACGGTGAAATCGATGCAGTAATTAAGGAGCGGGTATCAAATGCTTACCCTCCCCGCCCCGCATGTGCGGGGCGGGGCGCCCCTCCGGAGGAGGGGATACCCCTTGGGGATGCGCGCTCAGGTGGGCTTTTGGCGGGATAATAGAATGCAATCGGTCACGCATACAGTAAGGACACATCCCCTCCTTGGAGGGGACCGAGGGGTGGGTTGATATTTCTGTGAATGGTACGCCTTCAAAACCGCTTCCCGAACGCTTCGTCGTGGCGCCCGCGACGTTGTGGTTCGACCGTTTCATGAACCACTTCATCAAGGTTGGCGGCTTGTCCATCATTGTGGCGGTATCGCTTATTTTCTTTTTCATTCTATTGCAGATTCTGCCACTCTTTCGCGGCGCGCGCGTTCAGGAGTATGGCAGCTTGCCCGTGCCGCCCGGTGACTATGTCCTGATGGGCACGGACGAGTGGTCGGAATTACCGTTCCTGCTCGACACCGCCGGCTCCTTGCACTTCGTCGATACGGTTGAGCCAGACGGGCCGCATGATCGAGGGCATTTCGTGCGCGCCCCGGCTTTTCTGGAGGAGGTCGAAGCGGCCGTTGTGCGCTATAACGAGTATCAGGCCCGTCTTGCCTATGGCACGGTGGACGGACGATTCGCCATCGTCGATGTGAAGTACCGTCCCACCTTTCCGGACCGTGGCGGGCGTGAGGTGCTGGTGAATCTGGAGGAAACGCCCCTGCTGTCCATCGGACGAGAGGGCGTGGCGCTCGACATGATCGCGTATGGTGATTCGGGTGCGCGCAAACTCGCGGCGGCGGTCCAGCAGGTCGACGGCCGTTACGAGTTGCACGTCGTATCCCTTGCGCAACGGAGAACGTTGTTAGGGCCGGGCGAATTGCGCGTGGACCAAGCCTACGATCTGACCGACTATCTGGACGGGGAACCTGCGCACGTGGTGATCCCTTCCGACGCAGACGCGCTGTTGATCGCGATGCAGGACGGCCGTGTTCGGTATTTGCACTATGACGGTCGGGTCTTTACGGAGCGGCAGGTGTTTCAGCCGTTTGCGGATCTGGCCAACTCACGGATTGCCAGCATGGACTTTCTGTTGGGCGACGTATCGATCGTCATGACGTCCGTATCCGGGGAAAACCGGATGTACAGCATCTATCGCGATCCGGACAAGGATATGCGTATTTGGGGGCACACGAAGACCTTTGCGTCCATGGACCACGCTGCGGCCTTCTATTCTGCGGGGATGCGCAATAAATCGTTTCTTATCGGGAGCGGACGTTTCGCATCGTTGCGATATGCCACCACCAAACAAATCCGCTGGGAAGATGAACTGCCGTTCGATATCCGGCTGGCGCTGTTGGGGCCGCGATACGACCGGCTGTTGTTTCTCGACGCCGAGGATACGCTGCATTTCTATGATTTGCGGGATCCGCATCCGCAAGCGGGTTGGAAAACCTATTTCGCGAAGATTCAATACGAGGGGCAGGCGGAAGCCTCCTATGCCTGGCAATCTACGGGTGGGCGGGATGATTTCGAACGGAAGTTGTCACTGGTCCCGCTCATCATCGGCACGCTGAAAGGCACCTTCTACGCCATGTTCTTCGCGTTGCCGATCGCGCTGATGGCGGCACTTTACACCTCGCAATTTCTCAAGCCCGAAATCAAACGCTTCGTCAAGCCGACCATGGAGATCATGGCCTCGTTGCCTTCCGTCGTGTTGGGTTTCCTCGCCGCCTTGTGGTTGGCGCCGATTGTAAGCAACGCGGTGCCCTCGGTTATTCTGGCGGTCGTGGGGGTCACCGTTAGCGCCTATACGTTCGGCTATGTGTGGGGACATCTACCGCCGCATATCCGTCTGCGCCTCAAGCCCGGATATGAATTCATTGTCTTTGTGCCCGTCATGTGCTTGGCCGCCTACGCGTGTTGGACGCTCGGGCCGGTGATGGAACGGACATTCTTTCTGGTGACCGACCCGAGCACCGGATTGCAGGTCGCCGACTTCCGGTTGTGGTTTCCGACGGTAACGGGGCTGGGTTTTGAACAGCGAAACGCCTTTGTGGTCGGGTTTGTTATGGGCTTCGCGGTGATCCCGATCATCTTCACCATTTCCGAGGATGCCCTGTCCAATGTGCCCGATGCGTTCCGATCCGGGTCCCTTGCGCTTGGCGCCAGCCGCTGGCAGACCGCGGTGAACATCGTGTTGCCGACGGCTTCCGCAGGGATCTTCTCGGCGATCATGATCGGGCTGGGTCGGGCAGTGGGCGAAACCATGATCGTCGTCATGGCCACGGGCAACACGCCCGTTACGGAACTCAACCCGTTCACCGGCATGCGCACGTTATCGGCGAACATCGCCGTCGAACTACCCGAAGCGCCCTATCTAGGCACGCTATACCGGACCCTATTCCTCGGTGCGTTCGTCCTGTTCCTGATGACATTCATCGTGAACACCGTAGCGGAGATTCTGCGCCAGCATTTGCGCGAAAAATATAGGGCGGTCGAATAGGAGGGTACGTGTTCGGTGTCCAGTATTCCGTAACACCGACTACCGAACACCGAACACTGAATACTGAATACGGACTCATGAGCACAGTACTGAAACAAGAGAAGCCCTCGTCCCTGAAGGGCGAGAACACGCCCGTCAAGCCCGTCGGCGAGACCTACGTGTGGGTCACGGCCATGGGATTGGCCATCGGCTTGGCCATGATCCTGTTTCTGCTCGCCTTGATTCTCTATAACGGCATCGGCGTGTTCTGGCCGCGCCATGTTGCGCTGATCGAATTCGCAGAGGAGAGCGATACCCGCTTTCATGGCGGCACTCGGGCCTTGGGCGTCGTGGTGCTCGAACAGGAGCGGGATGTCAGGGATCTGACACCCGAGCAGATAGCCAGTCCGCACGCTGTCGACCGACGCGAGAAGCAGTTGTTCATGGGCAATCGCGATGCCTTCGGCCAGGCCTTTGCCTTCTTTGGGGCGGGCGACATCGCGAACATCACCTATCCCCGCCACGTAATCCGCGCGGAACGCATGGAATGGGGCGACGCCATCTTTTTCCCGTTGCGCATAGAACGGGGAGACGGACGTACGGTGTCCGCAGACGATCCGGAATTTGAACCCTTGTTGCGCAGGTTGACCGATGAGGCGGTGGCGCGTCGTAAGGAGATCAATCGGATTGAACGGTTTCAAATCGGCCGCATCAATCTACAAATGCGGGATCTGGAGTTAGAGGACCGATTCTTTCAGCGTATCGAGACGCTTACGGAGGGCGACGAACAAGCCTGGGCGCGTGTTCGCGAACGCATCGAGGTGTTGCAGGCACAGTACGACCCGCTTGCGGAGCGGGCGGGAGCGCTTCGTGAACGGCAACGAGCCGACACGCTGGTGTACGAGGTGGTCACGGGACAGGAACGGCAAATGCCCATCGGCGAGCTGGTCGGGTATTACTATCCGAATCAGTTGAGCGTGATCGGAAAGACACGTTTGTTTTTTGCCCAGATCTGGCATTTCCTGAGCGGGCACCCGCGTGAAGCGAACACGGAAGGCGGCATTTTCCCCGCCATCTTCGGCACCTTTGTCATGACGCTGATCATGAGCATTGCGGTCATGCCCTTCGGCGTCATGGCGGCGATCTATTTACGTGAGTACGCGCGGCAAGGCCCGTTTGTGCGGTCCGTGCGCATTGCGATCAACAATCTCGCCGGCGTGCCCTCCATTGTGTTCGGCATCTTCGGGCTGGGCTTCTTCGTCTATTTTGTAGGCGGAAGCATCGACCGGATGTTTTACGACAACGCGCTGCCTACGCCGACGTTCGGTACCGGCGGCATCCTGTGGGCGTCCCTGACGCTGGCATTGATGACGGTGCCGGTGGTGATCGTGGCGACCGAAGAAGCGTTGGCCGCCGTGTCGCGCGGGGTGCGCGAAGGGTCGCTGGCGTGCGGCGCCTCGAAGTGGCAGACGATTCAGCATTTGGTATTGCCGGCGTCGGCGCCCGGCATTTTGACGGGGTTGGTGTTGGCCATGGCGCGCGGGGCGGGGGAGGTGGCGCCCTTGATGCTGGTCGGCGTGGTGGCGTTGGCGCCGAACCTTCCGATTGACGGCATGTTTCCGTTCATCCATCTCGAGCGGAAATTCATGCATCTGGGCTTTCACATCTATGATCTGGGTTTCCAATCTCCGGATTCGGAGGCGGCCAAACCGATGGTGTTCGCCACGACGCTTGTTTTGATTCTGGTGGTCGTCGTTCTGAATCTGGCGGCCATCATGATACGCAATCATCTGAAGAAGAAATATGCGGCGGGGACGTTCTAGTGTGAAGAGCAAGCGGCTCACCGAGACGGTTCGCCCTGCCAATGGAATCCTCGCATTTCAGGTGGGGCGAGGCGTCCCGCCGAGCCGTGAATGGGAATGGATGAGATAAAGCACATGCTGTGGGACCAAGGTGAGGGGAAGATAATGAACGAGGTACATGCAATGACCGCGAACAGAGATACACCGACGCGCGCGGCGGCGCCGAACGACGTCCAACAGCGGAGAGTGGCGGTCAGCCGGTCGGCCGCGGCAACCCTTGAGGGTGTCAACGCGCAGCACATTCAAGTGAAAGACTATAGTTTCTTTTATGGTCCCACCCAGGTGCTGTTCGATTTGACCATGGACTTCCCGGAACGGCACGTGACGGCCTTGATCGGGCCGTCCGGTTGCGGTAAGTCCACGTTGTTACGGAATATCAATCGCATGAACGATCTCATCGACGGCATTTCGCATCAAGGCGATATCCAGATCGACGGGAGCAGCATCTATGATCCGTATCTGGAAGTAATTTCCTTGCGGAAGCGCATTGGGATGGTCTTTCAGAAATCGAATCCGTTTCCCAAATCCATCTACGAGAATATCGTGTACAGCCTGCGTGTGGCCGGGCGAAACAAGAAATCGGAACTCGATGAAACCGTTGAGACGTCCTTGAAGGCGGCGGCCCTGTGGGACGAGGTCAAGGACCGCCTACAGGAAAGCGCGTTCAGCCTTTCCGGCGGCCAGATGCAGCGGCTGTGCATCGCGCGCGCCATTGCCAACCGTCCGGAGATTCTACTGATGGACGAGCCGTGTTCCGCGCTCGACCCCATCGCCACCGGCAAGATCGAAGATCTGATCCATGACCTGAAGAAGGAGTATACGATCATCATCGTCACACACAACATGCAACAGGCCGCGCGGGTCTCCGACAAGACCGCGTTTCTCTACATGGGGCAACTGATCGAATACGACGAAACCGAGAAGATATTCATGAAACCGTCCGAAGCCCAGACCGAGGCGTATGTCTCGGGCCGATTCGGGTAATGGGAGCGCATAGCTATGACCGTACATTTTATCAAAGAAGTGGATTATCTGAAGGACATGATCCTCGGATTGAGCGGACGGGTGGAGGCGCAGCTCGACCACGCCATACAGGCCATCATGCACCGCGACACGAAGCTGGCCACGGCGGTGTTGGACGAGGATCATGTCATTGATGTCGCCGAGGTGGATGTCGAGGAAGAGTGCCTGAAGATCCTGGCGCTTTATCAACCGGTGGCGCACGATCTGCGCTTCATTATCGCCGTCCTGAAGATCAACAACGATCTGGAGCGTGTCGGCGATCTGGCCGTGAATATCGCCGAACGCGCGATCTTCCTCGCCGGCCAACCGCTCCCGAGCACGGACTTTGACTTTCCCCACATGGCCAGTAAGTCCATCACCATGTTGCGTGAAAGTTTGGATGCGTTGCTTCGGCAAGACCTGAAGCTGGCCATCCATGTGCGGGAGTCCGACGACGAAGTGGACCAATTGAATCGCGAGATGTATGAGCAAATCAAGGCGAGCATTCGTCGCGAACCGCACCATGTGGATGCGCTCATCCACCTGCTGTCCATCTCCCGCCACCTGGAGCGGGTGGCCGACCACGCGACCAACATCGCCGAAGACGTGATCTACATGATCAGAGGCGAAATTGTCCGGCATCGATTCGAGCACTACGCGGAC
>SKXR01000194.1 GCA_007128275.1 Kiritimatiellia bacterium
CCAGGCAGGGCGGTGTGACGGCGACATCGCCGTACCCCGATGATGATCAAGACGGGCAAGCTTGTTTTTGCCGCTACGTCACTGTCCCTGCCTTCTAAAAATCGAAAATCGGCAATCGACAATCCCCTGGTGCCCTCGGCGTGGTTCGAACACGCGGCCTCCGGATTAGGAATCCGGCGCTCTGTCCAGCTGAGCTACGAGGGCGGGAAGACAGGTTCTAGGTTGACGGTTATAGGGTATCGTAGGCTTTGTCGCTGTCAATCATTGCTATTGACGATGTGCGGTGACCACGTATGCTTTGACCTCATGAGTAACCGCATCGCCAAAATGGACCGTAAAACCACGGAAACGCAGATCAGCGGACGGCTGAATCTTGATGGGTCCGGGAACTACACGATTGAAACCGGCATCCCGTTTCTTAATCACATGCTCGAGCTCCTGACCAAGCATGCCCTGTTCGATTGCACCCTTCAGGCCAACGGCGATCTCGCCGTCGATTATCATCACACGGTGGAAGACGTCGGGATCGTGCTGGGCAAGGCTTTGTCGGACGCGTTGGGCGACCGAAAGGGCATCGCGCGGTACGGCTATAGCCTTCTCCCGATGGACGACGCCATGGCGCAGGTGGCCGTGGACCTCGGCGGGCGCCCATTTCTGGTCTACAAGATTGCGAACCGGAAGAAGAAGATTCGCGATTTCGACCTGCACATCCTTGAACACTTTTTCCGGTCGTTCTGCGACCAGGCCCGGATGAACCTGCACATCGTGCAGCCGTACGGCGACGACGTGCACCATGCCTACGAAGCCGTCTTCAAAGGCGTGGCGCGCGCCCTCTACATGGCCTGCGCGCGGGACCCGCGCGTAAAAGGCGTCCCCACCAGCAAGGGGAAGATGTAGAGAAGAGAGTGTTCAGTGTTCAGTATTCAGAAATATTGAAGCGAACACTGAACACTGAATACTGAATACTTCTTCCGCATGAACCGCATCGGCATCATAGACTATGGCATGGGCAATCTCGGCAGCGTGACCAACGCCTGTCGCTTCCTGAATCTGCCTGCGGAAGTCGTCGCTTCTCCCGACCGGATAAGTGACTGCGATGCGCTTATCCTGCCGGGGGTGGGCGCGTTCGGCGATTGCATGGCCCATCTGCGCGATCACGGTTTCGTGGAGCCGGTGCTCGCATGGATTGCGGAAGACCGTCCGTTCCTCGGCATCTGCCTCGGGCTCCAGGTCCTATTCGCGGGCAGCGAAGAGTCGCCGGATGCGGCGGGACTCGGCGTGTTCCCCGGGATCGTCAAACGGTTCCGGTTGCCGCCCGAATACAAGGTGCCGCTCATCGGCTGGAGCCGTGTGCGCGAGAAAGCGCCCGCGTGTCCGTTGTTCAACGGGATTCCGGACGATAGCTACTACTATTTCGTGCACTCCTATTATGCGGACGCCGCGTCCGAAGAGTATGCGGCGGGCGTGACGAGCTACGGGGTGGACTACGCCTCCGCCATCTGGCGCGGACGCTTGATGGCCGTACAGTTTCACCCGGAAAAGAGTCAGAAACTCGGACTGAACATGTTGAGCAACTTTGCGGAAGGGGTGTCATGACCATATCCATTCTACCGGCCATTGATTTGAAGGACGGGAAATGTGTCCGCCTGCGGCAGGGGAAAGCCGAAGACGTGACCGTTTATGCATCGGATCCCGTGGAGATGGCGCTCCAATGGGAAAAAGAGGGCGGCGACTATTTGCATGTGGTCGATCTCGACGGCGCGTTCGAAGGGCGTCCCGTACATGGAGAAGTGATCGGACGTATCGCAAAAGCCTTGTCGATACCGGTCGAAGTCGGCGGCGGGTTGCGGACGGACGAAGACATCGAGCACATTCTGGGCTTGGGCGTGGACCGTGTGATTCTCGGGACGCGCGCCTGCGACTCTCCCGAAACGCTGGAGAAACTGGTCCAGCGGTACGGCGCGCGATTGGCGGTGGGCATCGACGCGCGTGACGGGATGGTCCAGGTCAAGGGGTGGACGGAGACCACGGGTTCCAAGGCGACGGAACTGGGCGCGCGCATGAGCGCGATGGGGGTGAAAACCATCATCTACACCGATACCGCGCGCGACGGCATGTTGCACGGGGTCAATGCGGACGCCATGGCCGCCATATGCGACGCCGTGGAAAGCAACGTCATCGCCTCCGGCGGCGTAAGTTCGGTGGAGGATATCAAAACGCTTACCGCGCTGGGCAAACCGAATCTCACCGGCGCCATCGTCGGCAAGGCGTTGTACGAGAACCGGGTTACGATTGCGGAATTGAAGGCAATAGGTTAACCGCAAAGTGCGCAAAGAGCGCAAAGATGAAAATGAGCGGGAAGGAATCTTCCCATTCTAAAGAATCTTTGCGTACTTGGCGTCCTTTGCGGTTAATACATGATTTCGAAAAGAGACGAGGAACGAGAATATAATGAAACTTGATTATCAGGAAACGACATTGCCGAACAAGGTGACCGTGTTGTCGGCGCGCATGCCGCAGGTGCGGAGCGTGGCGTGCGGCATTTGGGTCGGCGTTGGCGGTCGCTACGAAAGCGCGCGTCAATCCGGCGCCAGCCATTTCATTGAGCACCTGCTTTTCAAGGGCACTCCCAAGCGGTCGGCCCGCGCCATATCGCAGGCCATCGAAGGGCGAGGCGGCTATTTCAACGCCTTCACGCAGGAGGAGGCCACGTGCTATTATTCGCGAATCAGCGCCAAGCACGCCTGGAAGACCTTGGACGTACTCGCCGACATGTACCTCAACCCGCGCTTCGCGCCTTCCGACATCAATAAGGAACGGGGCGTCATCATCGAAGAAATCATGATGTACCGGGATCAGCCGCACCAGTTGGTACAGGATTTTCTCGGGGAACTGATCTGGACGGATCATCCCGTGGGCCGGCCTTTGATCGGGACGCCGGAGAACATCGCCCGAATGACCCGCGACGAAATTCTGGCGTTCAAGGACCGGAAGTATACCGGCGGGAATACGCGGGTGGCATTTGCCGGTATGGTGAATCACGAGGAATGTGTGGAAAAGGTGGGCGAGATGTTCGGCGCGCTGAAGAAACGACCAGCGCCGCGCTACAAGCCGGTGGACAAGGATACGCGGCAGCGCACCCTGCATGTGCACAAGAAAGAGGTTGAGCAGACCCATCTGGCGCTTGGTTTCCGCCTCTTCGGACGGCACGATCCGCGTCGCTTTGTCCTGAAACTCTTGAGTGTGATTCTCGGCGAGAACATGAGTTCACGTCTGTTTCAGGTGGTCCGCGAGAAACACGGCATGGCCTATTCGGTGCACAGCAGCATGCACATGTTCGAGGAGACCGGCGCGCTGGTGGTGAGCGCGGGCTTGGAACGCGCGCGCACGGACAAGGCCTTACAACTGATCTTCGGGGAGTTCGCGCGCATGATGGACCGTCCCGCAGCGGCGCGCGAACTGAAGCGCGCGAAAGACTATGCGATCGGCCAATTGGAAATCGGCCTCGAGAGCACGATCAATCAGATGATGTGGATCGGCGAAAACAATCTCTCGTACCGGCGCTTGATTCAGCCTGACGAAGTCATGCAGCGAATTCAGGAAGTGACCGCGGAAGACATCCAACAATTGGCCCGAAGCATATTCAAGACCAAGCGGACCAGCGTCGCGATGGTGACCCCGAACGAGCCCGGCCCGCAGGAAAAGCAGATCGACCGCGCCATGGCCCTGTTGCGATAGTTTGGGCCGATCCTTTCTTTTGTCCCGGTTCGACGAATTCCGCCTATCCATGCCGCCCCGAAAGGGCTATACATGACGGTTACCAAATGGTCGACACACGAGGAGTTCGCGGTGGCGAAACGTCTTTTGATTTGTGGCATACTCTGCGCCCTCTCCGGGGGGCTTTGGCCGGGGCCCGCCGATGCTTGTGATATGCACGGCGAGCTTGATCAGAGCGTCAACTACACCGTCCAAGAGTCCGATCGCGAATGGCGCGAACCGGATCAGCGCCTTGACGTGCGAGTCGTCGGTCGAACGGAACCGTCTGGTGTCGTGGTCTTTTCGTCGCACATGCAATGGATTCTGCGTGATCCGGGAACCAGCGCGCATTTCTATGGAGTCGGCGCGGGCGGATCGCGCTTTGTTGCCGTTGGCGCGGGCGGCATGATCCATACCTCGACCAATGGCGTTTCCTGGCCTGCTACGGCAAGCGGCGTGTCGGACCTCCTGTTGAATGTCAGCGGAGACGGTTCCGGCTTTGTCGTCGTCGGTGACGGCGGTCGTATCCTAACGTCGCCCGACGGGTTGACGTGGACTCTGCGTACGTCTCCGACCACGCAATTGTTGAGGGGCATCGCCTACGGCAACGGCATATACGTCGCCTGTGGAGCGGACGGAACGATTCTCCGTTCGACGGATGGCGTGACGTGGAATGCGGTTACATCGGGCACAAGCGAGGTCCTTCAAGGAGTGGCTTATGGCGGAGGCCAATTCGTGGTCGTGGGTGCAAGCGGCGTGCTTTTGACCTCGCCGGACGGCGCCGCGTGGACGCCGCGTTCGTCCGGAACGGGGGCATGGTTGCTAGACGTCGTCCACGGTAACGGCTTGTACATCGCCGTAGGCTTGGGCGGGGTCATGCGCACTTCCGTCGACGGTGTGACCTGGACGGCCGGAAACTCCGCCACATCGGAACACCTTTACCGCGTGTCCTATGACGATGGTCAGTTTGTGGCGGTGGGTGCGAACGGGACGATTCTGTCTTCTTCAGACGGAACCACGTGGGAGGCCGAATCGTCGGGGGTGGCTACGGATGTGCGCGGAGTGATTCCGAAAGACGGGGTGTTCGCCGCTGTGGGTTTCGAGGGCCGCATCCTGACGCGCCACCCCATCGAGGATGATCCTTTGCCGGGGGACATCGACACGCCCGCAACTCAGCCCGTCGGCGCCTTGAGTAATATTGTGATCTTTACCAGTGCGGGTCACGGCTTCACCTACATGGAAAGCGGTGACCACTGGCGCACACAGCGCCCCTTGCTGCACGGCATGGTCGAGGATATGGGGACCGTGGATCAGATGAACCTGTTCGCCGAATATGCATTTCGCGCGGGGGCGACCGTCGTCCCGTTCCGTCCGTTGGGTTATCAGACCCATGAAGTGGTATTGGACAACGGCGATCCCGGTGTAACCTTTGGCGGGATTTGGCATGATAGCGTATCGCCGATCTATTATGGCAATCCGGATGAGTTGCCCTATCGCTATGCCTACATCAACGCCACGGGCACGACCTCATGGGTCGTCTTCCGTCCGAACATCCCGGAAGCGGGGTTCTACCCGGTATACGCGTGGACCCGTCATGGATCGGACCGCGTTCGCCAGCTCTATCGGGTTTATCATTCGGGCGGGGTGACGGATGTGCGGATCAACCATCGCCGGGTTGGTAACGGCTGGGTTTGGCTGGGCACGTATCATTTTGACGCGGGCACCGCCGGCAGTGTGAATATCTCCAATTATGCGCCGGGCGAGAATCCCGGCTCCCATGTAATCATCGCCGATGCCATTCGTTTCGGTAATGGGATGGGCGATGTCCCGCGCGGCGCCGCCGGCATTTCCGGATTCGAGCGCGAGCTGGAAGCCTCGCGCTATTGGGTGCAACGCATGGTCGGGCAGGGCATGTCATCGGCCCTGTATGACAACCCCAGCTTAAGCGATCAGAACGATAACGTCGGCGCGCCCGCCCGCATGGCCGCTGAAATGAATCGGGAGACCGACGGCGGGTTCTGGGATCGGATCTATGTCGGTTTCCATTCGAATGCGGACGGCGGCGCAGGGACGGCGCGCGGCCCCATGGGCCTATGGGATACGCGCGGGACCACGCAGAAGCAGGAACTTCAGCAGGAATACGGCAACCTCATGGCGAATGAGATGCACGCGGACATGACCTGGGCGGCTGGAGCAGGATATTTCCTGGATTCCTACGCCAACAACTCCGCGAACTTGTACGGATCCGCATACGGTGAGATTTACGGGACAATCAATGACCAGATGAATTCGACGATCATCGAAACACTCTTTCACAACAATCAGACCGATGCGAACCTCCTGAAGGATCCTGTCGCCCGCCGGGTGATGGCGCGTTCCTCCTACAAGGCCATCGTAAAGCATCTGAATGCGCACAATGCCGCCGTGCCCGTTGTTCTGCTGCCTGATCCGCCGACGGCCATCAGCGTGGTGAACTCGGGCCCGGGCGCGTTGACACTGCGCTGGACGCCGCCTCTCGCCATCCCGGCGTCGGGCGATCCGCCAACCGGTTACGTCATCTACCGCTCGTCGAACGGTTATGGATTCGGCAATCCGGTCGAAGTGGCCGGGGGCGCGACGACACACGCGACGTTGACCAACATGGCCGTTGGGGAAACGGTCTATTTTCATGTGGTGGCAAAAAACAGCGGCGGCGAATCGTTGCCCTCAACGGTAGTCGGCGCGCGGGTGGCCCCGAACGGTCAGGCGCGGCATCTTGTGGTCAATGGATTCGAGCGAAACGACCGAACGCAAACTCCCGTACGCTATTTTGCGCACGCGCTGAACGGCAACGTCGCGCTCGTCCGTCCGCGGCGCATCAACGCCTTTGACTACGTCATCCAACACGGCGAAGCACTGGCGCAGGCGGGTCGGTACTTCGATTCATGCGATAACACGGCGTTGCAGTCGTCGGAGGTGGAACTCACCGATTACTTTGCCGCCTATTGGATTCTCGGCCGCGAATCGACGCGAAACGAAACCTTCAACAGCGCCGAGCAGGGGTTGGTGACGGCCTTCCTCCAGCAGGGGGGACGCCTGTTTGTGTCGGGAACCGATCTCGCATGGGATTTGGACTGGCTGGGAAGTGCCGGTGATCGGGCTTTTCTCACCAATTACCTCGCCGTGGCCTATGCGGCGGACGATGCCGGCACATTCTGGGTCACGCCCCATAGCGGGGGCTTGTTCGACGGCCTTCCTTCTTTCCTGTTCGATAATGGAGATGGTCCGACCTATCGCGCGGCGTTTCCGGACGTCTATTTCACGCGCGGCGGATCCGTATCCACGCTCGTCTATGGACAAAGCTCCGGCGGGACGCAGATTGCCGGGGTGACGTATGACGGCGACTGGAAATCCGTGATCTTGGGTTTTCCTTTCGAGACGATTCTCGATGAAGAGGTGCGGCATGCATTCATGGTGCGCGTGGCGGACGACTTCTTCGGACCGGACCCGCTTGACGAGTTGCCGCCCGCGGCGCCTGCCGCGTTGGCGGCTGAAGACATTGAGTACACGTCCTTCGCCGCGCGCTGGCAGGCGTCGGCCGGAGCGACCAACTATCTGTTGGATGTCAGCATGAGCCCGACGTTTACCGCGGGTGATGCGGATTACGTAATTACCTTTGAGTCCGATTCGAGCGGGAGCAAGGGGGCCTATGCCTCGGGCACCGTTGACCTCAGCGGCTATGACTGGGACATGACCGAAGCCCTGATCGGATCCTTGGCGAACGATTGGAAAAATGGCAGTCGCTCGGCTCGCATGCGCGGTTATGGCACATCGTCCATGACGATGTTGGAAGACCAACCCGACGGATTGGGCACGATATCCTTCTACTACCGGCGTTATGGAACGGATGCGCAGGTTGATTGGCGCGTCGAATACAGCACGAATGGTGGAACGACCTGGACGCAGATCGGCGGGGACTTCGCCGCTCCCGCGAGCGACACCGTTCAGCCGTTCAGCGAAACAGTCAACGTGAGCGGTGCGATCCGCGTCCGGATCAAGCGCGCCACCGAGGAAGGCACTGCGGATCGCCGGTTGAATATTGACGACATCGTCATGACGCCGTACCCATCCACCGCGTTCGTGCCCGGTTATGAAGCGCGTACCGCCGGTAATGTCACGACGCATACGGTGACGGGATTGGTGGCCGGCGCGGAGTATTACTACAGATTGCGCGCGGAGAACGGCGCGGGTGTGAGCGATTATTCAGGTGTGATGGCGGTCAGTACCCCGGCTCAGGAGCCCGCATACACCACTACCACCCCGGTTCCTGTGCCGCATGGTTGGCTACAGCAATATTTCGGTGAAGTGGAGTATGAAGCGGTCGCGATGCAGATGACCGATAGCGGCATGCGCGTCTGGCAGGAATACGTCGCGGGCACCGATCCGACCGATCCGCAGTCCCGACTGGCCGCGGAAGTCGTGCGTTCGTCCGTCAGTCCGTACAACGTTATTCAGTGGATGGGCACGGACCAGCCGAACCGCTCCTACACCCTCTACTGGTCCACCAATCTGACGGGTGCGATGAGCATGTTGCAGTCGGACATCCCGTCGGCGCATCCCTCGCTGAACATCTTCACCGATAGCGTGAACAGCGTGCACAGTCCAATCTACTATCGGATTGAAGTGACCTTGGATGAGTAGTTTTCCAACGATTGGAAAAGTGCGCTGAAAACACTTCCAACGATTGGAAAACGCGGGCGTCGGACTATTTGATCGTCCGCGGCGCTTCCGGCGCGGGGACTTCGCGTACTTCGCGCGTTTCGCGAGGTTGGACTCGGCCGGTACCCATGTCCTTTTTCACGCCGCCGGCTTCGCGCAGCAGGCGCGCGATGTTTTGACGGTCCCAACCGCGATGTTCCGTGACCAATTCCACGCGGCGCAACGGGGTGACGTACCATTGATCCTGGGCGTTCGGGTCCGCGCCTCTTTCGAGGAGCAGTTTCACGATGTCGTCGTGACCGGAGAGGACGGCGATATGCAGCGGGGTGCGCCCCTGAAAATCGCGCGCTTCGAGGTTTCCGCGCCCGGCGAGTTCGCGTACGCGGTCGATGTCGCCGCGTCGCACGGCCCAATGGAGCGGGGTCCATTGGTATTCGGGGTTCTGCTCCAACGCGGTGGGCACATTCGCGGGCACGTCGCGCGGGTCCACGCGTCCTTCCGCGAACGGCGCGGTCCAAAGAAATGCCCCGGCCAACAAGCCGCTCAAAATGGTGGTTTTCATGTACTGATCCTTTCCTGTCTGTTTCGGTAGACTACTGATTCCGGC
>SKXR01000236.1 GCA_007128275.1 Kiritimatiellia bacterium
CCCAACCCGACGACACACGCCACCTCGCCCAACTGAATTTCAGCCTGACGATACCCTTGCATCGCAATCGCGCCGACCGTCGTGAACGACGCGTGTTCCAGCGACACCCCGTCGGGCACGGGCACCACCAGATTACGCGGCACATAATTCTGTTCGGCGTGATGCGCGTATTCCGCGCCCGCGCAGGCCACGCGTTGGCCCACCACAAATTCCGACGCTCCTTCGCCCACCGCCGTCACCACGCCCGACAACGAATAGCCGAGCGGAGATAGCGCATCGAGCTTGTTCATCACCTTGTCGTAGGCGGCTTTGACGCCCTGTTGCTGGACCGTGTGAACAACCTTCTTCACCTGATCCGGACGGGCTTTGGCCTTCTCCAACAGGGACATCTTGCCCTCGCGCACCTTCATGCCCTCCGTGCCGGATGAAATGAGGCTGTGCGTGGTACGCACCAGCACCCCGCCGGCCTTCAACGCCGGCGGCGATACATCCTCCAAGCGGATGGCGCCGGATTTGTAGTTTTGACTGATCTGCTTCACTCGTCCTCTATTCAATCTCACGGACCAACACCCGCGACTTGCGCCCGCTTTCGTCATATCCCTTGCGCCGGTCGGGAGGCAGCGCGGACACGTCCCCTTCCCGGAACCCGCCTTTCTGCTGGAAATAGTTGAAGGCCTGCGTGGACAGCGCGAACAGCCGCTTGCAGCCCAACGCCTTCGCTTGTTCACAGGTAAACAGCATCAACTTGCGGCCGATCCCCTGGTTCTCGTGCGCCTCGGCCACAAACAGACATTGCAATTCCGCACACTCGTCCGCCGCATAAAGCCGCAACCCGACACAAGCAACCACATTCCGATCGATTTCGAATACATAGAAATTGGCAAGCTGCTCCGTCACCTCCTGCCGGGTGCGCGGCAATAGTTCTTCCGCCGCGACGGCATCGCGGATCAGCGTGGTGATGGCGCCCACATCCTTCTTTCGTGCCGGACGAATCGCCTGATACTCATTGGCATAGATCATCGTCCCGACGCCTTCGTTGGAAAACACCTCGCCCAACAACGCCTCATCCTGCAGCCCGTCGATGATATGGACGCGCTGCACCCCGTTTTTGCACGCCCGCAACCCGTGCGCCAGCTTCGACCGCATTTCCGGCGCCAGCTCGTCCCGGTGCGCCCGCAGATACTCTTCCGCTTCCGCCACCGAAAATTGTGTGCTCAACTTCCCGCCGCCCTGTACACCGTTGCTCGTCGTGATAAACATCAGCTTTGCAGCCTTCAACGCCTCCGCCACCTCCAAGGCCGCCTGATCGGAGTTCACACGAAACGTCCGCCCATTACCGTCAAAGCCCAGCGGAGGCACAATGGGAATGATCCCCTCCGACAGCAAAGACGAAAGGAAGGCCACATCAACCCGCTCCACTTTCCCCGTGTGCTCAAAATCCTTGCCGCCCCGAATGCCGGCCGGATGCGCGACAATCGCGTTGGTCACCGCCGCGCGAATATCCGTCTCCGCCAACCCTTCAAGAATATCGTGGGCAAAGCGGTTGGACGCGAGAATGGACAACTCCAACGTCGCCGCGTCCGTGACACCCATCCCGTCCAGATCCGACGCCTCACGCTGCATCTCCCCGGCAAGCCTCTTGATGCGCCGACTCGCCCCGTGCACGATCAGCACATTGATGTTCAAACTGCGCAGCACGGATACATCCAGCAGGAGATTCCGAAAATTCTCCGCCGTCAAAACCGCACTATCAATATTCAGGACAAACAGCCGATCCCGAAACCGCGCAATGTAGCCCAATATGCCTCTTAAATCCGTCGCCTTCATAGTGTTGCGCATCATAGCACTCCGCCCCCCGCACGCAAGCCGGATGATGCCCCTCTTCTCTCGCAGGGAATCGTATCGACCGAGGATAGGGTCCATGCGCGCGAGGGAGCGTTGCTCGAAGAGATCCGCTCAGCGCAGCGCGCGGGTGCGGCATTCGGGGTTGAGGGCCAAAATCGCTGCTTCCATCTTCGTCCGGTCAATCTCGTGGACCTCTTGTTTGAGGCCCAAGCCGTTGGGATAGGTGACGCACAGCGCCCCGCCAAGATGTTCCTGAAAATCATCCAAGCCGCTCAGCAGCTCAAGCGTTCCATCACCATGGCGGCGTTCCATTTCCGGCTGCCACAACACGAACCCGCTATCGCACAAGGCCCGAGTCAGCGCCTCGCCATCCGACGTGTCCAGCCAGCCCTGCGCCACGGCATACCGGGAATCGATCGCCAACCCCGCCGCCACGGCTTCGCCGTGCGTGATCCGGTAATTCGACATGGCCTCCAATTTATGCGCCGACCAATGCCCGAAATCCAGCGGACGCGCGCGGCCCAGCTCGAACGGATCGCCGTGGGCGCGAATGTGTTCTAGATGGTGTTCCGCGCACCGAACGATCATGCGTTCCAGCGCCAACGCGTTGCGCTCGCGAAACAGACGGGCATCCGCGCAGAGTTCCCGGAAGAAGGCGGGATCCCTGATCATCGCCACCTTGAACGCTTCGGATACGCCGCCGATCCAGTGTATGTCCGGCAATGTTTCGAGCAGTGCAAAGTCATTGAGTACGGCAAACGGCGGATGGAAGGTGCCAATCGTATTCTTGCCGCCGTGTAGATTCATGCCGTTCTTCACGCCCACCCCCGCGTCGTTCTGAGCGAGGGTTGTCGTCGGCACACGCACCATGCGCAAGCCGCGATGCACAATGGAGGCGGCGAAACCGACCGCGTCGAGCACCGCGCCGCCGCCAACGGCCAGCACGTACGAATGACGGCACAACCGGTATTCCAGGATCGTGTCCACGATTTCCATCGTCAGCCGGTAATCGTTCTTGATCGCCTCGCCGCCGGGCACGACATGGGGCGGCTTAACCAGTTCGACTTCATGCCCCGCGATCTCGAAATAGGCGCGGACCATATCCGGCAGGTCCGGCCGGGCCGAGGCCAGCCCGGCATCCAGAAAGACCAAGGCGCGATGGGCGCGGGGTTCCTTGAGGCGGCATAACGCATCATGCAACAGGGTATTCTTCGGATCAAAGAGATCCCGCGTAAACCACACGGGATAATCGAACGCCACAGTCAGTTGCTGATGGATGGTCTGATTCCGCATGATGGCGAGACCGTATCACGACGTCAGTTGGTTATCAATAGCGTGGTGCAGGGCTCTGCTTGCACACGCAACACCCACGAAAAGCAGGGGCCTTCATAATCGAACACCCCCGTTTCGCGTTCCGATGCGCGCCACACCGCCGCAACAGACCCAGTAAAGCGTTACAATCGCACAATACACTCAATAGTGGCTGTATTTAAAGGAGAACAGGGAAAATGCACTTTTTTGAGTAAAACGCTTTACCGCTTCCTTTGTTTTGGGTAGGGTGTGTGGTGTTGATTCAAATTGTGGCATCCGCGCCATACCCATCTGGGACGGTTTTGGGCTGAGCGGTAATAACTGTTGCGATGAAAGGTAACGACCTATGAAGAAGATTACGTTGGGATTCCTGTTTCTGTTCGCCCTATTTACGGCGTCCTTTGTCGTGGCGGATTTCCCGTTCAACGCCTCGGATCCGGTTTACGGCTTGCGTTCGCGTATTGTGGAGGATCCCGGTTTTCAATATTACCCCAGCCCGGATGATTGGCGGGATGTTAATATGTATCAGATCTTCACAGACCGCTTCGCGTCCAGCGGCGAGACCTTGGGCTATATCCAGGGCGAAGGCTGGTATGTCGGCAATCGTTCCTATCCTGAAAACCGCAACTTTCACCACGGCGGCGACTGGAAGGGCTTGCTGCAGAATCTTGATTACCTCGAGGGGATGGGGATCAAAGCGGTTTGGATGTCGGGTGTTCAAATCAACTGGCAGGGCATTGACACGCGGTTCACCCCGTATCACTACTATCACCCCACCGACTTTTTCCGGGTTGATCCGGCCCAAGGCACTTTTGAAGATTTGAAGAATGTCATCGACGCCATGCATGATCGGGGCATGTATGTTATTTTGGATGTGGTCGTGAATCACATGGCGGACTTGAGCGGGCTGTGGGGGAACAACCGCGAAGACAATAAGTGGTATCACCCGCATGGCAATGACACCCACGGTTGGTGGACGGATCGTCGGCATGGCGCCCCGTTTGACCAACTGCACCTGTTCCACAACCACGGTCGTATTCGCAACTGGGACAGCTATCCGGAATACGTGTTGGGCGCGTTCCCGGGTACGGACGATTTGCGCACAAGCCGCCAGGACGTCAGAGACTGGCTGGATTTGGCGTTCAGGAACCTGATTGACGCTACCGATTGTGACGGGTTCCGCGTCGATGCCATTAAGCATGTCGAAGAAGACTGGATCATGGAGTGGGCGAATGACATGCGGCAGCATGCAGCCTATCGCGGAAAAAACGATTTTATCATTTTTGGTGAGTACTTCACCTATGACAACCATACGCTGGCTCGCTATGCTCAACAGCCCGGCTATTCGTTCAACTCGGCGCTCTTCTTCCCGATGAGCCAAACGTTTAAGAGCGTGTTCGTGGACGGCGCTGGAACGGGCCAATTGACGCAACAGTTGAATAACAAGGGCATGTACGGAGAAGCCGAGAATCGGTTGGTTACCTTTATTGACAACCACGATGTTAACCGCATTGGCTTGCAGGCGGGGGGCAATGTCGGGCACATCGAATGGATTATGCCGCCGGCATTGACGTTCCTGTACACGGCGACGCCGGTGCCGTGCTTGTTCTATGGAACGGAACACGCCTTTCAGCAAGGCGGTCACTGGAACGGCCAGAATGCAGGCCCGGATTTCGATGATCACGATCATCAACGCGAAACCATGTTTGACAAGGGGTTTCAGCCGGGGCCCGCGCAAGGAAACAAGTTGGCCGCAACCAACGCGCCGCTCTACCAGCATATCGCTCGCCTGAACCAAGCGCGCGACGCACACATCAGCCTGCGTCGTGGTAACTTCCAAGAGCGCTGGAACAGCAACAATCGCGGTCCATACGCGTTCAGCCGCGTGTACGACGACGAAGAGGCGCTGGTCGCGCTGAACACATCGGACAATACGGAGTCCATCAATCCGCAAGTCGGCAAACCGGAAGGTACCGAATTCTTTAACACCCTGAATCCGAGCGAGACCGTGACCGTTGGCGGCGATAGCCGGATTAGCTTCAGCTTGGCCCCGAAAGAGTCCAAAATTTTTATAGCCGGCCAGGCTTCGGCCACCTTGTGGGTGCGCGGCACACATAACTATCCGCTCGACGGCGATATTCAGCCGATCAGCGATATTTGGATCAATACCGAAGCCGGCCCCGCAGGCGACGTAACCGATGTTGTTCTGGTCTATAGCGTGGATGGCGGCGCATGGCAGGAACTGTCCATGAACGTGAACACCGATTGGAGCAGCCAAGGCGGATCTTGGTATAATGCGACACTCGGGACACATCCGGCAGGGACCATGGTGGAGTATGCGATTCTCGTTGAAGGCGAAGAAGACAGCGAGGTGTGGGATGACAATGACGGCTCGAACTACTCGTTCACCGTCAGTGAAGGCCCCGGCCCGGATCTCTGGATCCTCAACATTAGCAACTGGCCCCAAGACGGCGCTGTGACAGAGGCCACGCCTTTGTTTGTCGATGTAGAGGTCGGGCCGCAAGGCAACGTCAGTGAAGTGCTGGTCCATTTTGAGACCGGTGACGGTGTCTGGCATGAGCAGGAAATGACATGGAATGCCGATTGGGGTTCGGCGAGCGGATATTGGTTCAACGCGAACCTCGGTACGTTCCCGGCCGGTTCGGTCGTCCGTTACAGCATTGAGCTTATCGGTAACGACGAGGCCGTCCTCGTGCGCAACAACGGCGGTCAGTACTATCAGGTGACGATACGTTCGTCGCCGCTCGTGATTACCGATCCTGCCGGCGCGATTACGGTCTCGGCCCCGTCATACACCCTCAGCGGTACGGCTAGTGGCATTATCGGCTATCTGTCCTGGTCCAATACCCTGACGGGACTCAGTGGAACCGTTCCCGCCACTGCGGGGTGGACCATTCCGGACGTGGCCCTCGATGTGGGCGCCAACACCATTGTGATAAGTGGCGATATCGAAGCTTCGGGCGGTCCCGCCGGCGTCTTGGCTGAGGATGATGCCAGCAATTATGGTGGTGGCTGGGGCACAGGTTCGAATGAAGGAACCGGCTTTGGAGCGTGGGCTATTGAAGGCGACGGCGAAGCAGGCGGCACCTTTATCGGTGACAACGGCTTCGGATTCTGGTCACACGAAAACGGCGGTTGGGCGGCTGCTATTCGTCCATTCGCCTCCTCGCTGAGTGAAGGACAGACCTTTTCGATTCGTATGCAAAACGGCTGGATCTGGGAAGAGGGCGGATCCGTTGGTGTTGCCCTGCGTGATTCGGCTGGCGACGAAAAGTGGGCTTTCTACTTTGTCGGCGGTGCCGTCACCTATGGTGGTACCGAGACAACCGATATCGATTGGACCGATGCCGGCGTGGACATTGCCTTCACCCTCACCGGCGCCAACAGTTATAGCGTCGATGTGACACCGGTAGGCGGCACCACGCGGACCTACACGGGCACCTTCACGGGCACGATTGACGAAGTCCGCGCTTGGTCGTCCAATAACGGTACGAATGATGAGTTCAACTCGAATCGCGACTTCTTCATTGATAATCTGCTCATCGAAGGGGATCAGTCCGCACCCAGTCGGGTCAGCGTTTCGGTAACCATCACGCGTGTGGAAGGCGATGAGGACAGCAACGACGACGGCGTGCCGGATTGGTGGTACAACCAGTACGGCCTGAACCCGGAAACGCCGGGCCTGGGCGCCCAGATCCCTGCGGATCGTCATTTCACCTACTTGGAGATGTATGTCCTGAATCTCGATCCGGAGGATGACACGGTACCGGCGTTTCTGATGGAAATGGGCCAGAATGGACGCCCGACGTTTGCGGCGCCCGGCGGAAACCGGCGCTATATCCTTCAGCATACAGCCGACTTGGGCGATCCGTTCGTCGACATCGGCGAGGGACTGGATATCGGCGCGGAAATCGAACTGAACGGCGATGCGCTGGGCTTCTATCGCATCCGGTTCCTGGATCATGACGGAGGGGGAACTGGGCCAGGCGATTCCGTCTCGGTCAGCGCCACGCCCGGCAGCACGACCTTTACCAATGAAGCGGGCATCACGATTACACTCCATGTCACGGGCGTGAACGTCGAGACGGCGACCTACTCCGTCGATAGCGGGACGCCGGCAATCTATACGGATGGCCAAACCATCACCGTGGGCGCCGGCCTCGCGATAGATGGATCCGTGACGGTGGAACTGCATGGGGAGACCACGGGCGGCGTGAACGATTCCCAGACGTACACCTACACGCGTGTGGACGATGAAGGACCGGAACCGATCGCGATTACAGAGGTGGGCGCAACCAGCCATTTCGTCAGCGAAGACAACAACGTATGGATTGATTCCCGCGCCTTGCCGGAAGGATCCTCCGTGGAGGCCTATATCGTCTATTGCGTCAATCCTCCCTGTGAAGGCGACTGGCCCCTGGTTGGCATGAGCCGTAACGCGGAGTGGGAGAATGGCGATTGGTGGAACTATTCCCTCGGCGTACAACCCGATGGCACGGTCATCAGCTTCTCGATCCTGATGATTGACGGATTCGGCACGGAGCATTGGGATGACAACAACGGTGCCGGCTATACCGTGACTATCGGCAGCGGGGGCAACGGGGGCGAGCCGGGCGACATGACCCCGCCGTCTACCAATCCGACGTTTGGAACGGCTGGAACCGTCACGATTGACGGCATGAATACGGGTGGCGAGTGGAATGACGACAACCTGATCGCCTTGAACCTGGCCAATAGTGATCCGCGTTCGCTGGGCGATAACTGGACCATGCACGAGGCGCCTGCCAACCTAACGCATCTGTGGGCGCGATGGGACGATAACAACCTGTACTTGGCTTGGCAGTTTGTCGACATCACCGACATCATCGATCCTTCCAACGCGGGATCTGCCGCAGGCGGAAGCGTTTTCAATAGCCAGGGTATTCTGCAGTTCATCTCCATTGATACGGGCCCGGGTGGCGCCGCCGATTATATGTGGGACAAGCTGGACTCCTTTGGAGGGGCGACGTTGCCGAATGTGCAAATCGCCATGCGGTCGGATCTCTGGGGCGATCATCCATACTTGTCCAAAGCTGTTGGCGGCGCGTTTGTGGTGGATGAAGACTTGGGCGTAAACTACTTCACCCGTGACTTGGCGGGCATTCAAATTGCCAAAAGCCAGGGTTTCGTCGCGAACGCACTCTACGGGGTCGCAGATATTGACCATTATCTGAATGATCCGAACACCTCGCTGATCAATTATTTCGATCACGATAAATCGCGAGACACCTTCTATGAGATGGCGGTTCCGCTGGCCACGCTGGGCATCACCCGCGCACACATTGAGTCCAACGGAATCGGCGTATTCATATCAGCGGGCGCCGACTCTGCCGTAAGTTCCATCCCGTATGATAACGCGACGCTGGATACTCCGGGTGTGACCGAGAGTAATTCAACGTGGGAGTGGGAGGATGGCGATGAGTTCACCGTCCCGTTCGCTCGTATCGGCGGGAATTAAGCCACACGGTCATAACGTAAACACAGCGGAGCCCGTGGCGAATCTTCGCCACGGGCTCTTGCTTTCCTGAGTTCCTCATGACTCAGGAAATGTGATGTAAGTCGTTGTTTGGAATAGAGCGATTGCGCCATCGGGTGTCCCGATTGTAACCGGGAATCAATGGCGTAACGCGTGTTCGCCACGCCACGTTGGATTGGACGCGCGCGGTGTGGTTTGTCTTCAGCCAAAGCGCCTTCCGGTGCTTGCCCTCCGTAGCCTCGTGGCGAAGGAGGGTCGCCGTCCTCTCTCGCTTCGCTACAGAGGACTCTGCCACCGCAGTCCACATTCCCTTGAGGCGTCCTGCTCGGTCGTTCCTTTTTGGACTGCGGCGGCAGAGCGAAGCGTCGA
>SKXR01000241.1 GCA_007128275.1 Kiritimatiellia bacterium
GCGAACAAGATGGTGCCCGTGTTGTGCGGTTCGTCGTTGAAGAACAAGGGGGTACAGCCCCTGCTGGACGCGGTGGTGCAATATCTGCCTGCGCCGGTTGATGTGCCCGCGATCGTGGGTGTGCACCCGAAGGACGAGACCCCGTGCGAGCGGCATCCGGGCGATTTTGAGCCGCTGAGCGCGTTGGCGTTCAAGATCACCAACGATTCCTACATCGGTAAACTA
This sequence comes from Kiritimatiellia bacterium, assembly GCA_007128275.1. Classification (GTDB taxonomy): domain Bacteria; phylum Verrucomicrobiota; class Kiritimatiellia; order SLAD01; family SLAD01; genus SKZA01. The sequence continues at coordinate 226 of SKXR01000241.1, forward strand.
TTCTTTGTGCGGGTTTATTCCGGGGTGATGAAAAAGGGCATGAACGTATTCAATCCGCGGACGCGCAAGCGGGAACGGATCGGGCGCATTGTCATCTTGCACGCCAATCACCGGGAAGACGCCGAGGCCCTGTACTCGGGCGAAATCGGCGGGCTGGTCGGCTTGAAGCAGAGTTCCACCGGCGACACGCTGTGTTCCGAGAATCAGCCGATCCTACTGGAATCCATCGAGTTTCCCGAGCCGGTCATTTCCATGGCTATCGAGCCGAAGACGCAGGCGGACAAGGAATCCCTGCAATCGGCCCTTCAGGCGTTGGCCGACGAGGATCCCACATTCCGCATTTCGATGAACGAGGACACGGGACAAACCCTGATCAGCGGAATGGGCGAGTTGCATCTGGAAATTTTGAAGGACCGCATGTTCCGTGAATTCAAGGTGAAAGCCAATGCAGGACGGCCCGTGGTGGCCTATCGGGAAGGTATTCAGACCGACGGAAAAGGAGAATTTCTTTTTCAGCGAGAAATTGGTGGACACGGACAATATGGTCATGTGATAGTGCGTGTCGTTCCCCAAACCAGGGGGGCGGGCAACTGCATCTCGTTTGACGTGTCGCCCACGGTCATTCCGAACGAATTTCGTTCGGCGGTGAAAGAGGGACTGGAAGATGCATTGATCACAGGGGTGCTGGGAAACTATCCCTTGATCGATGTGGACGTGACGGTGGTGGGCGGCGGCTGTCATCCCGTGGATTCTACGGAAGTGGCGTTTCGCACGGCCGCAGTCATGGCCTTGCGGGAAGCGGTAAAGTCCGCTTCGCCGACGTTGTTGGAGCCGGTGATGGAGCTGGAAGTCATCACGCCCGACGAACACTTGGGCGATGTGCTCGGAGACATCAACGGGCGGCGCGGGCAGGTGCGCGAGATTGTGCCTCATGAAGGGGCGCAGATTATTCACGCGGACGTGCCGCTGGCGGAGTTGTTCGGTTATGCGACGGCGATTCGATCGCTGAGTCGCGGTCGGGCGAGCCATTCGATGCAGCCGAAGAGGTTTGAAGTGTTGCCGCCAACGATGCATGAAGCGATTTTAAATCGGTAGGAACAGTGAGTATGAATGGACAACGAATACGTATCGGGTTGAAAGCCTTCGATCATCGGGTGCTTGACGTATCCACCGCCGACATTGTGGAGACGGCGAAACGCACGGGTGCTCGCGTGGCGGGCCCCATTCCGATGCCGACCAAGATTGAACGGTACAGCGTCAATCGCAGTCCGCACGTGGACAAGAAGTCCATGGAACAATTTGAGATTCGCACGCACAAGCGTTTGCTGGACATTATTAACCCCACCGCCCAGACCGTGGACGAGCTGAAGAAGCTCAATCTCCCCGCGGGCGTGGACATTACGATCAAGATTTAGGGACGGAACGTGTCGCGCGTGGAGAGACGGCCATCTTTCCCTCGACACGGGACACGCGACACCCGATACAGGGCAGGCATATGAATGGATTATTAGGCAGAAAAGTGGGCATGACCCAGGTGTTCGACGAGGCCGGGCGCCAGTCGAACGTGACCGCCATCGCGGTGGGGCCCTGTGTGGTTGTGCAGGTCAAATCGAAGGAAACGGACGGGTACGCCGCCGTCCAGTTGGGTTTCGGCTCGCAGAAGAAACAGCGACTGACCAAGCCGGCACTGGGCCATCTCGAAAAGGCGGGCGTGGAGCCCGTCCAGACCATTCGCGAATTCCCCTTGGACGAGGGCGAGGAGGTCAAGCCGGGCGATACGGTGACGGCATCGATTTTTGAAGGCGTATCGCATGTGGACGTGATCGGAACCACCAAAGGGCGCGGGTTTCAGGGCGTCGTACGCCGGTACCGGTTCGGTGGCGGTCGCGCGACGCACGGATCGGGCACGCATCGTGGGCCCGGCTCCATCGGCATGAAAGTGTCTCCTGCGCGCGTGTTCAAGGGAAAGAAGATGCCCGGACACATGGGGAACGATCGCGTGACCGCGCAGAATTTGCGTGTGGTGCAGCTGCGCGGTGATGAAAATGTAATTCTCGTGGAAGGCGCTGTTCCGGGTCCGTCGGGCGGACTGGTCATGGTGCGTAAAGCGATCAAGAAGGCGGCGAAGGCGTCATGAGCAAATTACCGGTAAAGAATGTGAAGGGCGAGAGCGCCGGGGAGTACGAACTCTCCGACAGCCTGCTCGTGTATGACAAGGGCTCGCAGGCGGTGCACGAAGCGATTGTGGCCTATCAGGCGAATCAGCGTGCGGGAACGGCTTCGACCCTGGGCAAGGGCCAGGTCGCCGGGACCGGCGCCAAGCCGTGGAAGCAGAAGGGCACGGGCCGCGCGCGCGCCGGGTATCAGCAATCGCCGGTTTGGCGGGGCGGTTCGGTGGCGTTTGGACCCAAGCCGCGTTCCTTTCACCAGCAGCTCCCGCGCAAGACGGCGCGGCTGGCGTTTCGGCGCGCGTTCAGCGAGAAGGTGTCCGCCGGTCAGGTGATTGTCTTGGACGCGCTGGCGCTGGAGGCGCCGAAGACGAAAGCCATTGCGGAATTGCTCAAGAAATTTGATGCGCCGAAGGGCGCGGTGATTGTATTGGACGAGGCCAACGATTCGGTGCGGCTCTCGGCGCGGAACATACCGCGTGTGCATGTGACCACGGCGCACCATTTGAATGTGTTCGACGTGTTGCGGTATCCGCTCGTGCTGGTATCCCGGAAGGGCATGGACGTGTTGGTCGAGCGTCTGACGGATTCCGGAGGGAAGAAACGATGAAGGAAGCGCAGCACATTGTTAAGACGATTATTGTGACCGAAAAGGGCACGCGCCTGACGGAAAAGGAAAACAAGTACCTGTTCCGGGTGTTTGAGAACGCCAACAAGGTGGAGATCAAGCAGGCCGTGGAACAGTTGTTCGGCGTGAAGGTGGAGAAGGTCAACACCATGCGCCGCAAGGGCAAGCTCAAACGTGAGCGCACCCAGAATTTTGGGCGGACGGCGGGCTGGAAGCGCGCGGTGGTCACGCTCAAGGACGGGGACACCATCGATTTGACCTGACGGGGAATTTTGAACCATGCCGATTCGTAAATACAAGCCGTACACACCCAGCCGTCGCTCCATGACGGTCTCCACGTTTGAGGAGATCACGAAGGACAAGCCGGAGCGCTCGTTGGTGAAGAAGAAGAAGCAGAATGCCGGGCGCAACTCCGCGGGGCGGATCACGGTGCGTCACCGCGGTGGCGGGCATAAGCGTCAGCTGCGCGTGGTGGATTTCCGTCGCGACAAGTACGGGATTCCCGCGAACGTCGCCGCCATTGAATATGATCCGAATCGTTCCGCGCGGTTGGCGTTGTTGCACTATGCCGATGGCGAGAAGCGGTACATGCTGGCGCCGCTCGGTCTGCAGGTTGGCACGAAAGTGATGTCCGGACCGGAAGCGGAGCCGGAAGTCGGCAATTCGCTGCCGCTGTCCAAGATTCCGCTGGGGTTGCCCGTCCATAACTTGGAGCTCATACCCGGGCGCGGGGCGAAAGTCGTGCGGTCCGCGGGCCAATCCGCTCAGATTCTGGCGCGTGAAGGCGACTATGCGGACATTAAATTGCCGTCCGGCGAGATCCGGAAATTCCGTGTGACCTGCTATGCGACGATCGGGCAGGTCGGCAATGTGGAGCACGAAAGCATCTCGTTGGGCAAAGCGGGACGCGCGCGCTGGAAAGGGCGTCGTCCGACGGTGCGCGGCGTGGCCATGAATCCGGTGGATCATCCGATGGGCGGCGGCGAAGGTCGTTCTTCGGGCGGGAGCCATCCGGTGTCGCCGTGGGGGCAGCTCTCGAAGGGCAAGCGGACGCGTCATAAGCGGAAAGCTTCGAATCGATTCATTGTTAAGCGGAGGAAGAAGTAAACCATGTCCCGTTCGTTAAAAAAGGGTCCTTACATCGACGAGAAGCTCCAGAAAAAGGTGGAGCGGATGAATTTGTCGGGTCAGAAACGTGTCATCAAGACCTGGGCGCGGCGGTCGATGATCGCCCCCGAGTTTGTCGGGCACACGTTTGCGATTCATAACGGCAAGAATTTCATCTCCGTGTTTGTCACGGAGAATATGGTCGGCCACCGGTTGGGCGAGTTTTCGCCGACCCGCACGTTCCGTCGGCATGGGTCGGCTACGGACAAGACGGTGGCCTTGAAGTAGGCGGCATGGCGATATTTTTTGGATTTTGTTAAAAACAGTATTGGCAGATTGGTGAGCGGCGCGTAATATCCTCGCTTCACTTGTATTCGCGAACGGGAAAGATCCGGTTTGCGGGACGTCACAGCGGTTAAGCCGGCGGTAAACCGGTTGATTCCAGTCAGACGAGCGTGGGTGCGGTCTTTTTGTCGCGCCGATCGCCACAGGAAATGTGTGCATTATGGACGTAACAGCAACAGCTAAATTTGTGCGGATTTCGCCGACGAAAGTGCGTGATCTGACGCGGGCCATCCAGGGCAAGTCGGTTGACCAGGCGCTGCGCATCACCGAGTTCAACAAGCGTAAGGGCGCGTTTCTGGTGGGGAAGACGTTGAAGTCGGCGATTGCCAACGCGGAGAACAACGCGGCGCTGTCGGTCGAAGATTTATTTGTAAAGAAAGCCGTTGTGGACGGCGGGCCGATCATCAAGCGGTATCAGCCGGCGGCGCGCGGAATGGCGAAACCCATTCAGAAGAAGACCAGCCACATTTCGATCACGTTGACCGATGTGAAGCCGGTACGCTCTTCCGGGCGGACGGCATAAAGAAGGAGACAGGTTTTGGGTCAGAAAGTTAATCCGATTGGTTTGCGGGTAAGCGTCACGAAAAATTGGCGCTCGCGCTGGTTTGCCAACAAGAAAGAGTTCGGCAACCTGTTGCACGAGGATCAGGTGATCCGGGACATGGTCAAACGTCAATTGAAAGACGGCGCGATTGCCGAGGTGGCGATTGAGCGCTACGCGAACCGCGCCCGGGTGACACTGCATACGGCCCGGCCGGGGATTGTCATCGGCCGGAAAGGGGCGGACCTGGAGCGTTTGCGCGAGCAGATCGCCACGAAGACGAAACGTGAAATTTACATAGAGATTCGCGAGGTCAAGAACGCGGACGTGAACGCGCAGTTGGTGGCGGAAGGGATCGCCAGCCAGTTGGAACGGCGGGTGTCGTTCCGGCGCGCGATGAAGCGCGCGATGCAGGTGGCCATGGAATTGGGCGCCGACGGCATCAAAGTCGGCGTGGCCGGCCGGTTGGGCGGCGCGGAATTGGCCCGGCGCGAGGAATACAAGGTAGGGAAAGTCCCGCTGCATACGCTGCGCGCGAATGTGGAGTATGGTTTTGCCGAGGCCAATACGGTGGCGGGCAAGATCGGGATTAAAGTGTGGATTTGCAAGAAACCGGAAGCGGTTGCGCAGGAATTGAGGTAGACGATCATGCCGTTGATGCCCAAAAGAGTGAAGCACCGGAAAGTGCAGCGTGGGAGCCGCAAAGGAGTGGCTCAGACCGGTAACGCCATGGCGTTCGGAGAATACGGGTTGCAGTCGCTGGGCCGCGCCTGGATCACGAACATCCAGATTGAAGCGTGTCGTGTGGCCATTAATCGATCCATGAAGCGCAAAGGGAAGCTCTGGATTCGCATATTCCCGGACAAGCCGTATTCGAAGAAACCGCTTGAGGTGCGGATGGGCAAGGGCAAGGGCGCGGTGGAAGGCTGGGTGGCGGTGGTTAAGCCCGGTCGGATGATGTTTGAAATGGACGGCGTGCCGGAACCGATGGCGCGCGAAGCGATGAAGTTGGCGGCGTCCAAACTCCCGATCCGGACTCGGTTTGTGCAGCGGCACGCGCAGTAAGAGGTGGGAACCCGATTTATGAAGATCAAGGAAATCAAAGACCTGACGCCCGAAGAACTGCGTCATCAGTACGAAGAGACATCGAAGGAGTTGTTCAACCTGCGGGTGCAGCAGGCGACGGGACAATTGGAACGGCCCTCGCGCCTTCGTGAATTGCGCCGTTCGCTGGCGCGCATGCTGACGGTTCAGAACGAGCGCAAGCAGAAAGAGGCGAAAGCGTAATGGCAACAACGGTTGATACCAGTCGAAGATTGCGGAAACAGCGTGACGGTCGCGTGGTAAGCGCGAACATGGACAAGACCATCGTGGTGCTCGTAGAGCGCCGCGTCCGACACGGGCTGTATGGCAAGGAACTCAAGAAATCAAAGCGATATCACGCGCACGACGAGAAGAACGAGGCCAGCGTGGGGGATCGGGTTCGGATCATGGAGACCCGTCCACTCAGCAAGCTGAAGCACTGGCGCCTCTCGGAAATCATCGAGCGGGCCGAGTCGTAACGCGTAAGGAAACGTGAACGTATGATTCAGATGCAAACCAGATTGGATGTCGCCGACAATACCGGCGCACAGTCCCTGCAGTGTATTCGCGTCCTCGGACAGCGCAAACGGTATGCGCATGTGGGCGACGTGATCAAGGTCTCTGTCAAAGAGGCGCAGCCGCGGGGCATGGTCAAGAAGGGCGAAGTGCATCGCGCGCTGATCGTCCGGACGAAGGACGCGATCCGTCGCAGCGACGGCAGCATCCTGCGTTTTGATCACAACGCCGCGGTTATCGTGGACGAGCAGATGAATCCGCGCGGTAGCCGCATCTTTGGGCCGGTGGCGCGTGAACTGCGCGAAAAGAATTTCATGAAGATCGTATCGCTGGCTCCCGAGGTAATCTGATGAAGCTTAAGAAGAAAAACAGATCGCAGAAGGCGCTGCATATTAAGAAGGGCGATATGGTCTTGGCCATTTCCGGCGAAGACGCGGGCGGCGGAAAGCCCGGCAAGGTGTTGCAGGTGCTTCCGAAAGAGGCGAAGGCGATTGTGGAGGGGTACAACTACGTCAAGAAACACATGCGCAAGACCCAGGACAACCCCACGGGTGGGATTGTCGAGAAGGAAGCCCCGATGCATGTGTCGAAATTAAAGAAGGTCGAGGATGATGCCGCCAAGCCGGCGAAGAAGAAAGCCTCGGTGAAAGCGGAAAAGGCAACGTAAACGATCATGATCCCCACGTTAAAAGAGAAATACAAAAGCACGGTGGTCCCCGCCTTGAAAGAGGCGCACGGGTACAAGAACCCCATGCAGGTGCCGCGTATCACGAAAGTGGTCGTCAATATGAGCGTCAACACGAAGGTGGATAAGGACGCGTTCAAGGCGGTCACGGATGATTTGGCCCGGATCTCGGGGCAGCGTCCGGTCACCACGAAGGCCCGTCTAAGCATCTCGAATTTCGGGTTGCGCGAGGGGATGCCGATCGGTGCGAAGGTGACGTTGCGGGGCGCGCGCATGTTCGAATTTCTGGACCGCCTGATCAACGTGGCCCTGCCGCGTATTCGCGATTTTCGCGGGGTGTCCTCGACGGCGTTCGACGGCCGCGGGAGTTACACGCTGGGATTGAAAGAGCAGACGATTTTCCCGGAAGTGAATCCGGACAACGTCAAGCGGACTCAGGGAATGGATATCACGATCGTGACGACGGCCGAAACAGATGCGGAAGCGCGGGATTTATTGAAACATCTCGGCATGCCGTTTGCGTCGTAGCGGGTAAGAAGGAAAGGACAGAAGTCTTGGCCAAGAAATCATTAATTGCAAAAGCGAGCCGACCGCCGAAGTTCAGTGCGCGCGAATACAGCCGGTGCCGCCGTTGTGGGCGGGCGCGAGGCTATATCCAGAAGTTCCAGATCTGCCGGATCTGCTTCCGCGAATTGGCTTCGGAGGGGAAAATCCCCGGTGTGGTAAAGGCGAGCTGGTAAAACAGCGGAAACAGGAAACGTATGAGTTTGTCAGATCCGATAGCGGACATGTTGACGCGGGTGCGGAACGCGCACTCCGCTGAATTGAAGGTGACGGAAATGCCGCATTCTCGCATGAAAAGCGAGATTGCGCGTATCCTGAAGCGCGAGGGCTATATTCGCGACTACACCACGGAGGGCAGTGGCGGGAAGCGCATCCTTCGCGTGTATCTCAAGTATGGGCCGAACCAGGAAAAGGGCATTCAGGGGATTCGTCGCATGAGCCGACCCGGACTGCGCCGGTATGCCGGTGCGGATAAACTGCCGCGCGTGCTCAACGGGATGGGAATTGCGGTTCTCAGTACCTCGACGGGCGTGATGACGGACAAGGAAGCCCGCCGGAATAAAGTGGGCGGCGAAGTGCTGTGCTACGTTTGGTAGTTTGGAGATAACGATGTCGAGAATTGGAGTACAACCGGTAGCGATCCCGTCCGAAGTGACGGTGACCGTGGATGGCGGGCACGTCTCGGTCAAGGGACCGAAAGGCGAGCAAAGCTGGGTCTTTCCGCCTGTGGTCGCGTTTGAAGTGAAGGACGGACAGATCGCGGTGTCCCGGACGCAGGAGGATAAGTTCGCCCGGGCCATGCACGGCACGGCGCGCAACCTGATTGCGAACATGATCAAGGGCGTCCATGAAGAGTTCACCAAACAACTGGAAATTCAAGGGGTGGGTTTCCGGGCCGCCATCCAAGGACAGAAGTTGACCATGGCGCTCGGGTATTCGCATCCGGTGGAATATACGGTGCCCGAAGGCGTGACGGTGACGGTCGCCGACAACACCAAGATCAAGGTTTCGGGAATCAACAAGCAGATGGTCGGCCAGGTCGGCGCGCACATCCGCTCCTTCTATCCGGCGGAACCCTACAAAGGCAAAGGCGTCCGATACACGGATGAACATGTGCGGCGTAAAGCCGGGAAGACTGTGGCATGATTATGAAGCTGGATACCAAAACGGATTATCGGAAGCGCAGACATATGCGTTTGCGCAAGAAAGTCAAGGGGACGGCCGAACGTCCGCGTATGAGCGTGTTTCTGTCGAATCAGCACATCTACGTGCAGTTCATCGACGATGTGTCGGAACGAACCCTGTCGGCCGTTTCCACGGCGGGCAAGGAACAGGCCGGCGCCGTGACGGGGACGGGCAAGGATCGTGCGCAGGAGCTTGGACGGCTGGCCGCCAAGGCGGTGCAGGAAAAGGGCATTACCGAAGTGGTTTTCGATCGGGGCGGATTCCGATACGGGGGCCGAATCAAGGCGTTGGCCGACGCCGCGCGGGAAGAAGGCTTGAAATTCTAACCGCTGTGCGGGGAAGAAGGATTTGTTTATGAGTGGATTTAATAAACGCCAGGATGTACGTGCGGGCGGCGACCTCGAAGAGCGCGTGGTCCATGTGAACCGCTGTTCCAAGGTGGTCAAGGGCGGTCGCCGTTTCAGTTTCAGTGCGTTGGTCGTGGCCGGGGACCGGAAAGGTCATGTCGGCTATTCGCTGGGCAAGGCCAACGAAGTGGCCGATGCGATCCGCAAGGGCACGGAATCGGCGCGCAAGAATCTGTTGCCGATCACGCTGAAGGACCGGACGATCCCGCACGAGGTCATCGGCGAATTCGCCGGGGCGCGTGTCTTGTTGAAGCCGGCATCCGAAGGTACCGGCGTGATCGCCGGCGGCGCGGCGCGTGCGGTCCTTGAACTGGCGGGTATCCGCGATATTCTGGCCAAGTCGCTGGGCAGCAGCAACCAATTGAATGTAACGAAAGCCACCCTTGTGGCGCTCGAGCAGCTGCGCTCCCGCGAAGAAGTGGCGGCGTTGCGCAGCGCTTGATGAAACGAAGGACGAAGTCGAAATGAATTTACACACACTCAAGCCGGCCAAAGGGTCCAAACGCCCCAAGCGGCGTGTCGGTCGCGGTCGCGCGTCCGGCATGGGTAAGACCAGTAGCCGGGGCCACAAGGGCCAGATGGCGCGTTCGGGGCACAAGCACAAGCCGACCTTCGAAGGCGGGCAGATGCCGTTGGTGCGGCGCATTCCCAAACGCGGATTCAAGAACGTCAACCGGGTCACGTATATCCCGGTGAACCTGGCCGCGTTGGACCGTTTTGAAGACGGCAGCGAAGTGACCGTCGAGATCTTGCGCGCCGCGGGGCTGGTGCGCGGTCCTTCCGCACCCGTCAAGATCCTCGGCAACGGCGATCTTTCGAAGAAACTCACGTTAAAGGTCCACGCGTTCAGCGCCACGGCGAAGGCCAAAGTCGAAGCGGCGGGCGGCGTGTGCGACGTCATTCAGTAGAAGGCCGAGTAGTATGTGGCGCCTATGTTATCTGCTTTTACCAACAGCTTTAAAATCCCCGAGCTTAGACAGCGAATCCTGTTTACGTTCGGCCTGATCTTTCTCTGCCGCCTCGTCGCGTCCGTGCCGGTACCCGGCGTGGATGCGGTGTCGCTCCGCGCGTTCATTGCGTCGGTGCAGGCGCAGGCCGGCGGTTCGTTTGTCGGCATGTACAATCTCTTCAGCGGAGGCGCGCTGGAGAATTTCGCCATCGGCGCGCTCGGTATCATGCCTTATATCAGCGCCTCCATTATCATTCAGTTGATGACGGCCGTGGTGCCCGCGCTCGAACGGTTGGCACGGGAAGGCGATACGGGCCGGCAGAAAATCACCCAGTATACCCGGTATTTGTGTCTCCTGCTTTGTCTGGTGCAGGGCTATGCGTTGGCCGCCGTCATGGAGAATCCCGCGGCGATCGGCATTCAGCAGCAGGTGGTCCTTTTCCCGGGCCTGGGTTTCCGCATCATGGCCGTGATCACGATGACCTCGGGCACGATGTTGTTGATGTGGATGGGCGAACAGATCACCGAACGCGGTATCGGTAACGGGATTTCCCTCATCATCACCGTCAGCATCATCAGTCTATTGCCGGGCGCGATCCAGGCCGCCGTGAACATGTTCCGCCCCTACGAAGGCGGCGGTGCGCAATTCACCTTTTTCCATCTCGTCGCCTTGTTGATCATGTTGTTCCTGGTGATTGCCGGTACGATTGCCGTGACGCAGGCGCAGCGAAAGATCCCGGTCCAATACGCCAAGCGCGTCGTGGGCCGCAAGGTGTATGGCGGGCAGAGCACGTACATGCCGCTCCGCGTCAACTATTCCGGCGTGATGCCGATCATCTTCGCGCAGGCGATTTTGATGTTCCCCGCCAAGATGCTCAGCATGGTGCCGAGCGAAGCGGTGCGCCGGTTCGGTGCGGCGCTGGATTTTGGGACGGCTTGGTACAATATTCTGTATGCGCTGATGATCATGTTCTTCTCCTATTTCTGGGTGGCGACCCAGTTCAAGCCGATCCAGATTGCGGATGACTTGAAGAAGTACGGCGGGTATGTGCCGGGCATTCGGCCGGGCAAGCCCACGGCGGAATTTCTGGACCGGACCATGACCCGCTTGACGCTGGCCGGCGCGGTATTTCTGACCATTATCGCGGTACTCCCGATGTTGATGGCGCAGCAGTTCGGGATTCCTTGGATTGTGGCGCATTTCTTCGGCGGAACCAGCATCCTGATTATTGTCGGCGTCATGCTGGATACCATGCGGCAGGTGGAATCGCATCTGTTGACCCGTCACTACGACGGATTTCTCAAGAAGGGCAAACTGCGATCACGGAGATAAGGGGACCCATGTTGGAAGCCATCATCTTGTTGGGCGCACCCGGGGCGGGCAAAGGCACCACGGCGGACGATCTCAAAGAGGCGGTCTCCGGGTTGACCCACGTGTCCACCGGAAACATGCTTCGCGAGGCGCTGCAGGCCAAAAGCGAAGTGGGTTTGGAAGCCAAACAATTCATGGATAAGGGCGAGTTGGTACCCGACGACGTGGTCATGAAGATCGTGAGCGACCGATTGGACGCGGGACCGTCGGATGCGCGCTATATTTTTGATGGATTTCCGCGAACGTGCGAACAGGCCCGCTTGCTGGACGCGTTCCTGGCGGAGGATGACCGGGGCCAAGTGTCCCATGTGTTTTTGTTGGAAGTGCCGACCGAGGTGTTGGTGGACCGGATCGCCGGGCGGCTCATTTGTCGCGATTGCGGAGCCGTGTATCACGTCACCAATATTCCGCCGAAAGTCGAGGGCGTTTGCGACGAGTGCGGCGGCGAGTTGTATCAGCGCGCCGACGACAATCGGGAGACGGTGTTGAATCGGTTGGAAGTCTACAACAACCAGACGGCCAGCCTGATTGATTACTACGCGCAGAAGAATGTGTTGCGTAGAGTGAAGGCCTTGAATCGGGAAAAGACGCTGGACGCGATTCGTGATCACGTGCAGGCGTCATGATCAAGATCAAGTCAGCGTACGAGTTGGAACGGATGCGGGTTAGTTGCGGGATGGCGGCCACGGTGCGCGATGCCGTCGCCAAGGCCATCAAACCCGGCGTCACGACGATGGAGCTGGACGAGTACGCCCAGGAGCTGATTGCCGGGATGGACGCGAAGAGCGCGTTCTACGGGTATCGCGGATTTCCCGGACATATTTGCGTGTCGACGAACGACGAAGTCGTACACGGGATCCCGGGAAAGCGGTTGATCCAGATGGGCGACATTTTGAGTGTGGATTTCGGTGTGGTCTACGACGGATTTGTCGGCGATACGGCGACGACGGTGATGGTGGGGGTCAGTGATCCCGAGGTGATTCGGCTGGTGACGGTCACGGAACAGGCCTTGCAGGCGGCGATTGACCAGGCTGTGGCCGGGAGACGGCTGTCGGATATTTCGCATGCCGTGGAGTCGGTGGCGGTCGGCGCGGGATTCACCGTGGTGCGGGATTTTGTCGGTCACGGTATCGGGCGGAGCATGCACGAGGAGCCGCAGATCCCGAATTTTGGGGCGCCCGGGCGGGGGCCCAAATTGAAGGCGGGAATGACGTTTGCCCTGGAACCCATGGTCAATCTGGGCTCGGAAGAGGTTGAAGTGATGTCGGACGGATGGACGGTGTTGACCAAGGACCGGAAGGTTTCGGCCCATTTCGAGCACACGGTCGCGGTGGGCCAAGAGAAGGCGGAAATCCTGACCATCGCGAGAAAATGAAGAAAAAAGAAATATTTGTGCTGGACGCTGTTTTGACGGATGTGATAAAGAATGCGACCTTCAATGCGGTACTGCCGAACGGCCACGAGATTGTGGCCTTTCCCCAGCGCAAGGATCAGGAACGGGCTTGCGCCTGTTTGGCCAAGGGGAGTCGGGTCCAAGTGGAAATGTCACCCTTCGACATGTCGAAAGGGCTGTTTGTATTTTAGTGTCTATTGAAAACAGGTGAATGATGAAGGTTCGATCGTCCGTCAAAAGAATTTGTGAGCGGTGCCGGGTAATTCGCCGGAAGGGTGTGGTCCGTGTAATTTGCACGAATCCGCGCCATAAACAGCGTCAGAGTTAACAGGAGCGGTAAAAGATTATGCCAAGAGTGTTGGGTATCGATATTCCGGGTTTCAAACGCGTCGAGTATGCCTTGCGGTATATTCACGGCATTGGTCCTGCGTCGGCTCGAGAAGTCATTAAGAAAGCGGGGATCGACCCTGCCACGAAGGCGAACGATCTGGTCGACGAAGAAATTACGAAGTTGGCGCAGATTCTGCAGGAAGACTACCGCATCGAAGGCGATTTGCGCCGCGAAGTGGCGTCGAACATCCGGCGCATTGTCGGCATCGGCAGTTATCGCGGGCTTCGTCATCGCCGGGGGTTGCCCGTTCGCGGTCAGCGCACCAGCACGAATGCACGCACCCGCAAGGGACCGCGCCGTACCGTGGGCGCCGTGCGCGGCAAGGAAGCGCGATCCGCCGCGAAGCAGAAATAACCCGTTTCAGGAGTGGTGATTATTATGGCCGAGGAAAAAGAGAATAAGCCGGAAGAGCCCGCGAAGCCGAAGGCCGAAGCGAAGCCGGATGCGAAAGCGGAAGCCAAGCCGAAAGCGAAAGAAGCCGCGAAGCCTGAGACGAAGGCCGAAGAGGTCGTGGCGACGGCAGCCCCCGCGGACGGGGCGGCCAAGGCGGAGGAAAAGCCGGCCCGGCGCAAGACGGCGGAAGACATTCTGCGTGAGGCGGAAGAGCCTGCGGCGCCTGTGGCCAAAGCCAAGAAGAAGGGCAAGGGCAAAGGACATCGCCATGTGCCGGTGGGCATCGCGCATATTCGCGCCACGTTCAACAACACGGCGGTGACCATCACGGATCCGCGCGGCGGCGTCATCGCCTGGCGTACAGCCGGTCGATGCGGATTCAAGGGATCGCGCAAGAGCACCGCGTTTGCGGCCACCATGGTGGCGCAGGAAACGGCGCGCGAAGCGATCAGCTACGGATTGAATGAAATCGAAGTGTTTGTGCAGGGACCGGGAGCCGGGCGGGAATCCGCCATCCGCGCCTTGCAAGCCGCAGGATTGACGATCACCTCCATTCAGGACGTGACGCCCATTCCCCACAACGGGTGCCGGCCGCCGAAACGCCGCCGCGTATAATACTGAATACTGAACACTGAATACTGGATACTGAAAAATGGGTAGATATACGGGACCATCCTGCAAGCTTTGTCGTCGCGAAGGCATGAAGCTGTTTTTGAAAGGCGATCGCTGCTACATGGCCAAATGTGCCATCGAAGTCGGACGCCCATCACCCGGCATGCATGGGCATCGTCGCAGCAAGACGTCGGATTATGGTTTGCAGCTGCGTGAGAAGCAGCGTTTGCGCCGGATGTATGGATTGCAGGAAGGGCAGTTCCGTCTGTTTTTTGATCGCGCCGCCCAGAAGAAAGGGCGCACCGGTGAGACGCTGTTGCAGATGCTCGAGATGCGTCTGGACAATCTGGTCTATCGGTTCGGTTTTGCGTCTTCACGCAAGTCCGCGCGCCAATTTGTCAATCACGGGCATGTGCTCGTCAACGGTCGGAAGAGCACCATCCCCTCCCGCATTTTGAAGGCGGGCGATGTGGTGCAGGTCATTGACCGCCCGGCGAGCCGCGAATATGTGAAGCCCTTCATGGATGCGGCCGAAAGCCGCGGCCTGGCCCCTTGGGTGACGTTGGATAAGACGGCGGCGCGCGGGGAGATCCTCCATGTGCCGAGCCGCGAGGAAATCCAGCCGCTCGTGAACGAACAGCTTATTGTGGAATTGTATTCCAAGTAAGAGATAACAACCATCACCATACGAACCGGTTAATGCCCGGTTCTGGGAGAGAAGATTATGCCAATACGACTGGGTCGATTCGAAATGCCCAAGCGCGTCACCAAGGACGAAACAGAGTCCTCGGCGACCTACGGATTGTTTGTAGCGGAACCGTTCGAGGCGGGCTACGGGCGCACCATTGGAAACTCCATCCGTCGCGTCCTGCTTTCATCGCTCGAAGGTGCGGCCATTTCATCCGTCAAGATCGAAGGCGCATTGCACGAATTTTGCACGTTGCCGGGCGTCGTTGAAGATGTCACGGATATCGTCATCAATCTCAAGGGCGTACTCATCAAGATGTACTCCCGCGAATCGCGCAAACTATCCATCAAGGTCAAAGGACCCGGTGAAGTCACGGCCGGTGATATTGAAACGGATGGCACGGTTGAAATCCTTAATCCGGACCACCATATCGCCACCCTGGACCAGGACGGAAAGCTAGAGGCCAGCTTCGATGTGCGGATCGGTCGCGGCTATTGTCCGGCCGAGGGCAACAAGAAAGAGAATCAGGAGATCGGCGTCATTCCGATTGATTCGCTGTTCTCGCCCGTTCGTCGCGTCAAATACAGCGTGGAAAACACGCGTGTAGGCCGCCGCACCGACTACGATAAACTCCTGCTCGAAATCTGGACGGACGGTCGGTTGACGCCGGACGACGCCTTGACCATGTCCGCGGCGATTTTGCGCCACCATCTGGATGTCTTCGTCAATTACGACAAGGATCTGGTGGAGTTCGAAGAGAGCGAGAAGCAGATCGATGAAGAGCGCGAGGAATTGCGTCGCAAGCTCGCCATGAGCGTGAACGAAATCGAACTGAGCGTGCGCGCCGCCAACTGTCTGAACAACGCCAATATCGTCACCGTAGGCGAGCTGGCGCAGAAGACCGAGGCGGAGATGCTGAAATATCGCAACTTCGGCAAGAAATCGTTGAACGAAATCAAGGCGAAGCTCATGGAAATGGGACTGGCGCTCGGGATGCAGTTTGACGAAGAATTGCTTCGTCCGCCGAAGAGCTGAGACAATCACCTTTAAGCAGATAGAGTGGGACCATGCGTCATCGGAAAAAAACGATCAATAAACTGGGCCGGACGACCGCACAGCGTGAAGCGCTGCTGGCGCATCTGGTCTGTAACCTAATCATCGTCGGTCGGATCAAGACCACGCTGGCCAAGGCCAAGGCGGCCCGGCAGATGGCGGAAAAGATGGTGACGCTCGGCAAGAAGAACACGTTGGCCTCGCGTCGCCTGGCCATTTCACGTTTGCGCCGCAAGGACGTGGTGAAAGACCTGTTCGACAACGTGGCGCCGACCTTCACGGATCGTGCGGGCGGGTATACGCGCATCATGAAGCTGGGTCAGCGGGTCAGCGACAGCTCCGAAATGGCCCTCTTGGAATGGGTCAACCACGTGCCGAAAGCGCCCAAGGTCAAGAAGGACGCCAAGGCGGAAGAGCCCGTCGCTCCGGCAGCACCCGCGGAGAAAAAGCCGCGCGCCAAGAAGAAGAAGGCGGAAGAGCCGGCTGAAAAGGCCTGATCCTCTCCAACAACACGTAATCGAAAAGCCGTTGCGCATCCGCGCAACGGCTTTTTGTCTGAATGGAAGCACGCTAAGACGTGATGAAAACTCTTAACCCTCCCCCCGCTTCGCGGACCTCTCCACAGGAGGAGAGATCCCTTCATATCCCCTCCTCGGAGGGGTGGCCCCGCGCCTTGGCGGGGCCGGGGTGGGTTGGATGATGGGCCAGAAAGAATCAGGCATTGGTATGAGTTTGCCTTTCCAATCGTTGGAATCGCTCCGAAACGGCCTTTGCGTTCTTCTGTTCAGCGCTTGACGAGCCCGTTGTTTGTGGAAGTATTTGTACAAAGGAAGGAGCGGGTTATGGATATGGTTATTGCTGGAGCGCATGGAAAGATTGCGATGTTGTTGCATCCGCTGCTGCTGGAGCGCGGACATCGCGTGCGCGGTCTCATTCGCAATCCGGATCACGCGTCGGATCTCGAGGCGCTGGGCGTGAAACCCGTGTTCTGCGATCTCGAGGCGGAAGACGATCTTTCCACGCACGTTGGCAAGGCGGACGTTGTGGTGTTTGCTGCAGGCGCCGGACCGGGCAGTGGTACGGAGCGAAAATGGTCCATGGACCGGGATGGGGCGATCAAACTCATCCAGGCGGCTCATGCGAATGGCATTGATCGGTATGTGATGATCAGCGCCATGGATCTTCGTACGCCGCGCGGGAGTGAAGTCTTTCAGGCTTACCTGCAGGCCAAGTTGGAAGCGGACGAGGCGTTGGAACGGAGCGGGTTGGCCTACACCATCGTACGTCCGGGCCGTTTGACGGATGATCCCGGTACCGGTCACGTGGCGATGGCGCCCGCGTTGCCCAAAGGCCAAATTCCGCGCGCCGACGTCGCCGCCGTACTGGCGGAAGTGTTGGAATCGCCGTCCACAAGCGGTCTGCAATTTGACGTGACGGAGGGACCCGAACCCATTGGCTCCGCGTTGGTGGGCTTGGAGCGGTTCAAGTAATTCTGTACCCGCGCGGCGAACGGCGTGGATGCGTCACCCTGTGGTTAACCTGTCCAGCGTCTTGCGACGGCGGCTACGGATCTTTTGGAATACGCTAACGCGCTCACGAGTCTGCCGGTTCCGATTGAACGGTGTAGAGATGGCGGGTGAGGTGCTTTTCGAGTTCCGCCGCCAGGAAGACCAGCACGCCGCCGCCTGCAAGCCACAGCCAGGTGCGGGCCGGGATGGGGGCCGTTCCGAATAACGTGTTCATGAAAGGCAGATAGGTGAAGGCCATCTGGAGCAATAGCAGGACGCCCACCAGCATGAAGGAAACCCGATTGTCGAAGAACGTCCGGCCCATGCTGGTTTCGTACAACTTTCTGCACGTGAATAGATAGAAGACGTGCGCAAGGATCAGCATGTTGACCGCGATCGTGCGCGCTTGGGCCAGGGCCTCTCCATCCATGCCTTTCTCGTAGTTCAACAGGAAGGCCGACAGCGTGAATCCTCCACTTAACAAGGAGATGAAGAGGATCCGCATGAAGAACGATTTGGCGAGGATCGGCGCATCGGCCTTGCGGGGTGGACGCTTCATCACCAACTGCTCCATGGGCTCCACCGTCAGCGCCAACGCCAGCGTCACGGCGGAAACCATGTTCACCCATAGTATCTGCGCGGGGCTGATCGGGAGCGTAACACCAAACAGGACCGCGACCATGATGACCGACGCTTCCGCCCCGTTGGCGGGAAGCAGAAACAGGATGGTCTTCTTGATGTTGTCATAGATGGTGCGGCCTTCTTCAACCGCATGGACAATGGACGCGAAGTTGTCATCGGCCAATACCATCTCGGCGGCCTCTTTCGTGACCTCCGTGCCCTTGATGCCCATGGCAATACCGATATCGGCGTTCTTCAGCGCGGGAGCGTCGTTGACGCCGTCGCCGGTCATCGCACAGAGGAGCCCGTTGTCCTGGAGCGCTTTGACGAGTCGCAGCTTGTGCTCGGGATTGGTGCGCGCAAAGACGTTATGCGTCTTGACGGTTTCCCGGACTTCTTGGTCACTCATTTCTTCCAGCTGCGTGCCGGTTACCGGTTCTTCATCGACCTTGATGCCAAGCTGTCCGGCAACCGCTTGTGCGGTGGCGGCATGGTCTCCGGTGATCATGATGACGCGGATACCGGCGTCCTCGCACTCCTTGATGGCCTCCAGCACTTCTTCACGCGGTGGATCCAGAATGCCGGCAATGCCGATGAAGGTGAGCGAATCCTTCAAGTCCTCATGTTCAATAGCGTCGGGATTTCCCGGTACCCGCCGAAAGGCGCAGGCGATGACCCGTTCCCCGCGAGCGGCGACGTCTTCCATTCGCTCCGTCCAGAAATCGCGATCCAGCTCCGATTCGCCGCCCTCTTTCAATACGTGGTCGCACCGGTCCAGAATGCGTTCCGGCGCGCCGACAACGAATACGATCCGTTCCTCGTCCAGAGGGTGTAACGTGGCTTTGTACTTGTGCTCGGATTCAAACGGGACCGAGTCGATCCGGTCCGGATCGAAGTCCGCCAATCCGGCTTTGTGCGCCAACGTCATCAAGGCGCCTTCGGTTGGGGTGCCGTCGATGGTCCATGTGCCGTCGTTGTTTTCCTGGAGGGTCGCGTCGTTGCAGGCACGGGCCGATTGCAGGAATCGCAAGAGCACCGGGTCGTCGTCGGGGTTGATCTCCTGGTCGTCGCGGCGGATAGGTCCCTCGGGGCGATACCCCGATCCTTCCACGTCATAGAAGGCCTCTGCGGTGACGATCGAGCGGACGGTCATCTCGTTGCGGGTCAACGTCCCGGTCTTGTCGGAGCAAATGACGCTGACGGAACCGAGTGTTTCGACGGACGGAAGTCGGCGAACGATTGCGTGGCGCGCAGCCATCCGTTGTACCCCTAGCGCGAGGGTGATGGTCAGGATGGCGGGCAGCCCTTCCGGGATGGAGGCCACGACGATACTGATCGCCGCCAGAAACATTTCGTCCAAGTCAAATTGTTGGACATAATAGCCGTACACGAAAAAGGCGCCCGCAACGGCCACAATGGCAACGGACAAGATCTTTGCAAAGCGATCGATCTTGATGAGCAAAGGCGTCTTTCGTTCCTGCACCTCACTGATCATGCGATTGATTTTGCCGAGCTCGGTATGTGCGCCGGTGGCCACCACGATGCCGGTGGCTGTGCCGTAGGTGATGGTGGTGCCGGAAAAGGCCATATTGGTCCGGTCCCCGAGGGCGGACTCTTCCTCAACCGGATCGGTTGTTTTTTCGACTTCTTCGGATTCGCCGGTCAGGGCGGACTCTTCGGCCCGCAGGTTTTTCACGGACAGCAGGCGCATGTCCGCCGGGATCTTGTCTCCGGATTTGAGCTGAACCAGGTCGCCCGGGACGAGGTATTCGGCGTTGATGGTTTCCCGCTTCCCGTTTCGGATGACCGTTGCATCGAGCGAGAGCATCTTGCGAATGCCTTCCAAGGCCCGCTCGGCGCGGCCTTCCTGGATGAAGCTGACCGTGACGTTGATAAGGACGACGGCGACGATGACGCCCGACTCGATCCATTCGCCGAGAAACGCCGCGACCACCGAGGCCACCAGCAGGAGATAGATCAGGACATTATGAAACTGAAACAGGAAGCGAAGGAGTGGACCGCGCTTCTTTTGCTCGGGCAGTTTATTCGGGCCGTAACGGTCCAAACGTTCTTTCGCCGCTGCTGCGGAAAGGCCCTGTTCGGCGTGCGAATCGAACTCCGTGACAAGGTCCTCGGTCGTCAGGGTGTGCCACGCTTTTGGCGATTGCTTGGTCATATCGGTCGCGGAACGCCGGACATCAGCGTTGCGCTTCCTGATAGCGCGCGCTGCTGTTTTCGCGGATCAATTCCTCGAGCGCCTCCGGCGACTTCAATTCAGGCCGCCCCCCCGGCCAGTCGAAGACGTTGATGGAACGGCGGAGACCTCCGGCTTGAATGATAACGACCGTCGGCCCTTCCCAGAGACGGAACTGTTCTGCGATTTCCCGGGTTTCGCGGTCGGAAGGGAGGGTCAGTTGGACCTTGATGTAATCGCGCAGCATGCGCTGGATGTTTCCCGCCTTCATGCCGCGATTCTCCCACCAGTTGCACAGGCCGCGCGCGCCGGGCGGGGAGTTGTGCTTCACATACAGGAAGATGTCTGCGCCCGTGGCCTGCTGTAAAGCGAGCGCCTGCTCGTAGCCGCGCGCTCGATCAAGAAAGCGATTGGGAATCGAAGGGACATCCCCGTCGACGGCCTTTTCGTCAGCCGGTTGCTCGTAGATCTCGTGCGCAGCCGGCGGCGGCCATTGCGCGCGTTGCTGGGCGTCTGCGACCACCACACACGTCGCCATCACCAGGAGTATGGTGATGCAGGCATATAAGCGATTGTAGCGTATCATGACTGTTCTCCTTGTCTACCAACCCTGAACCCTGAACCCATCTTCACACCGTCAGATTCTTGTTATCGTTCTCGTCCTTTTCTGCGTATCCGGAGTCCTGACGCTGGA
Source organism: Kiritimatiellia bacterium (assembly GCA_007128275.1). Lineage (GTDB taxonomy): Bacteria > Verrucomicrobiota > Kiritimatiellia > SLAD01 > SLAD01 > SKZA01. The sequence continues at coordinate 21,323 of SKXR01000241.1, forward strand.
AATTAACTTCATTCTTTTTCATATAGAGCGCGTAGACGTCGTCGGCGCTCAAGCCGAGCACTTGGGCGAGCGAAACGACGAAATGAATCATGTCCACAACCTCGACCCGGGCGTTCTGTTTGTCAAACGTCTGGTACTTGGCCCACCATTTCCACGGCACGCTGTCCGTGAGCTCAGCGAGTTCCTGAGAGAGGGCTCGGCAGTAATTGAGCGTCCACGTCTGTTGCTCTTCCTCGGTCATCTCATCCGGACGGACTCCGATGCGCGCGTTGAGCTCTTTTTGCATGCGAAATATTTCGCGGAACATGTCTTGGTCGGGCATAGATGAAGTCCCCCGGTGGGTTGTCGGTATCCTGTTTGTGACTTGAAGCATAGCCATTCCGGCGGTTTCCGTCAAACGGATCGCCGCCCGCGTTGACGTTTGTCGGGGGTTTCAGTAGTTTGTACACAAACGCCACAAGTTGTCCGACGCTCGGAAACGGTATTCCGGGAGGGGAGGGAAGTATGGCCGATTCCTTGATTCATCGATTTGCAAGAAGGTCCGAACGACTGATTGTGTATCTGCTGATCGTCCTGATGGCGATGGTGTTGGTGCTGTCGACTATCGAGCTGGCGCGTCAAATCGTGCTTGCCATGATCAAGCCGCCGTGGTTTGTGTTGGATCTGGACGATCTGCTGGATCTGTTTGGCGTGTTCATGCTGGTGTTAATTGGGATTGAGCTGCTCGACACCATCAAAGTCTATTTCAACGAGCGGGTCGTGCATGTGGAAGTCGTTCTGCTGGTAGCCATGATTGCCGTGGCGCGCAAAGTCATTGTACTGGAGCCGGAAGAGTACGATCCGATAACGTTGGTGGGCATTGCCATGTTGGTCATTACGCTGGCGGTCGGGTACTATCTGATCAAGCGGGCGACCGACAAGCATGGCCTCACCGAAAAAGTGGAAGGTCCCCGTTGATTCCACCCGATGCGATGGGCCGTGACGTTCCCCCCTCCGTGAAGGGTAAATGAAGACTGCAAATTGACAAAGGAAGACCGAATGGAAAAAGTGATTATTCTTGGAACGGGCCCCGCCGGATTGACCGCCGCGCTCTACGCGGCGCGGGCCGACCTGAAACCGCTGGTCATTGAGGGCATCGAGCCGGGCGGGCAATTGACCACGACGACGGATGTGGAAAATTATCCCGGCTTCGTGGATGGGATCATGGGCCCGGAACTGATGGATGTGATGCGCAAGCAGGCGGAACGATTCGGAACCCGCTACCAGACCGGCATGGTAGAGTCGGTTGATTTCAAGCCCGGCGCGCACAAACTTAACTTGGATGACGGCACGACGCTTGAAGCCGCGACGGTCATCATCGCCACGGGCGCCAGCGCGAAATATATGGGCCTTGAATCGGAACAGAAACTGATCGGGCGCGGAGTCACCTCCTGCGCGACCTGCGACGGCGCGTTCTACCGCAATATGCCCATCGCCGTAGTCGGCGGGGGCGACAGCGCGATGGAAGAGGCGCTGTTCCTGACCCGCTTCACGTCGGACATTACATTGATTCATCGACGCGACGAATTTCGCGCGTCGAAAATCATGGCGGACCGCGTGTTGCAGAGCGACAAGATCAACATTCTGTGGGATACCGTGGTCGAGGATGTGCTGGACGTGGAAAAGAACGAAGTCACGGGTTTAAGACTCAAGAACGTGAAAACGGGCGAGCAGTCCGAAATCGAGATCAAGGGCTTGTTCATGGCCATTGGTCACAATCCGAACACGAACCCGTTCAAAGGCCAAATCGACATGGACGACAAGGGGTATATCATCGCCGATAACACCAAGACGAATGTGGAGGGCGTGTTCGCGGCGGGCGACGTGCAGGATGCCGTGTATCGGCAGGCCGTCACGGCGGCCGGCTCCGGCTGTATGGCGGCGCTGGAAGCCGAGCGTTACCTCGAGTCCAAGGGGCAATGAGCGACAGGAAATCCAAACGCGCGTTGGGCAAGCAGGAATGGGCCACCTACGGGCGGCTCATTCGGTATGCCCGTCCGTACATGGGACGGCTGATCATCGGAACGGTGTTCGGCATCCTGTTTGCCGGATCCACGGCGGGCATTTTGCCCGCCGTAAAGAATACGCTTGCGGAACTCTTCAACCCGGACACGCTCGGGTGGGGGGCGATACTGGGGGTGGCCATCATCTTGCCTATCATCGGGTTGGTCCGCGGTGCGGGCTACTATTTGAGCATGTACTTCATCCAGTGGGTCGGACATCGTGTCGTGCATGACCTGCGCATTGCGACCTTCGACCGGTTGCAGGAACTCTCCGTCTACTATTTCAGTCGGCAGAAAACCGGCGAACTCATATCTCGGACGGCGAACGATACGATGATGGTGGAACGCGCCGTATCCACCGTGCTCGGGGATCTGGTGCGGCAACCGTTCGTGCTCATCTTCCTGTTGATCGTGTTGGTCTGGCTCGATCCGGTCCTGGCGGCGTTAAGTTTGGTGGTGTTTCCGGTTTGTATCGTGCCCGTGGCGTTGTTCGGTAGACGTGTGCGCAGGAACGCGAAGGAAGCGCAAGCCAAGTTGGCTGATATCGTGTCCATCCTGCAGGAAAGCATCACGGGCGTGCGCGTGGTCAAGGCCTTCGGGATGGAGCCGTACGAGCGCAAACGCTTTTCCGAACAGTGCCGCTCCGTATTCAACCGATCTATGAAAGTGGCCAAGGCCAAGGCGGCCATTGAACCCATTATTGTCGAAATATCCATCATCGGTATTTCCATGATCCTGGTCTATGCGCACATCACCGGGATGGCCATGGAGACGTTCTTCACATTCGGGTTGGCCCTGGTCGCGCTGTACGATCCGGTCAAGAAATTGAGCAAGGTGCATCTGACCATTCAGCAAAGCTCGGCGGCGGCGGATCGTATTTTTGAGATTCTGGACGAGCATGTGGCGGTGCATAACCGGCCCGATGCCGTGCCCTTGGATGGGCCGGTGGAGCTGATCGAATTTGAGAACGTCGCCTTTTCATACGATCGCGAACCGGTGCTGCAGGGGGTGTCCTTCTCGGTGCGGCCGGGCGAGTGCGTGGCGTTCGTCGGCAGTTCGGGATCCGGCAAGACGACGCTGGTGAGTCTGTTGCCCCGCTTCTTCGATCCGATCAACGGCTGCATCAAGATCAATGGCCGCGATATCCGCGAATACACGCTCGTCTCGCTACGCAAGCAGATCGGCTTGGTCACGCAGGACACGTTCCTGTTCAACGACACCATCGCCAGCAACATCGCGTACGGGCGCCATGACGCGGATCAGACGGCGATTGAGGAGGCCGCGCAACGCGCGCATGCGCATACGTTCATTTCCGAGTTGCCGGAGGGGTACGACACCATCGCCGGCGATCGCGGCGTGCGCCTGTCCGGCGGCCAATGCCAGCGGTTGGCCATCGCGCGCGCCATCCTGCGTAATCCGCCCATCATGATTCTCGACGAGGCCACCAGCGCGCTCGACACGGAATCCGAACGGTTGGTGCAGGCCGCTCTCGACGAGCTTATGGCAAACCGCACTGTTTTCGCGATTGCGCATCGCTTGTCCACGATCCAACACGCCGACCGCATCATCGTCCTCGACAAAGGCCGGATCGCCGAGACCGGCACGCACGACGAACTGCTGAAGAAGAGCGGCTTGTACCGCTACCTGTATGATCTGCAGTTTCAGGTGTGAGGAATCTGAACAGAAGCCCGCAAAGAATGTTTTGAATCCGCGGGGACTGGCGCTGAGGTGCCGGCAGATAGCCGCAAGAAGGCACAAGAAGTCGCAAAACGCTTGGACTAGAACCTGTCTAAAAACCTCTTCGCAGCTCCGCAGAGCGTCGCTCCAACCGTCATGATCTCCTGGAGGGCGAGGCTGCTGCCGAGCCGGGGCTTGGGATGGGTTCTGATGACTTTTGCGCCTTTCGCGGTTCAATTCTTCTCACTCAAAGATGGCGGAGGACGCGAAGGGGGGGATGTCGGGAGCGCGGCTGTGTCCGGCGGAGGAGGACCAGCCGCAGCAATCGTGCTCATTCTGGCTTATGCGGGTGGTCCCGGCGCTCGGTGGCCTGGACACACCCGCGCTCCACTGAAGAACACGGTGCAGGCAGCGAGCATGTCCTGTTCATTCGTTTCAGGCCGGTTTGAACGCCCCGCCATAACCGGGTTCGTAGAGGGGCAAGCCGGTGACTTTCGAGATGGCCATGAAGTGCTCATCCACGGCGTACACGCGCGTGCCGTCGTGCAGGGCGATGGCGGCGATCAACACGTCCATCCACGGAACCGTTATACCCTGATCGCGCAATTGCCATGCCAGTGCTACGGCGCGCTCCCAGTCGTCGGCTTCACAGGCGCGATAAGGGATGATGGAAAAGTAGTAGCTCAATCTGTTGCGATCACTCGTGCGCGCGCCGCCGAGCACTTCCAACCGTACGGGCGAGCAAAGTATGATGGCGTACGCGTCCAGCAGCGCTTCGAGGGCGAGTTTGACTTCGAGGTTGCCCCTGCGTCGCAAGCCTTCGATCCACGCGGATGAGTCGACCAAGACCATGGTCATCGCCCGGAAAGAGGAGGCAAGGGGTTGACGATCGGCTCATCGGGCGAACGGTCGGGATAGTCGAAAGCGCCTTCCCGAATCAACGTTCCGAACTGCGCCGCCTTCCGTCGCCGCACAAATTCCTCGATGGCTCGGGCCAGTGCCGGGCTCTTACTTTTCTCCCCAGTCAGCTTCATCACTTCCTGCAGGACGTTATTTTCGACTTCAACGGAAACGCGCATAGCTAAGAAACATCCTTGATAGGGGAGCATTGCGCAGAAATGATGCAAAATCAACAAAAAAATGCATCGCGCTTGCTGTCCAAGACGCAGGGACAGGCGCCTCGGTCCGAAGGTTAGCCGAAAGAAGGCGCAAGAAGTCGCAAAACAGCGTAAGGGATGTCTTCACGTCCTTCGCGTTTGCGGTGAAATCCTTCTTACACAAAGATCGCGGAGACCGCGAAGTGGAAGATGCGGAGAAATTGCGGAGCGGTTGTCTTGCCTCTGTAAGAGGCGACTGTTTCGGTCCCGTGCGGAGCACTGGGGCGAGATGGGGCTTGACCGGTGCTGTCTGCGAGCGCACCGTCGATACAATCGGGTTGGGAGACCCTAACA
>SKXR01000079.1 GCA_007128275.1 Kiritimatiellia bacterium
GAAGGCGATAAGCGTCGAGCCGCCAGTCAGTTGAAGGTCAGTTTGGCCACCCTCTATCGCAAGCTCCCCGAACTGGATGACTGATCCCTTCCGTCAAGTCACATGGATGCGACGAGAGGGCGGGATGTCGACGGCCTTGGGCACGGTCACCATGAGCACGCCCTTTTCGTAATGCGCTTCCATGGCTTCGGCCTTTACGGGGCCGGGTAGGGTGATCGTTCGCCTGAACTCTCCCTGTCGCCTTTCCGTGCGCAGGACTCGTCCGCCCTCCTCGTGCTTCACATGTTGGTTCGTCATGCCGGAGACCGTTAATACCCGGTCGTCGATCGCCACGTGGATATCGGTCTTTTCCGCGCCGGGGATATTGAAGCGAATCACGTACCGGTCCTCCTCCTCGCGCAAGTCCATCTCGGGTTGAAAGGACGGGGCCCCGAAGCGCTCCACGCCATTGGGCATCATCCGCAGGCGGTTCATGGATTCACCGAACAAACGGTCCATTTGTTCCCGCATGCGAACCATTTCCTCAAAGGGATCCCATGCATCCGCGCTGTGCCCGAACGCAGGAAAATCGAACCCCGTCCAAGGGGCGTCCGGACGGGATTCCGCCTTATCGCGCGCCTCCGTCCGATGGGTGACTGCGGGAGCGGGTGTCTCCGCCGGCTCGGAGGTTTCCCGGCGCATTTGAAAAAGGAGCACGCCCTGAACCACAACGGCCGCCACGAGGAGCGTGACCAGGATGCCCAGCCATGCTTGGCCGTAGTCTATGCGTTGCATGCCGTTTCACCTCCTTCCATCAGTGCGTCTGGTACACGAAGGCGCCCACCCGGTATGGCAGATGGGCGCGGCGTGTGCGTTTATTCCCGCGCAATGGGAATCTGTTTACGGCTCGCCTTCGCGTTCGGCGACCTCGGTACGGTGACCGTGAGGACCCCGTTCTTGAAGCGCGCCTTCGCCTTGTCCTGTTCCATGCCGCCGGGAAGCGGGATGGAACGCTGGAAGGAGCCGTACGAGCGTTCGACGATGTGATAATCCGCTTTCTTCTCGTCGCGTTCCTGACGTTTCTCGCCCTTGATGGTGAGCAGGTTCTCGCTCAGTTCCACGTCGATATCCTTCTCGTCCATGCCGGGCACATCGGCGACGACGCGGACCTCGTTATCGTCTTCCGATACGTCGACGTTCAGTGACCAGGCGTCGGACCGATTCCGAAGCGCTCCGCCCTGCGGCCACGCGAGACCGGATTCGAGGCTTCCAAAGAAGTCGTCGAACAACTGGTTCATCTCGCGGTGCAGTGCCAGGAATGGATTGTCCTCTTCCCGGTTACGCCGGATCAATTTCCCGTCGTCCCTCTTTCTCCTCCAAGGTATGATGTCGCGTACCATGTCAATGCACCTCCCTTCTATACCGATTTCCTGTCTATGCTTTCATGCATTGGCTATTCCGCCTGCACGGTAATCTTGCGCGGTTTCACCTTTTCCGATTTGGGAAGGGTCACGCGCAGGACCCCGTTCTTGATGGTGGCTTTGATGCCCTCGCGGTCCACGTCTTCAGACAGTGTAAACACGCGTTCGTACTGTCCGGCCTCGAACTCGCCGTAGAGCGCATCAAACCCCGCCGGTTCCGCAAACTCGGCCCTTCCGGTCAAGGTCAGGACATCGTTGTCGAGATTGATCTCGATATCCTTTTCCGTCACGCCGGGCATATCGGCCACCACGACCAGCGCGTCGTCCCGTTCATAGACGTCCGTAGCCGGCAGGTAGACCGGTCGACGCTCCATGCGTTCGGCGTTGCCTTCCACGGCCTGCGTTTGCGCCTTTTGCACTTCTTTGTTCTCCATCGTCATGATTATTCACCTCCATCTTCCGTCAGGCTTGCACCTGAATTTTCCGTGGTTTGCTCTCTTCACTCCGGGGCAGGGTGATCCGCAGGATTCCGTTTTCGTAGAGCGCCTCAATCTTGTCGTTGTCCACCTCGAAAGGCAGGCGGAGCGTTCGCAAGAAGCGCCCGTTCGCACGTTCCTGGCGATAGACCACATCCTGCTCTCCCGCCGCTTCAGGTACACGCTCCCCTTCAATGGTCAGCGTGTTGCCGGTCACGGTGAGATCGATCTTCCCGGGATCCACGCCGGGCAACTCGGCGGCCACCCGTACCTCGTCCGCATTTCCCCATAGATTCACAGCGGGGAACGCGCGGCTCACACTTCGGCCACCGTCAAACAGACGGTTCATCTGCCGTTGCCACTGTTGCAACTCCCGGAAAGGATCCGTTTCAAGCTCCCATCGATTCATTACTGGCCACATAACACTCACTCCTTTCTGTTTAGGTTTCTGTTCCGCCTTTATACAGAAGCATAACTCATGCCAATAGATAGAAGAAATCGTAATCACCGTAATATAAAGGAGTAACGCAATACCATCAGCGCTGATAGTGTGCAAGAATGGCACAAATGAATGCTTCAGATGCTCCATGCATGCGTAAAGTGTAACATTATGACTCTTTATATGGGGCGGCGGGACCTCGCACTGCACAATGGATGTTCTCCCTAATCTGGTTCGCGTAACAATGTAATCCGTGGCTCCTCGCTTATGGGGACAGGTACTGGCGCTTATGGGGACAGGTACGGGGATGTTTCGCTGTGCTCCAGCAGGCTGGGGGGATAGGTAATAATCTTATGCAACAATAGGGGCGCTCGGTGTATTTTGGGATTGATCGGGTTGCGGGGGCGGTATTGGGAATCATGGAAAGGAGGCGGGCATGGGTGGACATAGAGCGGATGAACGTGTGCAACTTATTGTGCCAAACGAAGTGGGGCTGCATGCGCGCCCGGCCGCCATGCTGGTGAAGGTCGCCCAATCGTTTGAGGCCGATATCCGGATCGCATGCAACGGACTCCAGGGCGATGCCAAAAGCATGATGGGCGTCCTGCTGTTGGGTGCCGAGCAGGGGATGACCGTGACGGTGACCGCGAGCGGTAGCGATGCGTCGCAGGCGCTCCGTGCTATTACAGGACTCTTTGCTCGGGCGTTCGGCGAAATGGAACGCGAGGGGACAGCCCCTCAGGCGGTATGGCCGGCCCTTGAGGGGCAGCCGCTGGCGATGGATGACAAGGTGTCGGGATAGAGATTGAAAAGAACTTCGTCCTGCTTGTCGGTCAGGGAGCGTTTTGATAAGCTCGGCCGCGCGATGTCAGACTCTCAAAACGTATTGGTGTTGATAAACCCGAATGCGGGGATTGCCTCCTCGTTGGAGTCGGTGATTACGGCGATCGGCGATCATTGGGATCGTCCCGGCGTTCATCTGATGTTCCAACTCAGCCGCGACATCGAAGACGGTCAGGCCAAGACGCGTCGCGCACTGCGGGACCAGGTCGACACGATTATCGTCGTCGGCGGCGATGGAATGATTAATTCGATTGGAAGCGAGTTGGTCGGCAGCGACATCGCCTTGGGCGTGATTCCTACGGGGAGCGGCAACGGGTTTGCTCGTCATTTCGATATCCCGCTGAGGCCGGAAGCGGCCGCCGCGGCGCTGGCGGGCGCAGACCGTCTGCGCATTGATGTGGGACGCGCGAACGGGCGTCCCTTCTTCGTTACCTGCAGCATGGCGTGGGACGCGGCCATTGTGCGCACATTTGAGAAATCGCCGGTACGCGGCATTCTTCCGTACGTGTTCGCGGCGGTCTACGAGTATTTCGAATATGAGCGCCAGCCGTTCGATGCGGTGCTCGACGGGAAAGAAGGGTATGCCTTCAAGGATCCGCTGATTTTCACCGTGGCCAACCTGACCCAGTACGGGGGACAGGCGCGTATTGCTCCGCACGCCTGTCCGGACGACGGCCTTCTGGAATTGATTGTGGTCGAACGCAAAGAGGCCCCCTTGGTGCTCGCGAATCTGACCCGCCTTTTCAACGGGACCATCGATCGCCTTTCCCAAGTGAGGACGATGCAGTTCAGTGCGATGAAGGTGGTTCGGGAAAAGGCGGCGCCGATTCAGATGGACGGGGAGTTGGTGGACTCGGAGGCGGATGTGACCGTGGACATCCTCCCGCAGTCGTTGACGGTGTTGGTTCCGCGCCGAAAAGGGCGGAAGGATCCGGTCCTGTCCGAGAAGGCCGGCCGGGCATGAATTTGTTCATCAATTATCTGGTCGAGGACCCGTTCTTCTTTTTCGCGTGGATACTGATTGTCGTGTTCTCCATTTGCGTCCATGAATATGCGCACGCGTATACGGCGTTGCGTCTGGGCGATGATACGGCGGCGCGCGCCGGTCATTTGAGTCTGAATCCGCTGGTGCAGATGGGGCCCATGTCGTTGGTGTTTTTGGCGATGATCGGAATCGCGTGGGGCTCCGTGCCGGTGGCCATCCAGCGGTTTCGCCAGGCGTGGGCGGGCGCCGTGGTGGCGGTGGCGGGTCCGGCCTCGAATTTGGCGCTCAGCCTGATCTTTGCGCTCTTGGGCGCGGTCGCCTTGTTGCTGACCGGCGGCGGGCTGTCCCCGGATGTGCAATTGTTCCTGCGGCTCGGGAGCGTGGCGAACGCGGTGTTGTTCGTGTTGAACATGCTCCCCGTGCCCATGCTGGACGGATGGTCCGTGTTCTCCTATTTCTTCCCCGCCATGCGCCGGATTACACCGGGGCAGGCGCAGCATGTGACGTTACTGCTGATTGCCGCGATTTTTCTTACGCCGTTGGGCCGCATGATTTGGGCGACGGGCGGCGGCATCGCGAACATCTTTGCGGGGCTATGTTCGTTCGTCCTGGGCGTGTAAACGCGTCAGGATCGGTTGGCCGTTCCGCCCAGGGTGCGCTGGTGTTCCTCCTGCAAGCGTTTCCATTCTTGCCGCCAGGAGGTTCCGTAGCTGGACGAATAGCTGAGAAAAATGAACCCGCCGAACAGGCTCCAGAAGAGTCCCCCGCCGTATACCATGAGCGATAACGGGACCGCTTGGGCCGAACGCGCCCCCGCCACGGCAAAGAGTTCGGCGAACAAGCCTTCGCGCACCCCCAAGGCGCCGGGCGTCAGGGGAATCGCGGAGAGGACCGTGATAATGGGGAACAGGGTGAAGTAGTCGACGATGGAAACATCGAGCGAAAGACTTTGCCCGAAGGCGTAACAGGCCATGGTCAGACCGATCAGGTTCCCGAGCGAAAACAATGCCGCGCGGATCAACGCGCGCGGTTGATGTCGATAGACATAGAACGCGTTGTACACCTTGCGGATGACCGGTCCGAGGCGGGTCGTCGTTTCGATGCGCTGATAAAACGCGCCGGTTTCAAACACATGGCGGCGAAAGAAGAGAAATGCGCCGATGAGGGCGCCGACCAGCAGGACCACCATCATCAGTCCGGCGGCCTTGGCCCAGGGATAAGCGAGAAACGTGGGCACCCGTCCGGCGATCATCAGGCAACAGAATACGACGATCGTGAGCAGACCGATACCGCGATCCACGAGCACCGTCGATACGGCTTCGGTGCGTTTAAGGGTGGTTTCCTTGAATACATAATACGCGCGCGCCACATCGCCGCCGCACGAGCCGGGCAGGAAGGAATTAAAAAACTGGCCGATAAAGAAGATGCGGAATACGCGCGCAGGGGAGAGCGTAACCCCTTGCGCGGCGAGCAATCCGTGCCAGCGGATCGCGGCGGCCAGCAGTCCCAAAAAAGTCATGGCCAAGGCCAACACCCACCACGGCCAATGACTCAGACTGTCATAAAGCACCGCGCGGAATTCTTCCATCGGGATTTTCGAAAAGACCCACACGAGGATCCCGACGCCGAGGAGCGGCCGGAGCCAGGCGAGTAGGCGTTTGTCACGGATGCGCGGCAAGATCTTCATAGATGTCTTTCAACGTCTGCTGAAGTGGGATGATCGGCGCCCACGCCGTGTGCGCGGCAATCTTTTCGGTATTCATGGGCACGGGCTGATCGGTGGGCCGATACAGGTCCGGGTCGATTTCGATGTCCGGTTGCATCCCCGCGTGGGCGCACAACCGGTCCAGCATATCGCGAATGGGCACCGCATGGCCGGTGGCGATGTTGTAGGCTTCCCCGCTGTGGCCTTCCTCGATCAATAACCGGTACGCCCGTACGACGTCGCGCACGTCCGTAAAGTCCCGGCACGAATCCAGGTTGCCGACCCGCACCGCGCCCGCACCGCCTTTCTGTTTAAGCGCGATCAACTGCTTCGCAAAAGAGCTGACGACAAACAGGCGCGATTGGCCCGGTCCGATATGGTTTTGGGGACGCGCAGTCATGGTATGCATGCCGTACTGTCGGTGGTAGAGCAGGGTGGCGCGATCGGCGGCCACTTTTGACACCCCGTACAGGGATGACGGGAGAAGGGCATCGCTTTCCTTGACGGGATCCCTCCTCGGGTCGCGTCCGTATACTTCCGCCGACGTAACCACCAGGACGCGGGCATCCGGACAGGCATGGCGGACGGCTTCCAGCAGGTTTAGTGTGCCGTTCACATTCACCCGCATCACGCGTTCCGGGTCCGACCATCCCATCGGCACAAAGGCAATGCCGGCCAAATGGATACAGGCTTCCGGCTGGGTGGCGGCGAGATCGGCGCGCAAGGCTTTGGCGTCCGTGATGTCGCCTTCGTATTCAGGAACGCCGAGCGGCGGCGTGGAGGGCGTCGCATCCCATCCGATGGGTTCATGGCCGTGTGCGCGCAGTTCTTCCACCAGGTAGCGGCCTACGAATCCGGAGCTGCCTGTAACCAGGATACGCATGGACGGTCAGCCTTTCTTGACGGCGGTCCAGCGCTCCATGTCGGCTTCCACCATCATTTGCACAAGCCCCGCGAAATCGACGACGGGTTTCCAGCCGAGAATCCGTTCGGCTTTCGCGGAATCGCCGATCAGATGGTCCACTTCCGCCGGACGCATGAAGCGGGGATCCTGAGTGACATAATCCTGCCAGTTCAGGTCGACCGCCGAAAAGGCCGCTTCCAGAAATTGTTTTACAGAATGGCTCTTGCCGGTGGCGATCACGTAATCCTCAGGGGCGTCCTCCTGCAGCATCATCCACATGGCGCGGACGTAATCGCCGGCGAATCCCCAGTCGCGTTCGGAATCGATGTTGCCGAGGGGCAACTGTTTTTCGAAGCCGAGCTTGATGCGCGCCACGTAATCGGTAATCTTGCGCGTCACAAATTCCTTTCCGCGCCGCGGGCTTTCGTGATTGAACAGGATGCCGGACACGGCGAATAAATCGTAACTTTCCCGGTAATTGACCGTGATGTAGTGGCCGTAGACCTTGGAGACCGCGTAGGGACTGCGCGGATAGAACGGCGTCTTTTCGGTTTGCGGCACTTCGAGGACTTTCCCGTACATCTCGCTGCTCGACGCCTGATAAAACTTCGCTTCGGGACTGGCGTATCGGACGGCTTCCAGCAAACGCGATACGCCGATGGCGGTGAATTCGCCGGTCAGAACGGGTTGACTCCAGGAGGTCGGGACGAAGGACATGGCCGCGAGATTATAGATTTCGTCGGGCTGCACGGTTTGCAGCATTTTGATCAGCGACAATTCATCGAGCAAGTCGGCTTGGACGAGTTCGATTTGGTCTTTGATATGGTTGATACGTTCGAAATTCTCCGTGCTGGATCGCCGGACCATGCCGTACACCGTGTAGCCCTTTTCCAGAAGGAATTCAGCCAGGTATGATCCGTCCTGTCCAGTAACGCCTGTAATTAATGCTTTCATGCTTTTGTATGTTCCTGTCGTTGATGATCCGTTCCTTTGTCATGAGGGCCCCAAGCCTCTTTCAGGAAGGCGAGGGCCTCCTTGATGTCTTCCGGCGGAGTACGCGGCGTGGGTTCAATGACGCGTACGATATTAAGGGTCGCGAAGCGTTTGTAACGCGAAAAATCCATTTTCCCCCGGGGCGGCATCACGTGGTCGTGCGCGGGGGGCAAGACGTCATGCACGTGCATGCCTGCCAGGGAGGATTGCAAGCGTTCCAACCAGCGTTCCACATTGATGAGACCCATGTTTTCTCGGATCTGGCCGTGGCCCATGTCGTGCCAGTATTTCAGCCAGGGCGATTGAAAGATCCCGAGCGTTGTTTCCAATTCCGATTCGGTGGGGATCGCCTCCCACGTCGGCAGGTTTTCCATGCCCAATTGAATGCGGTGCTCTTCGAGGACGGGAATGAGTTGTTGCAGGCACTCGTGCCAGAGAGGAATCTGTTTGCGGGCTTTCTTGTCGCGCTTGACCTGCAATTTGAGTTTAACTTTTTCGTAGAGCGGGGTGAATTGTTGGCCTTGCTCACACAGCGAGACGAGCTGGTCGCTGAAACGATCCATTTCGATGTTTCCGCAATGGGTCACCACCACGCGCGCGCCCATTTCGGCGGCGAAACGGATCGTTTCCGTGGTATGAGCCACCGCCAGTTCGCGGATGCGGCGGTCCTTGTGGCCAAACGTGAAGATCTCGGGATGTCCGCGATGGGCGGTCATGGGTACCGGACAGAAATTATGGACACTGTCCACCTGTACGGCCCGCTGTTCCACCATGCGACGAATGCCGGGCACAAGATCCAGACGCGTATCGTAACCCAGCTCCACATGGGAGAAACCGAGATCGAGAATTTCCTCGATCATCGCCTCGCCGTCCGTGTGGCGGCCGGCATTCCATCTTGTCGTGAGCGCGATATGCACGGGGGACCCCTTGAAAAAAGTGCGCTCCCTTTAATCCCGCTAGGAATCGGAAAGGGAGCGCACGTAAGTGGGTTATGGGTTACCGGGATACGGGACGCGTACGGGCACGCGCTGACTTGCGCCGGCGGCGTACACTGGGCTTCTCGTAGTGTCGGTGCGATCGAATCTCTCTCATGGTCCCCTCACGATCCAGCTTCTTTTTCAAGCGGCGCAGGGCCTTGTCGACAGATTCGCCTTTACGAACTTTTACTTCTGACACGGTGTATTAACTCACATCCCTTCTATAGCAGACCGCCCCACGCCCTGTGGCATCGAGGTCATCTGCCTGAAAACTCGTGAAACAGTAAGAAAGTCCTCACGAAATGTCAACAGTCTGGCCCAGTTTATTGACAAGCACCTGTGCACATCTCGTCGGGGACAGGTACTTTGATGGGGACAGGTACCTACTTTGATGGGGACAGGTACCGGTGGTCGGTACCGGTGGTCCCTGGCGGAGAAATGCATATACCGCACAACAGGAACGTGTTGGAAACAATTCGTGCATATTTGCTCATCCTTCCAGCCGACGCAACAGGCGGCGCACATCCGATAACGCCGTTTTCTGTCGCGGAAAATTCGGTGACGAAATGACGGCCCTCATATTAGGTATTGACAATCTTGGCACCGTAGTTTGAGCTATCAAAATTCTGTGTTTGACTATTCACTTGATTGGAGGCGTTGGGTATGTGGCGTATGTGGGCGAAGACGGTGTGGGTTGGGATGGGCGTGGTGTGCATAGGCGTGACGGTCGCACTTTCGGATGAGGCGCGAGTCCATGGAACTGTCGGTTGGTTCAACCGGTATTTGACGGAAGGGATGGATCATGTGCCGGAGAGCGACTTCTTGCTGGCGGACGTGACGCTCGACCTGAAGGGGGTCGTCGTGGGCGCCTTTTGGGCGGAGGCGTTGGACGATTCCTATAACGAGGTGAATTTGAGCGCCATACACCCGTTCCGTGCGGGCGCGCTGGATTTCTTCCTCGGGGTAGGCCGCAATGAGTTTCCGTCCGGTGCGGATCAGGGTTCCTGGGAAGTGTTGGGGGGTGCGGAATGGGTTATTCCCAACCTCGTGACCTTGTTTGCCGAAACCTGGTACGATTTCGATGCGTTGAAGGGCGGATTTTTGGAGGCGGGTATGATTCGCGAGTTTGGCGGTCGGCTTTCGTTCGAACCGTATGTCTTGATGGGCCTGGATTATGGGTTTGTTTCCGGGCCCCGGCGATTGAAGGAGAACCATGTTCAATTCGGGGGGGTCGCGTACTGGGCATGGACGAGCGTGGCATCGCTCTTCGGTGGTATCCATCACAGTGTCGCCCTGACCAATCTCGATGCAGAGGGCGAGGGGGACGTGACGTGGGGCGGCGGCGGACTTCAACTGTCATTCTGATTCGCACCGGCTCGGTCGCGCGAAACCTTTCTATCGGGGGGGACGACAAAATAGGTGATGACTATGGCGGCAAAAACGCCGATGTACAGAGCGATGAAGGTCGTGCGGGACCAATCCCAGTAGAGCAGGCTTTGTAGCCAGTACTGCATGAAGGAATCATCGCCGTATGTGGGTTGACCCGCCCGTTCCCGCAGCGCCGCTTCCCATTCCGTCAACGGACAGACCATGCCCACTAATGTTTCGAAGAGTACAAAGCCCATGGCTCCCAGATGCAGGAACCGGAAGAGCCGGTTCCGGGCGATCCGCCAGCGGCACGCCGCGCCCAGCCAGATGATCGGCAGGCCGAGGACGATAAACAGCACAAAGGCCACGTGTACGGCGAGGATGGCGTCCGCCAGCCAGCCCCACCAGCGTTCCGGAGCAACCACGGCCAAGCGGCCTGCCAAAACCATGCTGTCGTGCCACATAACTCCTTCGCCCCTTCCATGACAGGTTGTCCTACATAGTACCAGATGATTGACGATTATCGAAGGGAATCCAGGGACCGAGAAATCAGCCACGCGATCTCCAGGGGCAGGCAGGGCAAAGCCTCTGGCTGAGCCGCAGCGCGTGTGAAGAGATTGATCAAGGAGCAGGGCGCTCTGGGACGTGCCCGACTAAAGCCAGTTTCGCGCGCGCCATCGTTTTTGGGTGTGCCGTATGACCTTCCGCAGGAAGGCCTTTTCATGCTCGATATGGAATCCGGCGGCTTCTTTGTAGGATCGCCACAAGCGCATGGCGTCGGTCCGGCTGAATACGCCCGGATCCATGATGATCTGCATGAGGTTATGACTCCGATGGCGGAGGGGCAACGCGACATAACGACGGGTGCGTTCGTTGTCCATCCAATAGAACGCGCAATTCCCGTTTTCAAGGCGCACCAATAGGTTGCTAAGCCGCAGATCCCCATGATGAAAGCCGGCCTTGTGCCATGCGCCGATCTCTTGTCCGAGGGCTTTGATGAAACGGCGGCGGCGCGGAATGTCAGCACGCAATCCGTATTCCGGGTCGCGAAGGACGGATCGAACTTCGTGGACCTGTTCAATTTCACGGGTGATCAACATGCTCTTTTCGAGCACTCCGAACCGGCGATATTCCGCAAGGGCGATGACCGGTTCCGTGCGGAAGCCGTGACGGTCGATCACGCCGTTGGTGATCAGGGCTCGGCGCGCCCGCGATTCGCGATAGAACCGCTTCACGTAATCCCATTTGTCGCGGAGCAGGAATTGCTTGATGAAGAGGCGGTCGACAAAAGCGTCCGGCTGGATGCGATGAACCACGGCATGACGCGAGCGCCGGAATTCGGGGTGTGCGTCGAGGCCTTCTTCGAGCAGTGCGACGAGCTGCTCGTTCAAGGTGGCGTAATCGGGGTCCAACCGGAGAAAAATGGTATCGACGCCGCTTGAAATACGTTGCAAAGGCCACTCCCTCCATGCGTGTGCAGGGGCTGGTCGATGGCTTGTACTGACGCTGTCCGGCATGGTTTCACAAAGTGTTCGCGTTCGTCGTGGGATCATAGCATCATCTTCGCAAACTGAAATCAGGTTTTTGCATGAAAATAGCGATGGCGGTTCGACAATTTTGTGAGGTGGGCGGCGCAGAGAAGATTACTCGCCGTTTGGCGGCGCACCTGTCCGAATCCGGGCATGGGGTGGATGTCTTTGCGTATCGGGCCGATGCGCAGGATGGCGTGTCGCTGAACCGCCTGAACAGGCCCCGCTGTCTGCCGCGCGCTATGCGCGATTGGGCGACGGGCCGCGGGCTGAGCCGCGCGCTGAGCCGGAGTGGCGCGGAGGTTACGTTCGGCGAACAGAAGACGTGGGGCGCTGATGTGATCCGGCCCGGCGGCGGGGTGGAAGACGCGTATTGGCGCGCCCGAGCCCGTTACGCCCCGATCATTCGTCATCCCGCAGGCCGGTTCGTGCACCCCAAACGCTATTTCGATGTATGGGCGGAACGCAACGGATACGCGCATCCATCCTTGCGGCGCGTGATCGTCAATTCCCGGATGATGCGCAACCAGTTGGTGGCTCAATATCCGCATCTCGCGGATCGGATTGAAGTAATCCATAACGGCGTGGACGCTGTGTCGCCACCCGTCGGCGACCGGACGGCGCGGCGCCAAGCCTTGGCCGTGGCGCACGGGCTGGATCCATCTGCGGTATGGCTCCTGTTTGCGGGCCATGAATTTAAACGCAAAGGGTTGCGTCACGCGCTGCGCGCGTTGGCGCGTGCGCGCGCTGCAGGAATGGATGCGCAATTGGTGGTGGTCGGACGCGACCGTGTCGGACCGTATGAGCGCGAGCGGGACCGGTTGGGGTTGACGCCCCATGTGGCCTTTGCCGGCGCGGTCCCGGGTATGGCGAATTACTATGCATCGGTGGACGCCTTGATCTTGCCGTCACATTACGATCCGTTCGCGAACGTGACCATGGAAGCGATGGGGTCCGGCTTGCCCGTGATCACGACCCGGCAGAACGGCGGTAGCGAATTGGTGGACGCGACAGCGGGTTGGGTGATAGAAAATCCGCTCGCGGAAGAGGCCATGGCGGCCGCCATCGCCAAGTTGGCGGATCCGGCGCGTCGCTCGGCGATGGGGCAGGCCGCACGGGCCCTTGCCGGAAAACATCTATTGCAGGATAAGATGAAGGCGATCGAGCGGGTGTTCCTGGACGTGGCGGACGAGAAGCGGGGGGCGCAACCGAATTAAGAACATGAGCAAAGCTGACTTTCTAACTTCCAATCTGAGGTTCCTCTTCCGCGGCGGTTACCGGATGTCCGGTGGACATCGTCCTCCCGCCGGGCACGTTGTTCCGGAAGATTTTGCGGGGATTTGTGTGGCCGGCTCGCCCGATCCGGCCGGTGACGCGTACGTGCTGCATTCCCTTCGCACAATGCATGTGAACCATGTGCGCTTGGATTACACCTACGGCAGTGCGGATAACCATACCGCCCGACTGCTGGAACATCTACTCGGCCATTCCGTCAAAGTCCTGCTTCACCTCGTTCAGCCCAAGCATGAAGCGCATCAAATGGATGAGACGCCGGCGCAGGAAACGTGGCGCGCATTTCTGGAAGCGACGCTGAAGCGGTGGGGCGCTCGTATTGAAGCCGTTGAGATCGGGTCCACGGTGAACCGCCGGAAATGGGCGGGGTACACACCGGACACGTTCATGATCGCGTGGCGGTTGGCGCATGAGGTGGCGCGTGAGCACGCGGTCCGGTTGGCCGGTCCGAACGTGACGGACTTTGAGCCGGTCTATAATGTGGCTTTCCTCGACAGGATGCAGAGGGCGGGAGTCCTTCCGGACGTGCACACCGACAACCTGTTCGCCGAACGCGCCACGGAACCCGAAACCTATGACCATAAGATAGTCGGTCATGCATGCGCACCGCTTATTAAATACAATGTCATCAAGAAAGCGCGCCTCCTGCAGCGTGTCGCCGAGAGGTACGAAGTCCCGGCGACCTGGTCGACGCACGTGGCGTGGAGTAAGCGGCGCATCGATCGCATCCTGTCCGACGTGGAAGGCAAACAAGCGGACTACCTGTCGCGCTATCTGTTGCTGGCCGCCGCGTCGGGTGCGCTCGCGCGGGTCTATTGGGGGCCCATGATCGGTCAGCGCGAGGGCGTCATTGATGACGGGACTAACGAGTATCCGGAACCGATTCCGCATGTCACGTTGTACGATCGCGCGCCGGGCGAAGTGACCCGGTATCGGGTGCGTCCGGCCCTGCACGCGATGAAGACTTTTGCGACGTTGATTCCCGGCGCGCGTTATGTGGGGCGATTGAATCATTCGTTTGGTTTGGAAGTTCATGCGTTTGCCGCCCGCGACGAACTGATTCACGCGGTATGGTCGATGAACGGGTGCGGGGCGGACTGGTCCGTCTTGTATCAGCCCCAGGATTTGGCGGATGCGAAGTGGATTGCGCGGGACGGAGACCGGTTGGACGAGCGGCCCGCTTTGGTGACGGAATCGCCTTGTTACCTATGTTGGCCCGCGGATCGGGCGGTGGCCGTTTCCAGCGCGGCCCGCGTGTTGCCCAACCTCGCCGTGCATGAACCGGTTCATCCGTATCAGGGCGCGGGATGGCGCGGCGCGGTGGTTGGGGAGACGAGCGATGAACGGCAGACTTTATTGCGCCTTATTGCGCCGCACCGGTTGAAGGATGGGGAACGGAAGGAAGTGCTGCGTGATGCGCGCAACGCCGTGTGGCGAATCGCCGATCCGCGTGAACCGGACCGTTCGCTCGTGGTCAAGCGCGCGCTGGTTACGAAGTGGCACAAAAAAGTGTTGGACTGTCTGAAACCGTCCAAGGCGCGTCGCAGTTGGAACGGCGCGTGCGAGTTATTGCGGCGCGGGATCGAGACGCCGCGTCCGATTGCTTTCTTCGAGCAGTTCAAGAACCCGGCGTTGATGGAAAATTTCTACCTCTGCGCCTTTGAACCCGGGCACCGCTCGGTGCGGCAATACTTCAGCGCCTATGCGCAAGGGGCGGATGCGCATGAGGGGATGCCCGCCGGCGCATTCTATGAGGCGCTTGCGGCGTTCCTGTTGAACATGCATCGGCGGGGCGTCTATTTCCGCGACCTTTCGGCGGGCAACATCCTGGTCTTGGACAAAGAGGGCGGGGGCATCCGCTTTTCGTTGATCGACACCGCGCGGGCCCGGTTTTACGATAAGCCCGTCTCCTTGCGTCAGCGCCTGTCGGACCTGAAGCGCATCTGCCATCCGCTGCACTGGTCGGGCCGTAACCACTTTGTCGGGCTCTACCTGAAAGCCCTTGGCGAATCGTTCACCCCGATCCGGCAAGTACCGTTCCGGTTGTACGACATCAAGCATCGCATCAAGAACCGAATGAAAGGGAAATGAACAACTTTTCCTGTTCTTCGGTGCGTGACCGGGCTAAGATGAAGCAGTGATGGATCATGAGTTTCTACTGTCCGCATTTTGATGAACCCAACGATGGGTGCCTGCGATTGAAAACGGATTGTGTCCCCGGCCGTCGCGGATGTGTCTTGCGGGGCAAGGTGCGGTTTCTGGTGGATCCGGACGAGCGCGTGGAACAGCGCCGTCAGGAACGCGGAGTCGGTCGGATGCGGTCGGGCGCAACAACGAGAGGAAACGGTTAGGTGTATACGCTGGGCGATATGGCAAAGGAATTGGGCCGATCCGCCGGCTATCTGAAAGGGTTGCAGATCCGTTTTGAAGTACCCATCCTTTCGGGCGCCGCCTATGCCAAGCCGTATCTGGCGTTCCTTCGAAAAGTGGTGTTCCTGCGCACCTTGGGCATTTCCGAAGAGGCGGTCTTGAAGCTGTGGCAATTGGAAAAGAAATTGATGGAGCTGTTGCACGCGGATATGACCGGCTCGCCGACCTGGTTTCTGGATGAATGCGGCAAAGGCACGCGTCCGCGCCGCCGCCTGCTTCTCACGAATTACGATGTGGGCGCCGACTTGTTTTCCAGAAAACTGCAATTGGCGCTTCCCTTGAAGGAGCGCACGCGCGAATTGTTCGAGGGGCACGAAATGGGGGAAGACGCCTTGCGCGTGCTGGACGCGTACCTGAAGGCGTACGATCGGATTCAGCGCGATGCAACCCTGCAAATCAAGCCGTTACGCGCCGCCGCCACGTGGGCCGGACGGCTTCCCCAAAAAAGGGGGTGACAAGGCGGCGGCCTTGCAGGTAATCATACGGGACCGCAACAATCACCGTCCGAGGAATTATGGCAAATACACAATCCAAACGAGGCCGGTTCATTACCTTCGAGGGACCGGAAGGCGGGGGAAAGACGACGCAGGCCAGACAACTTATTCAACGGTTGGAAGCGGCGGGGCGGGAAGTCGTGTATACCCGGGAGCCGGGCGGCACGCCCACGGGCGAAGCGATTCGCGATATTCTTCAGCATAACAAGACGCAGGAAGATATCAGTCCCACGGCGGAAGTCCTCTTGTTTGCCGCCAGCCGGGCCCAACTCGTGGCCCACGTCATCTTGCCTGCGCTGGAACGGGGCGCCTGGGTGGTATGCGACCGGTTTGCCGATTCGACCACCGCCTATCAAGGGTATGGGCGCGGGTTTGACCGGGAACAAATGATCGCCATCAATAGCTTCGCCATCGACGGCGCGACGCCGGATCTGACGTTCCTGCTCGACGTGGAACTCGATGAAGGGTTCCGTCGTATTTCCGTGCGCCATCAAGAAAAGGACAGTCCGCTCGACCGGATTGAACAGGAAGCGCGCTCGTTTCACGAACGGGTCCGCCAAGGATACCTCGACATGGCGCGCCGATGGCCGGAACGGTTCCGGGTCATCGACGGGATGCGGGAGGAAGCCACGGTACACGAGGAAATCTGGGAATGGGTGACTCGTGAATGCCGCGTCTGAATTCGCCGAACAATGGGAGGGGGTCCGCCGCAGTTTTGAAGCGGACCGATTGGCGCATGCCTATATTGTTGTCGGTTCGCCTCGCGGCAACGCCGCGGCTTTTGCGGAAGCGGTGCTCAAACTGATTTACGACGCGGGGGACCACGACGCGCCCGTGGCGCGCCGCATTGAACATCGCGCGCATCCGGACGTGGTCTGGGTGGAACCGCGGAGCAAGAGCCGCTTGATCCGTGTGGACGAAATCCGGCTGTTGAACCAGCGCTTGCAGCAGACGGCGCTGGAAGGAGGCTGGAAAGCGGGGGTGATTCTTTATGCCGATCGCATGAACGATCAAGCGGCGAACGCGTTCCTGAAAACCTTGGAGGAGCCGTCCGGTCAAACGTTGCTCCTTTTGTTAACGGAATCGCCGCAGGCCATGTTGCCCACCATTCGTTCCCGGTGCCAGCAGATCGTGTTGTCGCGCGGTGCGGCGCCCCTGGCGGGGGAATGGTTGGAACCGTTGCTGGCGATTTTGCGTGCGTACGGCGGTCGCGATCCGATGCAGGTCTTTGTGGCCTCGGAAGCGTTGCGCGGCTTGCTGGACGCCATTAAGAAGAGCATCGAATCGTCCACGGAAAAGCGGGATGACGAGGAACAACCCGCATACGATGCACGGGTCCAGTCGCTCGTGATCGAAATACGGTCCCAAGTCATGGCGGTATTCCTGCAGTGGCAACGCGATCTCTTGTGTTGTGTGGTGGATAGCGCGTCCGAAGCGCGTGTATTGCATTTCCCGGGTGAGATCGACGTGTTGCAGGATCAGGCGCGCGGCCTGACGCTGGCGGCGGCCTTGCGGCGCATCGCGTCGGTGGAGGATATGGCGCGGCGTCTCGAGCGGAATGTGCCGCCGCTGGTGACGTTCCAAGCCGGATTACTGACCCAATTGTCGCGGCGACGGTGAGGGCCGCGCCGATTCCTTAGTCCGCGCGAAAAACACCCGCAATGCCGTCCCCCGATGTTTCCTCAAGAATGGCCGCCTAATCGGTGGACAATCAAATACCGTCTTGCTACTCTCATCCGGTCGGTGAATTTAGCCCAGTGACGCCTCCGTGGATCGGGTGCCGTAAGCGAACCAGTGCGGGAGAATCTGATATGGAAATCAAAGATATTAAGAAGATCGTAGAGCTCATGAAAGAGCACGACTTGACCAAGTTTGAACTGGAAGAAGAAGCGTTCCGGATTTCTCTGGTGCGCGGCACCGACGACGATGTCCGGATGGTTTCGCCGATGCCCGCCGCACACGCGAGTCTGCCGGTTGCGACGCCTCCTCCGGCCCCCGCCGCCGTGCCGGCCGCCCCGGCCGTGGAGGAGGACGACGGCTTGCTCGAGATCAAATCGCCGATCGTCGGCACCTTTTACCGTTCCGGTTCCCCCGATGCCGATTCGTTCGTCAACGTCGGCCAACAGGTCGACCGCGATACCGTGGTGTGCATTATCGAGGCCATGAAAGTCATGAACGAAATCAAGGCCGACGTGAAGGGTGTGATCACGGAAATTCTGGCTGAGAATGCGACCCCGGTGATGTTCGGCCAGCCCCTGTTCAAAGTCAAACCCCTCTAAGGTTACGCCCCATGATTCAGCGAGTACTGATTGCCAACCGCGGCGAAATAGCGGTCCGCATCATCCGCGCGTGCAGGGAACTGGGCGTGAAATCGGTGGCGGTTTATTCACAGGCGGACGAGAACTCCCTGCACGTCCAGCTTGCAGACGAAGCCGTATGCATTGGTCCCGCCCCGGCGTCTGAAAGTTATCTGAAGATCGCGAACATCATCAGCGCGGCGGAGATCGCCGACGTCGACGCCATTCATCCCGGCTACGGATTCCTGTCGGAAAATGCGCATTTCGCCGAAATCTGCAAGAATTGTAACATCATCTTTATTGGACCGTCGGCCGATAGCATCAACCGGATGGGCGACAAAGCCATGGCTCGCGAAACGGCCACGAAAGCCGGCGTGCCGGTGACGCCCGGCAGTGACGGCCTGATCCGGAACAAAGAGGAAGCGCTGAAATGGGCGCAGAGCATCGGGTATCCGGTCCTGCTCAAGGCCACGGCCGGAGGCGGCGGCAAGGGCATGCGGCATGCGCACAATGATGTCAGCCTCGTGCAGGCGTTCATGACCGCCAGCGCCGAGGCGGAACGCGCGTTCGGCAATTCCGGCATGTACATGGAGAAATTCGTGGAGAGCGCACGGCACATCGAAGTGCAGCTGATCGCGGATCATCATGGCAATGTCGTTCATCTCGGGGAACGCGATTGCAGTATCCAGCGGCGGCACCAGAAACTGATCGAAGAAGCGCCCAGCCCCATCCTGAACGCGGATACGCGTAAACGGATTCATCGCGCGGCGATCAAACTGGCCGAGGCGGTCAAATACCGAAACGCGGGTACGGTGGAATTCCTGTACGATGCGGCCACCAACGAGTTCTATTTTATGGAAATGAACACGCGCATCCAGGTGGAGCATCCCGTTAGTGAGGAGATTACGGGCGTGGACCTCATCAAGGAGCAAATCCGTGTGGCTTCCGGCGAACGGCTTTCCTTCAGTCAAAAAGACATCCGGATGGAAGGGCATTCCATTGAATTCCGTGTGAATGCGGAGGATCCCTACAGGAACTTCACGCCGTCTCCCGGAAAGGTGGAATGGGTGCATTTTCCCGGTGGTCACGGGGTGCGCATTGATTCGCACGTGTATTCCGGATACGATGTATCCCCGTACTACGACAGCATGATCGGGAAGATCATTGTGTATGCGCCGGACCGGACGCAGGCCATTGACCGGATGACGCGCGCCCTGAGCGAGTTCATGATCGAGGGGCCTCACACCACGGTGCCGCTGGGCCTTGCCGTGTTGCTGGATTCGCGCTTCGCGAAAGGGGATTATACCACGAACTTTCTCGATCAATATCTGACCGAAGGCACTTTCGTGCAGCCGGATAACAAATAAATGGCGCGCTACCGGCGCGCCCTACAGGCTTCGGCCTTGGAGGCATTCATGAGACGCGTAGTACATATTCTAATTGGACTGATTCTGTTGGTGACGTTGATCGGGTTGGGCGCGGGCTTGGTCTATATGGCCTACGATCAGGAATGCTGGGTGCGGTGTCTCGACACCTTGCGCGCCGAACGCGGATGGGGCGCGCTGGGCGGCATCATCCTGCTGGCGCTTGTCGTGGTCTACCTGCTTACCGGCATTCGCCGTGAGCCCGCCGGCGACCAGTACCTGTCCTTCAACAACAACGGCGCCACGGTGTCCATCCTGTTGCGGGCCGTGAACGAGTTCATTTCCCGCATCGGCGACGAATTCGCCGCCATTGTTTCCATGAAGCCGACCGTGCGGCCGCGCGGCTCGTCCATCGAAGTGGAGTTGGATTTGCGCGTGAAGGCCGGGACACAGATCCCGGAACTCAGCCAGTTGCTTGAGGAACGGGTCCGTGAAAGCGTGCGTCAGAATCTCGGGCTCTCTGACATCAAACGCATTCGCGTGAACGTGAAAGACATTGTCGGGGAGTCGCCGAAAGACGACGATATGCCGGAGCCATTGGAAGGGTCGTAAGCGATGAACTGGGATCAACTGGCGGAAGACTATCTGGGCGTGGCCCAACACGTCCTCAGCGACATGCGCGGTGCGATCGAAACCGTGGCGGAAGATCTGGCGGCCCGGCTGGAGCGCGGGAACAAGATCATGATCTGCGGCAACGGGGGCAGCGCCGGGGACGCACAACATTTTGCAGGGGAACTGGTCAACCGTTTCCTTTTTGATCGACGCCCGTACGCCGGAATCGCCCTCACGACGGACACGTCCGTACTGACCGCGATCGGAAATGATTATGGATATGAGCAGGTTTTCGCGAAACAGGTGGAGGGGCTGGGCAAGGCGGGGGACGCCTTGATCGGGATTTCGACCAGCGGCAATGCGGACAACGTATGTCTCGCCATGGAAACGGCCCGGAAAATGAATATTCATACCGTCGCCATGACCGGCGGCAGCGGTGGCAAACTGATTGCCTTGACCGACACCGTGCTCTCGGTTTCTTGTACGGGGAGTACGCCGCGTATTCAGGAGGGACACGGCGTCATTATTCATGCGCTGTGCGAACGCATCGAAGAAATTTTGAGATAGGAGAGGGATATGTCAGGAAAGGAAGTGCAGTTGGTGGTGGTGGGGTCGATCGGTATCGATACCATTGAGACGCCGGTCGAACGACGCGAAAGTATTCTGGGCGGTTCCGCGAGTTATGCCTGCGCCACGTCCGCAATGTATAGCCATGTGGGCATGGTCGGCGTGGTGGGCGCCGATTTCCCGGAGGCATACGAAAACCTCTACCGCCATTTCAATATCGATTTGGCCGGGCTTCAGAAGAAGGAGGGCGAGACCTTTCGTTGGTCCGGGGTCTACAAGGAAAACATGGACGACCGGGACACGCTGTCCACGGAACTGAACGTCTTGGCCGAGTTCGCACCGCGATTGCCGGACCGCTATCGAAAGGCCCCTTTTCTTTTCCTGGCCAACATCGGGCCGGACCTCCAGCAGGAGGTGCTCGATCAAATGGAGCAACCCAAGTTCGTGGCCATGGACACGATGGATTTGTGGATCAACATTCAACGCGATGCGCTGGTCAAAGTGATCGGGCAGGTCGATTTACTGACGCTGAACGAGTCGGAAGCCCGCCGGCTAAGCGGCGAACATTTCCTGCCGATCGCGGCTGAGCGTTTGCTCGCCATGGGGCCGCGCTATGTGCTGATTAAGAAAGGCGAACACGGAAGCATGCTGTTTTCTCAAGACGATATCTTTGTGTTGCCCGCTTTCCCGTTGAACAACGTGCAGGATCCCACCGGCGCAGGGGATGCGTTTGCCGGCGGATTCATGGGGTCGCTCGCCGCGCTCGGCGAAGTGAACGAGGACACTATTCGCACGGCCATGGTGTACGGCAGTGTCGTGGCCTCGTTTGCCGTCGAAGCGTTCAGTCTCGAGCGGTTGAAGACGTTGACCCGGGCCGACATCGAAACACGTGCCAATCTGTTTCGCGATATGATGCGGATACCCGGCGCGTTGGTTCCGGCTTGATTCAGCGCACCAGCGCCACGGGATCGCGGTCGGCGCGCGCAATCACCGGTTCGACGGCGCCGTCGAGCTCGCGCAGCAGCCGTTTCCTCAGGATGGGCAGATAGCCCCGTTCCGTGTGCGTGTGTTCCGAGAGGAGCACCGTGATGCCGCGTGTAATGGCGGTGAGCATGTCGTGGTGTTTCATTTCGCCGGTGAGATAGAGATCCGCCTCAGCGCCTTCCAAGGCGGATATGCCCGCCCCCGCGCACAGCGCCACTTTGCGAATCAGCCGGGCTTTACCGGCGGGCCGCGCCACCCGAAGATACCTGACCTTTAGGAACGCGCGTACTCGATCCGTCAGCGTTTTCAGCGCGTGCCCCTTGTCGAAGGTGAGTAGACGGCCCGGCCCGTAGGGGATGGGAGCGACGGATCCGGCATCCTTGCCTTGCACGCCCGCCGCCAACCAGTCGTTCACGCCGCCCTCGACCATATCCAGTGCGGTGTGCGGCGAATAGACGGCAATACGTGATTCCAGGAGACGGATCAGACGGCGATCGGCCGGGCGCTCCGGTGAGAGCCGGCTGACGGGCTCAAAAATCGGGGGATGATAAGCAATGATGCATGCGCACTTCCGTTGGATGGCTTCGGCAACCACCTCCGGGGTGCAATCGATCGTCAATAACGCGCGCTGCACGCGGACGCTGCGGGAGGGCGCGAGAAGGAGCCCGGCATTGTCCCATTCCTCGGCCAGATCGGGTGGGGCAATGCGTTCCATGGCCGCCACAACCTGCTTGAGCGTGGCGCCGTTCTTTGTTTGTTCTTTCATCATACGTTAAAGAGAAAGTGGCAAACGTCGCCATCCTGCATGACGTAGGACTTGCCTTCAAGTCGCATTTTCCCGGCCGCCTTGATGCGCGCTTCCGCGTGATGCTCCTCGAGATCATGCACCTGATAGACTTCCACGCGAATAAAGCCGCGTTCGAAGTCGGTATGGATCTCGCCCGCCGCCTGCGGAGCGGTCGCGCCGATGGGCACGGTCCACGCCCGGATCTGTTTCGGCCCCGCCGTAAAGAAGCTCTGCAGGCCGAGCAGGGCGTAGGCGGCGCGCGCGACCTTGGCCAAAGCGGGTTCGTCCAGTCCCATGGATTCCAGCATGGCGTCACGGTCGGTCTTGTCCAATTCCGCCAGTTCCGACTCGATGCGCGCACAGACCGGCACCACCGCGCCGTCGTGTCGTCGCACATAGTCGCGCACCTTTTCGATGTACGGATTATCGTCCGTCAGTCCGTCGTCATCGACGTTGGCGATGTAGAGGACCTGTTTGCCTGTGATCAACCCGAACCCTTTCAACATCTTACGTTGTTCCGGAATGTCGAGCTCCAAGTGGCGAATGGGTTCGCCTTCACGGAGTAGCGCGAGGCATTTCTCCAGCACAACAATGCGCAGCGCGGTTTCCTTGTCGCCGCTTCGCATAGTCTTCTTCGCCCGGGTCAGACTGTTTTCGACGCTTTGCAAGTCCGCCAACAGCAGTTCTGTTTCGATGGTTTCGATGTCCCGCACGGGATCCACGCCGCCGTCGACATGGGTGACATCCTCGTCATCAAAGCATCGAACCACATGCAGGATCGCTTCCACCTCGCGGATATAGGACAGGAACTGGTTCCCGAGGCCTTCCCCTTTACTCGCGCCACGCACCAAGCCCGCGATGTCCACGAGTTGCAACGCCGCCGGAATGACTTCTTTCGTTTCAATGTAGCGGTTGATGGTGTTCAAACGCGGATCGGGAATGGGGACAATGCCGATATTGGGGTCAATGGTGCAAAAGGGATAGTTATTCGCCACCGCGCCCGCATTGGTCAACGCATTGAACAGCGTGCTTTTGCCGACGTTGGGTAATCCTACGATGCCTGCTTTCATAAAAAATAATCTCTCCGGAATAAGGGGGCGCGGGGAGTCTATCGGAGCGGGCCGGGCCTGGCAATGGATAAGGGCCGCACTCCGGTCTGCCCGTTCCTATTCTTCAAGAAAGAGATTTCGCAGTTTGTCTTGGGTCGCTACATCGACGCCCAAGCCCTCCGAGAAATATGCGGTGATTCCCCCGTACTGCGTTTCCATTTCGTCGAAAGAGGCTTCCAGGTACTCCGCCTTCACCCCGAAGATTGCGATGGGAATGTTACGGCTGCCGCCTGCTGCGACGAAGTTGTCGATGTCCGCCTTATACTGAGGGAGGGTGTATTCGTTACTGCGTAAGTAATCCTGTATGACGGTTTCCTTGGGTACGCCGAGCAGCGTGAGTAGGGCGGCGGAGGCCCATCCGGTTCTATCCTTGCCGCCCGTGCAATGGAAAACCGCAGGCAGCGCCTGCGAATCAGCCAGTGCCATAAAGAGTGCGCGATAGGATTCTCGGGCACTTGGCAATGAGATGAATTCACGATAGCCCTCGATGAATTGCGCCTCGATCTTGCCGTCGCCGAGTGCCGCATTGGCTTTCTTCGGTTCGACCAATAGGGCATCCAGTTGTGCCGGTGCTGCAGACTTGGAGTCGGCCAGCACATTCAGATGCGTGTGGTGTGCGCCGGGTGGAATCTGGTCGGGTCTAGGCTCGCGCTCTGAAGCCGTTCGCAGGTCGTAGAAGTTCTTCAACCCCACGAGCTCAAGTTGCTGAATCGCCTCCGTACTCATCGGATTGAATACCCCGGAGCGGTAGACGAGCCCGCGTGCCACATGCAACCCGTCCACGGTCTTGTAGCCGCCCACGTCACGAAAGTTGGGTATCGCAGGAATTTCCAATGCGATGCCCATGCTTTGGCCCGGCTCGAGTTGGGGGAGCGATGCGGTGTGCGCCGGAACGGCAACCGATGGGGCCGCACCAGTCAGGGTGGCCATCACAGCGCTTGCGAGTAAAGTCTGAACCATATTCATCGTTTTCTTTCCATGTAGCCCGGTGTCCACGAGGGTTTGCCTGAAGGATGATGCCGACATCATCAGTGGTGCCTATATGTGTATACCGTACTCCGCACACCGCTCTTTGAGTACATATTTTTTTCGCTCTTAGGCATTGCGGTCATGCAATGAACCCTTTAGGGGCGTGCGCTTGCCGCGGCTTCTTACACGGACCCTGTAATCAACTGATTTGGCGCGTCAACCGCTATGAGCGCCTGCTTGCTCTGTAGGCTCGCCGCAAGTCCGCGCAGGCGCCTTTTATGTAGATTCCGCGCCCATTCTGTATTTCCCGCCCTCAGCAGGCCCCGTTGTTAAATCTTTCCATAGCAGGTAAATCAGCAGATTGATCGTAGGAAACGGGCACACCCCGTTTATGGCAAATTTGTTCAGATTAATGCGGTGAAGGGGTTGGAAGCCTAGTTTTTCATGACATTTCCGCGATGCTTCGCCTGTACATTCGGAGAAGACGTGGGCAAACCCGCGTTCAGTTGCCTCGGCAAGAGCCGTTTGCAGTAGGCGCGTCGCGATCCCTGCTCCCTCATAGCCGGGAGCCACACCCACGGCGGCTATGTGCAGGCAGCGCCCTGCTTCCGAGCCAATCCGCTCTTGCTGGGGTTTGCGAATTTCTTCCATTAACGCCATCACGGCTGAAAGGCTGCCCTTTTCCTGGTCCGTGAGATTGTCCGGTACCTGCTGGTTGGTTTCAGCAATCGGATCATCACATACAATAAACCCGACTTCCTCGTTTGCAGCGTTCCGATCCCGTGCTATCCAGCAGAGGCCCCGAGCTATCGGATTTGCATTCGCCCCCGAATGCATGCTCCGCGCGACCTCAATTAATCGTTCCCTGCCTAAACCGAGGCATTTCGTCAATGGTTCTCGATCATAGAAGAGGTCAATATACAGGCTCAGCAAGGCCTCGGTCTCGTCGGGATGAACGCGATCAATACAAATCGTACGTGTGTCTCTGTGCATGCACTTCTATTCCTCGTGGAGAACGTTAAAACTGAGCGGACCCGTGACACGCTGCCCATTGGTTTGCCTTAATCAAAATCGCTCGCCCGCGTGTCACCGGTAGGCTGGTTCGATCTCCTATTCATACACAGCTCGCCGATGACCAATCTTAACTACACAGACAATTAGTCGGTCCTCCTCGATGGAATAGATTATTCGGTACACACCCTGCCGGATGCGATAGCGCTCTTGGCCGGTCAATTTGACTGCTTGAGGTGGACGCGGATTATCGGCAAGGGCTCCGATGGCCGACATGATGCGCTTAACATCGCTCTTGAGGATGGGGGCCAAGTCCTTCAGAACGGACTTGCGTAGAACGACATCATATTCTGCCATTCTGCTTAAGCTCCTTCAAGGCTGCCTCAAATGAGATCGTTGGTTCATTCGCCCTCTCACGAAAGGCCGCGATATCCTCGGCGTCCTCTGCAAGAGAGAGTTGGACGGCTTCGTTAACGATCTCCGAAAGCGAACGAGACGTCTCCACAGATTTCAGACGCAGGGCTCTGTGCAGGCTCGGCCTCAAGTACACGGTGGCTCGTTTTGTCAGTGTGGTCATGTGCTATCCTGAGTTTGTCTATGCAGGAATATGGCATAAAGACGTTGTGACGTCAAGGCGTCGTAATCCGCTATTTTGATCGAATGGCGACGGATCAATACAAATCGTACGTGTGTCTCTGTGCATGCACTTACGCGATTGGGTCAACGGACTTCATCGAGCAGGTTCGGGGGATTTACGAGTTGCTCGCTGAAACCCAATATGACCGGGAAGATGCGGCGTTGAGGAGGGTGGGGCGGCGCTTGGAACC
>SKXR01000271.1 GCA_007128275.1 Kiritimatiellia bacterium
TGAACGATGTTCGGATTGCCAACCGTTGAGGATGCTACACGGCAGGCATCCGTTGGCCAAGTCCATAGTGTGGTGGAATGCGGAGGGGCGCAGGGTCAATACGTTCTCCAACCTAACTCCTCATGTATCAACCCGTTTCGAAAAAAACAGTCACCTTGGAGGGGCGAGTTACACGAGCCCGTGATGTCGCGTTGAATAGAAATGGAGGCGGTTAGGCTTCCATTCGCGTTCCCGGCGTCGCATAGCTCCGCCCTCCAGAAAGAGGGTAACCACCACTTTTCCAATGCGATGCAGAGAACGGAACGACCCTGCGGAGGGTCGGGGAATACGGGGCGCCCCTTGATCAGCCCACGTTTTGCACGGCTTCGTCGACGCTGGGATAGGAGGGGAAGAGGGAGGAAAAACCGGCGATATCCAGCACTTCTTTGATATGGTCCTGCAAGTTTGCGAGGACGAGTTTCCCGTTGAGCGGTTTCAGCTTCTTGGCCGCCAACAGAAAGGCGCGTAACCCGACACTACTGATATATTCCAACGCTTGAAGATCAAGCACCAGACGGGTCTGTCCGCCATCGATGATGGTGGACATGCGTTCCTGAAATCCCTGTGTGGATTCGTTGTCCAGTCGTCCGTTTAAGGAGAGGATACAGGCATTGCCTCTGACTTCTTCGTTGATGTTCATTCTGCTAGTGCCTCCATACCTGCTCTGAGCGTTGCGTCAACCCGTGCCGACGGTGACATGTTCCTTGTTTAAGATCAAATGATTCCTGCCATTTTCCCGTTGATATTGAAGGGCGTCAAACATGTTTTTGACCAGATGAATGCCCAGCCCGCCCACGGGTCTCTTCTCCAGCGGAATATCCAAGTCCGGCGGCTCGGCTTCCACGGGATTGAACGGCCGGCCGTCGTCTTCGATCTCCGCCCGTAATCGACCGTTCTCGATATGCAAGGTCAAGCGAATCTCATGTTCGTCCTGATCCTCGTATCCGTATGAGATGACGTTGGTGACCAATTCTTCGAGGGCGAGATTAATTTCGAAGGTGAGTTTGGGCGCAAGATGATGCTCTTGCGCGAACGCTTCGACGAAACGGCTGAGCGCTTCTATCTCGCTCAAATCATTTTTGATGACCAATTCCATCCATCACTCCTTGCCGGCAAACTCCACGCGAACCAGCGAGAAATCATCGTCCAGCGGGCCGGCGCCGTTTAGGGCTAGTATGTGCTCATACGTGTTCAGCACATCGTCGTCCTGCTCCGTCTTGCCGTGTTTCGCCAGGATATCCCCGAATTCCGACAGCGTAAGCATGCCTCCGTTTCCCGTTTCCACTTCATACGTGCCATCGCTGAAAACGTAAAGCCTGTTGAACGGGTCCACTTCGATTTCCCGGGTGGCGTAGTCGCTGTCCGGCATGGATCCGACTGCGAGGCCGCCTCCCGTCAACCAAGCCATTTGCGCCGCTTCCGCGGAGGGACCGTGGAGCAACACGGCCGGGGGATGGCCGCCCGACGCATACCGCAGGCGGCGTGTGCGGGCCTGATAGACCCCGTACCAAGCGGTAAAATACTTGTCTCCATTCGATTCCATGGGAAACATCTCGTTAAGCCGGGTCAAGACCTCTCCGGGCTCCCGCATATCCACCCCGGATAACGATTGCGAGCGCAAGAGGTTGACGACACTGATGGACAGCAGGGCGGCCCCGACGCCGTGGCCGCATACGTCGATCAGATAGACGCCGAAATGATCGGGGTCGATCCATCCGTAACTAAAGAAGTCGCCCCCCAACTCGGTGGACGGTTCGAACTTCCATGCCGTCTTCACGCGGCTGTTCAGGCGCGGAGGAAGGAGTGAACACGCGTAGTCCGTGGCCTCTTCCAATTCCTTGGCCAGATGTTTACGGCTTTCGAGCAGGGCTTCTTTGGTGTTGATCAGTTCGCGCTGCACATGGATCACGTCGAGCATGGACAATTCGTGTTCCACCATGGCCGCGAATTCTTCGAGCATGGACAGCTCTTGGGGCGTGATCTCGCGTGGTTGATGGGCCACCAGGCAGAGGGTGCCGACGTTCTCGCCCATGGCGCGAACGGGATGTCCGGCATAGAAGCGCACGTGCGGTTTGTTAGTAACCATGGGATTGTCGGCGAAGCGCGGATCTTTCAGGGCGTCCGGTATAACGAGGGCGCTATCTTGCAGGATGGTGTGGCCACAAAAGGAAATATCGCGGCTTGTTTCGGTGGTATCCCAGCCGCAGGTCGATTTCATCCATTGCCGGTTTGCGTCCACCATGGCGACATAGGCGATGGGTACACGAAAGATGTCGCTGACGAGCCGGGTGATCCGGTCAAACCGTTCTTCCGGTGGCGTATCCAGGATGTCCAACGCCCGCAACGCGGCGAGGCGCTCCTGCTCATTTTCGGGTATGGATGCCATAATCATTAAGGTTCACAGTAGACGAGGGAGCCCGTCCCTGACCAGTATAAATCCGGGCTTCACACCGTTGCAACGGGACATCCGTAACGCGAGGGATAGGCCATCACCGGTGTCTCCAGATGTACGCGAACCCGTTGCCCTTCGTGCAGGCCTCGGCAACATCCGACGAGCCGCGATTTAAGCAGCGTTTGTGAATTCATCCGGATCTTCAACATCTGGTCATGGCCGAAATAGGTCCGCTCGATGATTTCTCCCGGGCCGTTGTCATCGGCCGTCAAAAGGAGATCTTCTGGACGAAACATGATTTCCACCTCGCCTTGCACGCTCTCCAGCGCGGGCAGCGCGCCGAGTTCGCATTCGACGGTGTCGCCACGCGCGGTGCCGGGCAGAAAATTGGCGTCGCCCAGAAACGTGGCGACGAGATGAGAGGCGGGTCGCCGATACAGCCGTTCCGGCCGATCCGTCTGCATGATCCGGCCATCGATCATGACGGCGATTTCGTCCGCGAGACTCAACGCTTCTTCCTGGTCGTGCGTCACAAAGATGGCGGTGACGCCGGCCTTGCGCAGGATCTGGCGCACTTCTTGACGGACCCGGTCGCGGAGGGCTGCGTCAAGATTAGAGAAGGGCTCGTCCAAGAGAATCAGTTCGGGGCGCGGCGCCAAGGCGCGGGCGAGCGCGACCCGCTGTTGTTGTCCGCCGGACAATTCGTGCGGCATCCGGTCCCTGACGCCCTCCAAGCCCACCAGCGTAAGCACTTCATGAATGCGTTCGGGGCGATGTGACACCCGTCCGTTCAATCCGAAAGCCGCGTTCTCTTCGACGGTTAGATGCGGAAACAGGGCGTATTCCTGGAAGACCATGCCCACACGGCGTTGTTCCGGCTGGACGAAGACATCCGGTCCGCTGACAAGGCGACCACCGATCTCCACTTCTCCGATGTCGGGCATTTCGAATCCAGCGATCATGCGGAGTACAGTCGTCTTGCCGCATCCGCTTGGACCGAGCAAGGCAAGAAAACGACCGGACTCAATATCCAGGTCTACGCCGCAAGCCGCGGGCACATCGCCGAAATGTTTACAAAGATGCCTGCACCGTATGGCGCTTTGTTGATCTGTCTCCGTCGTCATGCGTCCCCCTCTTCGTGCTTCAAGATGATCCATATAGATATAGCGGATACGAGCACCAAAATCAAAGCCGGCGCCGCGGCTCGGGCGAAGAAGGCCTCTTCGGTCGCGCCCCAGATCCGCGTCGCGAGGGTGTGAAAGCCGGTCGGGCCCAGGATCAGGGTGGCCGGCAATTCTTTCATGCAGGTGAGAAACACCAGCGCCATGCCGGTGAACAGGCCCGGACGGAGCAGGGGCAGCGTGACGGAGGTGAGCGTCTGCTTGGAAGTGCGCCCCAATGTGCGCGCGGCTTCCTCGATGCGCGGACTAATCTGCAATAGCGATGCACGCAGACTTCCCACCGCCAGCGGCAAGAAAAGGATGATGTAGGCCAGGACGAGCATGAACAAGGTCTGGTAGAAGTAAGGGGCGTATCGCGCGCCGAAAAACACCAGCGCCAGCGCCACGACAATGCCCGGCAGCGCGTGGCCGATGTAGGCGCATCGTTCCATCAACCGGCTGGAGTGGCTCGGATGGCGCACGGCATAGATCACGATCGGTAGCGCGGCCAACACGCAGGCCGCTGAAGCGAGGCCGGAGGCGGTGACGGAATTGAGCGTGATATCGATGGATTGAAGCCACTGGCCGTCGGCGGCGCCGGCTTGCAGCAACCAGTATCCGGTCACCAGCACCGGCACGCCGAGCGCGAGCAGACTGATGATTGCGCAAAGGGCGACGGCGGGATAGCGCCATATCCCGAGTGCGGCGCGGCGTTGGTGACGTAGGGCGCCTGCGCTACTGCGATAGTAGCGTGTCCTTCCGCGCAGCCGGTACTCGATAAGCAGGATCAAGAAAGTCAACGCAACCAAGAGTAGCGCGAGCACAGCGGCGGCGCTGCGATCCAGGGCCCCCGTGTACTGCACATAGATCGCGCGTGTAAACGCATTGAATTGCAGGAGGGACACCGCGCCAAAATCGCTGAGCGTATACAGCGCCACCAATAAGGCGCCTGCGGCAATGGCGGGGCGGAGGTGCGGCAGGATTACCTCGCGAAACACTTGTGGGGCGGTGCGCCCCAAACTGCGCGCGGCGTCCTCCAAACTGGGATCAAGGCCGCGCAATCCGGCGCGTACACTTAATTGCACGTACGGATACGTGAACAGCGTCAAGGCCAGCCACGCGCCGGGAAAGCCGTAGATGGACGGTAACTGCTCCACACCGAGCGGGGCGAGCAGACGCTGTAACATGCCGTTCGGGCCCAACGCGGCGATCAACGCGAAAGCGCCGACATACGAGGGCAACACCAAAGGCAGACAGGTCACCGTGCTCCAAAAATGTCGGCCCGGCAAATCAGTGCGCGCAGTCAGCCACGCCAACAGAACGCCGATCAAGACGGACGAAGCGGTGACGGCCACCGTTAGACCAAGACTGTTGAAGAAGACGGCCACGGTGCGGGGCCGCGCCAGGATACCAACGATTTCCGGGCCGATCTCCACCGTGCGCACAATCAAGTAGACGAGGGGCAGCAGCGCCAGTGCGGCAACTATGCCGGCGGCGAGCCGGAGCGAGAGCGAAGGACGTTTCGCCGACGGCACGCGTCGTTGCCCGGCGGAAAGTGACGGTTCGCTCCGTGTCTCGGAATGTCTGTTGATCGGAATATGAGCGGACATGCCGGACGCGCCCCCCTTAAAGAATTCCCAGGTCCTGCAACAGGCGCAGTGTGCCTTCAAGGTCGTCCAACTCGCTGAGATCCATGTCAGGTGTTTGAAGGGTGCGCAATGGCGGCAAAGCCGGATTGGTTTCGGCATGGGCGGCTAGCGGATATTCATAGGTGTGGTCCGTGAAATAGCGTTGCGCGTCGGCTGCGAGCAGATAGCGCACAAATTGTTCGGCAAGATCCTTGTTCCCCGACGTATCGATGATGCTGGCGCCGGCCACGTTCACCAGGACATCCGAGGCGAAATAATGGTTGCGCACGTGCATGGTCGTCTGGCGCCCCTGTTGCATGGCGTGGATGTAATAGTGATTGACGAGGCCGACATCGATTTCGCCCGCTTCTACCGCGGCGATGATGGGGGTGTTTTTGGCGTAGGCGCGCGTGCCGTTGGCCTGCATGCAGGCCAACCAGGTACGCGTCGCCTCTTCGCCTTGCGTCACGCGCAGGGCCGTGACGAAGGCCTGAAAGGAGCCGTTGGCGGGGGCCCAACCTACGCGGCCCTGCCATTCAGGAGCGCAAAAACCGGACAGATCCTCGGGCAGTTGTTCCGGGGATATTCGATGCGGGTTGTAGGCGGCGACTCGTGCGCGCCCGGACACGCCGATCCAGTGATGCTTCGGCGAGCGGAAACGCGGTTCGACTTCTTCCAGGAGGTCTTCGGGGAGCGGCGCCAAGCGGCCTGCCCGGGAGAGGGCGCCCAACGCACCGGCATCCTGCGCAAAGAAAATGTCGGCGGGACTGTTGCGCCCTTCCTCCAGAATGGTCGCCGCCATTTCCGCCGTTTGTCCGTAGCGGATGTAAACCCGAATGCCGGTTTCCTCCGTGAACCGGTCAATCAACGGTTGAATCAAATCCTCACTGCGCCCGGAATAGATCGTGATCGCATTGCGGGTGTCGACGCGTTCCATCAGCAGAAAGCGACCAGTGAGCACGATGCCGACCAACAGCAACAGGAGCAGGGGGATGTAAGATGCAACGTGTGTGAGCTTCTTCTTCATCTACAGGATCACGCAATCGCTTTCTTCTTCGCTTGTTTTTTAGCGGCTTTCTCAAAGAAGCAGACACTTTGGCAAAAATCGCACTCCTCCACGTTGTGCGAACAATCCGTGGATTGCCTGCTCAACTCCTTGAGAAAGTTTCTTACCACCGCTTTGTCGGTTTGAATCAACTGAATGAAATTGGACAGCTTGACGCTGGTTTCGATGCTGAGCAGATGTTCCACCTTGCAGGCGTCGATTTCCGCCTGATCCGCGTCCACACCGAGTACGTCGCGAAAAAGGGCCTCGAGGAGTTCGTCGTTTCGTTCCACAAGCTCGGCCAGACGCTTGCCTTCGTCGGACAGTTGCAGGAATTTGTTGTCGTCCTCCAAAACCAATTGGCGTTTCTTCAGGGGACGCAGACTGATGGAGCAACTTCCGCGCGTGATGTTCAACCGCTTGGCGATGTCGGTGACGCGCGCATAGCCCTGTTCGAGAATGAGCGCATGAATGGTCATAAGATAATGCGCGGCACTATGCGTGATCTGATTCTCTTCAAAACTTTTCCATACTTCCTTGGACATGACGGCTCCCTTCGGCTCGCTCAGTAGAACATTTGTTTTATATGCCAAACACAACCTATCTGTTCGGGCAGGCCTTGTCAAGCGGGGTGGGGCGAACGGAAAACGCGTCAGCGGCCGAAGCATTCTTTGACGGCCGGGGCCAGGGCGGCTTTGGAGCGGTTGAGGATATAGAGATGCACGGCGGGCACGTCGTGTTTCAGCAGGTCTTTGATTTGGCGTACCGTCCAATCGATGCCGATGGTTTCGGCGTTTTCCGCATCGTCTCCGGCCTTCTCCAGATCCCGCACGAGTGAGGGGGGGAGAGAAGCCTGGCACATGGCGGCCATACGTCGCAATTGTTTGAGCGAGATCGGTGGTAGCAGGCCGGGAATGATCGGGGCACGAATGCCCCAGTCCCGGCATTTGCGCACGAAGTCGTAGAAGCTCTTGTTGTCATAGAAGAGTTGTGTGGTGATGAAGGCGCCGCCGGCATCCACTTTATCTTTCAAATAGAAAATATCGGATTCCGGCGAGAGCGCTTCCTGATGGGTTTCCGGGTAGCCGGCCACACCACAGCAGATGTCGGGGTGTCTCTTCTTAATAAAGTGGACCAGATCGTTTGCGTGCACCAGCCCGCCCGGATGCGGACGGAATCGGGATTCGCCCTTCGGAGGGTCGCCACGCAGCGCCATGATGTTGCGAATGCCGGACTCGTAGACGCGGTCCACGATGTCGCCAAGCTCCTCCCGGCTAGTTCCGACGCAGGTGAGATGGTGCATCACGGGAGTGTGACCGGCTTCGCGCAGGTACTCGCAGACCTGGAGTGTGCGCGCTCGTGTGGAGCCGCCGGCGCCGAAAGTCACGGTGACAAAATCCGGTTTCGTCGGTTTTAGTTCTTCGGCCACGCGCTGGAGCTTGTCCATGCCCGTGTCGTCTTTGGGCGGAAAGAATTCATACGAAAGCAGCGGGCGCCGCGCTTCGGCCAGCAATTCGCTGATTAACTTCTGAGCCATGTCACTTCCTGATTGGTATGCATCGGGCCATTAAACGGTGGTTTCCGGTATCTGTAAACGATGAATATAGCAGAGGTGCGGGCGCACAAAAAGAAAATCGCGACCGTTGCCGGTCGCGATCTTCATCGGTCATACGATCAAATCAATTAAAGGATCGCATCTTTCGCCGCTTTGGCGATACGGAACTTCAAGACCTTTTTCGCGGGGATCTTGATCGTGGCGCCGGTGGCCGGGTTGCGGCCCATACGCGCTTTACGCTTCACGACAACGAGTTTGCCGAGGCCGGGAATGGTGAATCCATCTTTCGCACCCTTGTATGCTTGGGCGACAAGGCTCTCGAGAATTGCGACGGCCTGTTTCTTGGTGATGTCTCCAGCTTCAGCAAGCTCGGATACGATTTGCGTTTTCGTTTTGGCTTTGGCCATATTGCTCGTCCTTTCCTTACGGTTTTCTTCTGACTCTGATGCGGGACGGAACACCCGTCTCCAGCCAAGTCTCGCATGAAGATAGTGAGCGCGCCTAAAAAGGCAACAACATTCTGCGCGACGAGCCTGTGAATAAAGGGCCATCCGGGGGGCGGTGGCTTCCTAGCCGCCCGTCTTGTAGACCAGTATTGCGATCAGGATGCCGAGCAACATGCCGAAGAAGACTTCGTACCGTGTATGGCCCAGCAGTTCTGCCAGTTTCTTTTCAGAGAAGTGGTGTTCCTTGAATAGTTCCTCCACGATCTGGTTCAGCAACCGGGCCTGTTGGCCTGCAGCACGGCGGAAACTTTGTGCGTCGAACATCACGACCAGGGCGAATGCGAGTGAGAGCGCGAACAAAGGGCTGCCCCATCCGTGCAGTAGGCCAATGCTGGTCGCTAGGGCACTCACCATCGAGGAATGCGAGCTCGGCATGCCCCCGGTGCTGACAAATACGTAGAAATCGACCCGGCGCGTATTGAAATAGTGGAAAAACATTTTCAATACCTGTGCCGTGAACCACCCGAGAAAGGCGCTTAAGAAGGCCAGATTGGCAAACAAACTATTTCCTGCATCATTCATGTGTTAGATGTACCTGTTTTCTGCGACACTGGACAAGATCAAAGACGTGTGTATATTGTTTCCGCAGAGGGAA
>SKXR01000131.1 GCA_007128275.1 Kiritimatiellia bacterium
GCGCGTTGACGTTGGATCTCGCGTTGGGGATCGGCGGGGTGCCGCGGGGCCGCGTGGTAGAGATTTTCGGGCCGGAATCTTCCGGGAAAACGACGCTGGTCTCGCACATCATTGCCAATGCCCAGAAAAACGGCGGATTGGCCGCTTTCATTGATACGGAACACGCGTTGGATCCCGGGTACGCGCGGAAGATCGGCGTTAATGTGGACGACTTGCTCGTTTCGCAGCCTGACTCGGGCGAGGAAGCGTTGAACATCTGCGAACAACTGGTTAAGAGCAATTCGCTGGACGTCGTGGTGGTCGATTCCGTGGCGGCATTGGCGCCGCGCGCTGAATTGGATGGCAACATGGGCGATGCACACGTCGGCCTGCAAGCGCGTCTGATGTCGCAGGCGTTGCGTAAACTGACGGCGGCCATCAACCATTCCAAGACGACATGTATTTTCACCAACCAGATTCGTGAAAAGATAGGCGTGATGTTCGGCAATCCGGAAACCACGCCGGGCGGCCGCGCGCTGAAGTTCTACGCCTCGGTGCGGCTGGATATCCGGCGTATTGCGAACCTGAAAGATTCCACCGGGCGCGTGTACGGAAGCCGTACCAAGGTCAAGGTGGTGAAGAACAAAGTCGCGCCACCTTTCACGGAAGCCGAATTCGATATTTTGTATGCGGAAGGCATTTCCTGGACCGGTTCCATTCTGGACGCGGCGATTGCCTACAACCTGGTCGAGAAACGGGGATCCTGGCTTTCGTACGAGGGGGAGCAGATCGGTCAGGGCCGAGACGCCGCCGCCAAGGCCTTGAAAGAGGACGAAGCCATGCAGAAGAAACTCGTCGAAAAAATCATGGAAGCACATGCGGGCGTGTTGAGTGGTAGGTAGTCTTCAAGTATGCGCGAAAGACCATGGTTCCCCATTGCCGTGACCGATGTGACAGCGTAGGATAGGCGGTGTATTCTGTGGTAAAAGGAAAACATAAATGAATCGCATCACTGTCAACCCAGCTCAATGTGGCGGTCATCCCTGTGTAAGGGGTATGCGTATCCGCGTCAAAGACGTATTGGACATGCTCGCTGGAGGCGCCACGCAGGAGGAGATTCTTCGTGATTATCCCGATCTGGAAGTAGGGGATATACGGGCCTGCATTGCATATGCCGCTCGCTATATTGATCATCCGGTAGTGCTGGCAGGTTGATCGGTGAAATTCCTTATAGATGCCCAATTGCCTCCAGCAATGGAGCGGTGGTTGGTTGAGCGGGGTTTCGAGGCCAAGGCCATACGTTCAATAGGGCTGCGTGATGCAACGGATCGTGAGCTATGGTCGCTGGCTAGGAATGAAGATTGGGTAATCGTCACGAAGGACGAGGACTTCGCCGAAATGGCTTTGGTGCACAAGGATGGACCTCAAGTCCTCTGGCTAAGAATAGGGAACTCTGTTAATCGCGTCCTGTTCGATTGGCTTGAGCCGCTCCTGCCGCAGGTTATGGCCGAGCTGAATGCGGGGAGCCGCCTCATCGAAGTCGGACCTATGTCAACACGTTCGGAGGAGGGGGAATAGGCGCATGGCCCACCCTTGAATCTCTGCTTATGGAACAAACATCACAGCCATAAACCATCAACCATAAACCATTCCTCATGACATCATCCGAACTACGCCAATCGTTTCTGGACTTCTTTAAATCCAAGGAGCACGTCATTGTGCCCAGCTCGCCGGTGGTGTTGCCGACGGATCCGACGTTGCTTTTTACGAACGCGGGGATGAATCAGTTCAAGGATATCTTTCTCGGCGCGCGCGAAAGCAAGGAGCGACGGGTCGCGAACACACAGAAGTGTATCCGGGTCAGCGGCAAGCATAACGACTTGGAAGAAGTCGGGATCGATACCTATCACCACACCTTTTTCGAGATGCTCGGGAATTGGTCCTTCGGCGATTACTACAAGCGGGAAGCGATCGCATGGGCGTGGGAGTTGATGACGGAGGTCTGGAACCTTCCCAAAGATCGTCTATGGGCCACGGTGTACAAGGACGATGCCGAGGCGGAAGCGTTGTGGAAAGAGGTTACGGATATTAATCCGAAACATATCCTGCGTTTTGACGAGAAGGATAACTTCTGGGAAATGGGCGAAACCGGGCCGTGCGGTCCGTGTTCGGAAATCCATATCGACCTCACCGCCGACGGATGCACGCCGGACATGGTCAACGCCGGTTCACCGGAAGTGATCGAGCTGTGGAACCTGGTCTTCATCCAATACAATCGCAAGAACGACGGGTCGCTCGAAGAATTGCCGTCCAAACATGTGGATACGGGTATGGGCTTCGAGCGGGTGGCCGCCGTGTTGCAAGGAAAGAAGTCGAACTACGATTCCGATGTCTTCACTCCGCTGTTGAAGAAGCTCGAAGCGATGTCCGGATGCGCGTATGAAGGCGAGGCGGCGGTGGCGATGCGGGTGATCGCCGACCATATCCGCGCACTGTCCATTGCGATTGCCGACGGCGTGTTGCCGTCCAACGACGGGCGGGGGTACGTGTTGCGGCGTTTGCTGCGCCGCGCCGTGCGGTACGGGCGGAAGCTCGATTTCCGCAAGCCTTTCATGGGGGAGTTGTTCCCCGTGCTTGAAGAAATCATGGGCGATGTGTTCCCCGAATTGCGCCGGAATCGGGATCGCGTATTGCGCGCGCTTAAAGCGGAAGAGGAAAGTTTCGCCGCGACGCTGGATCGCGGAATGGCATTGTTTGACGAAGTGGTCGAGGAACTGAAGAAGGAGAAGCAAACGATTTTCCCCGGCGACAGCGCGTTCAAACTCTACGACACATTTGGGTTTCCCCTGGACCTGACGACGTTGATGGCTGCGGAACAGAACCTTTCGGTGGACCACGAACGGTTCGAATCTTTGATGGAGGAACAACGGGATCGCGCGCGCCGGGATCG
Source organism: Kiritimatiellia bacterium (assembly GCA_007128275.1). GTDB lineage: Bacteria > Verrucomicrobiota > Kiritimatiellia > SLAD01 > SLAD01 > SKZA01. The sequence continues at coordinate 2,930 of SKXR01000131.1, forward strand.
CAAGGATGCCGTGCTGTCGGGCGATATGGAATTGATCCGGAAACTGCACGCCGATGGTGTTCGGTCGACGTTTGATGGGTATGGCGCTCTCGAAAAGGAGACGGAAATCGTCGCGATCCTGGCGGGCGGCGAATGCCGGGACGTGCTGTCGGAAGGTGAGACCGGCGAATTGATTTTGGCGGAGACCCCGTTCTATCCGGAAGCCGGCGGCCAGGTGGGTGATCACGGAATCATTCGCGGCCCGGAAGGCGAGTTTGAAGTATGGGACACACAGCGCCCGATGGACGGCGTCGTTCTGCATATCGGCAAAGTGGTTCAGGGACGGCTGACGATGGACGGGAAAGTCGGCGCCGTGGTGGATGCGGAGCGTCGCGCGCATATCCAGCATCATCATACGGCCACCCACCTGCTCAATGCCGCCTTGCGCGAGTTTGTCAGCGCCACGGCGCGGCAGGCGGGCTCGCTGGTTGCGCCCGACCGGTTGCGCTTCGACTTCACGCATTACGAGGCGGTGCCGGCGGATAAGTTGGAGGCGATCGAGCATCGGGTGAATCAATGGATCATGAACGACACCCCGGTAAAGACCTATTCCATGGCGTACAAAGATGTGCCCGATTCCGGAATCATCGCCGTGTTCGACGAGAAATACGGCGACGAGGTGCGCGTGGTGGATATCGGCGGTTTCAGTCGGGAATTGTGCGGCGGCACCCATGTCCGCGAGACCGGGCAACTGGGTTTCTTCCGGATTGTCGGTGAAAGCTCCGTGGCTTCCGGGATCCGTCGGATCGAGGCCGTTTGCGGTTGGCCCGCGTATGAGTGGACCCAACGCGAGCACAGTTTGGTGCGCAGTTTGGCTCAGCGTTTCAGCGCCGCGCCCGAAGAGTTGATCAAACGCGTCGAAGCGTTGATTGAACAAAACAAGAAATTGGAGAAAGCGCTGAAACAGCAGGCGGCCTCCGCGAGCAAAGATGTGGCGGCGTCGCTGTTGGAGAAGCAGGAGACCGTCGGCGACATTCCGCTGATCGCCGAAGTGGTGGAAGGGCAGGGGATCGATGGTCTGCGCGGTATTCTCGATCAGGTGCGACCGGCGGTGAAGTCTGGGGTCATTGTGCTGGGCGGCGCGTCGGACGGGAAAGCAGCGTTTGTGGCCTCGGTCAGCGACGATCTGGTAAAGCGCGGTGTGCATGCCGGCAAGCTCATCGGGCAGGTGGCGAAGATTGCCGGTGGCGGCGGAGGCGGTCAACCCAACAAAGCGCAGGCCGGGGGCAAAGACCCCTCCAAAGTGGCGGAAGCCATCGCCGCTGTACGCGGACTGTTGGAGCAAAGATAGAACCGCGAAAGGACGCGAATGAACGCTAATTCAAGAAGAAGGGAATGTGGTTTCATCTCCTTATTCGCGTGTATTCGCGTCCATTCGCGGTTCTCTTCCGGAAGGGGAGATGAGTGTTGATCTTCCATTGAAGGATGAGGTGTATGAGGTGGTGAACTGTGCCTTTGAAGTCTTGAATGAATTAGGGCACGGCTTGTTGGAAAAGCCTTATGAGAATGCATTGGTCGTTGAATTCGGCCTGCGAAATATCAGTGTAAAGCAACAAGCACGATATGATGTTATGTACAAAGGTGTTCGGGTGGGCGACTACATCCCTGACTTGATCGTCAACGATCAGATTGTCGTGGATGCAAAGGTGGTGGACCACATCACGGATCACGATTTGGGACAAATGCTGAACTACCTGCGCATTACCGGACTTGAGGTCGGTGTGATTATGAATTTCAAGCGAGCCAAACTGGAATGGAAGCGCGTAGTACTTCAAGAGAGGGAACCGCGAATGGACGCGAATGAACGCTAATTCAAGAAGAAGGGAATGTATTTCCCTTTCCTTATTCGCGTGTATTCGCGTCCATTCGCGGTTCTCTTCCGGGTGTTGAAATGAGTGAGACAAGGAAACAGCCCTTATCGAAAGCCGAGAAGCTGATGGGCGGCGGCGTGCTCCTCATCGTTCTTTCCATTGTCATCCCCATCTGGGTGGGTGTGGAGATCAATCGGCGTCAGGCCATGACGCGCGCCGATCTGGAGATGATTGTCTCGGCCAGTGAACGGTTTTTCGTCGAGTACGGTTATTGGCCCTCTCCGCATATGGGGACTCCGAACGATATGCGGTACGGTCGCGAGACGGGGAATGACTTGGTGATGAACGCCTTGCGTGCGGTGGACGGTCCCGGCAACGAGGGCCATCGCGTGAATCCGAATCGTATCGAATATGTGCGGCTGCCCGGACACGGGCGCGGCCGTTCGGGGCTGAATGATGCGGGCGAGTTTCTGGATCCATGGGGGTCGCCCTATCAGATCGTGCTCGATACCGATATGAATAACACCTGCACGATGGCGCATACCATCTATCCGAACCAGGTTGGTGTGGGCGTTGTGGCGTGGTCGTTTGGGCCGGACCGGCGCTCCGATACGCCGCAGGACATACTCTCTTGGGATAACTGATACTCTTAAGCTATTGTTGGTTCTGCGCGGATTGGTACACCGTGCGTGCGGCCACGTTGTGTTCCCGGGCGCGGGCGATGCAGTCGTCCATTTCCGGCGAGCGCGTGACGTCACGGCCTTTCCAGCGTCCGACTTTCACCCGCACCTCGCCGTACGGCGTGCTGACGGTTTCCGTGCGCCGCTCAAGGATTGTGCGTTTCTTGAGCGATTCGCGTACCCCGAATGTGGTGGATTCCGTGAAGATGAGATCGAGTAGGTTGTCGCGATCTTCCGATCGACCCAATACGGTGAGGAGCGTGCCCGGACGCTGTTTCTTCATCTGAATCGGCACCGTGAATACATCCAGCGCGCCCGCCGCCATGAGCCGTTCCGTCAGCGCCCCGATGATTTCCGGGGTGGTGTCGTCAAGATTGCATTCGAGGACGAGGACGGTGTCGGGTGCCTGCCCTGCGAAGCCTTGGCGAAGCAGGGTCGGGTGTCGGGTGCCGGGTGTGAGGACGGTGTCGGGTGTCGGGTGTCGGGTGTCGGGTGTTTCAAACAGAATGGCGCGAAGGACGTTGGGGCGCTGGTTCATCGTGCGATGTCCGATGCTGTAGCCGGACGCCACAATGCGGCTGTCCGCCGCCGGTGCTTCCACGGTTTTCCACGTTGCGAGCAAGGCTGCGCCGGTCGGGGTCACCATTTCAAAAGGTTCATCCACGGAAATCGTGGGCATGCCCTTCATCAGCTCCACCGTCGCCGGGGCGGGATTGGGATAGGTCCCGTGTGCGCAGTCGATGGTGCCGTGTCCCATCGGTAATGCGGAAACGGAAACCTCGTCCACATCCAGTAGATGCAATCCAAGACAAGAACCGACAATGTCGGCGATGGAGTCGAGAGCGCCGACTTCGTGAAAATGAATGTGTTCAATCGTGGTGCCATGGACCTTTGCTTCCGCTTGGCCAATGCGTTGGAAGACGGCGAGGCTGGTCTCTTTGACGGGTTCGGGTAGACGGGAGGATCGGATGATCTTCTGAATGTCGTCGAGATTTCGATGGGGCGCATCGTGGGGGGCATGGTGCGCGTGATCATGACCCTGATCATGCTGATGATGGTCGTGGGCCTCGTGCGCATGCACTGTCACCCGCGTGCCGTGGATACCGCGATCGTCGGCCGGATCGATATGTAAATGGATTCCCTCCACGGCGAGGGAGTCCAGAGTTTCCCGAAGCACGACGGGATTCACGCCCAGTTCAATCAAAGCGCCGAGGATCATGTCCCCGCTTGCTCCGCCGATCACGTCAAAATGTAGAATCTTCATAAGCCTCTTTACATCGTCTCCACCGCGTTACCGCGGCGGCTACACCTCTTTCGTAGCCGCGCCGGTAACGGCGTGGCCGCCTAGGCCAGCCGATTAATCAGCGTCGCCGCCACGCCTGCGCCGAACCCGTTGTCCACGTTGACGACGGTAATCCCGGGCGCGCAGGAATTCAACATCGCGAGGAACGCGGCCAGGCCGTTGAGGTGCATGCCGTACCCGACACTCGTGGGCAGGGCGATCAGGGGACGGTCGATCAGGCCGCCGAGCACCGAGGGCAGGGCGCCTTCCATGCCGGCCACGGCGATCACGACCCGCGCCTTGCGGATGTCGTCAATACGATTGACCAGCCGATGCACGCCCGCGACGCCCACATCCGTGATGCGGTCCACCCGGCCGCCAAGAAACTCCACCGTGATGGCCGCTTCTTCTGCCACCGGCAAATCCGACGTGCCCGCGGCCACGACAGCGACCCGTCCAACGGGTTCGATCGGTTTGTGGCCGGGAATCGTGATGATGTGCGCGATCTTATAGTGCACGGCATTGGGGTATCGAATGCGGACGGCCTCGAAATGCGCTTCCGTGACGCGGGTTGCCATGACGGCCGATCCGTCGCGGTGCAGCGCCTCGGCGATATCGACCACCTGTTCCGGTGTTTTACCCGCCGCGTAGATCACCTCCGATATGCCGCACCGTTTGGGGCGCGAGAGGTCGGCTTTAGCAAATCCCAAATCGTATTCGCGCCCGCCGCCCAGTTGTCGCAACGCCTCCTCGACCGTCAGCTCTCCGTCCGCCACGCGCTGCAATATATCCCGATGCTCACTCATGAAAGGATCATGTGTGGCGCATCGTTTCGGGTCAAGCGGTAGTTGCGGACACGGAACACTGAACACTGCACACTGAACACTTTCTTCCGCCCGCCCAATGTGCCAGACTGGCGGCATGGCAGAGTTGATCAATACCTTTTCGTGGTCGTTCAGTGCGGCTTCGGATTTTGAGGTCTGTCGGCGCAAGCGGTACTGGAGCAAGTACGCCGCATGGGGCGGCTGGGATGCGAAAGCCCCGGAAATCGCTCGAACGGCGTATCGCCTGAACAAGATGGATTCACGGCACACGCTACAAGGGCGGGCGACCGAGGAGGCGGTGCGCTGGGTTCTGGGCGAGAAGCAAGCCGGTCGGACCCGCACCGTGGATGAAGCGTATGAAACGGCGGCGCGTCCGCTGTTGAACGGGGCATGGAAACAATCAAAGTCGGGCGCGTGGCGGGCGGACCCGAAACGCAATGTTTGTCTGCATGAGCATTATTATCCCGAACTGCATCCGGATCTGGATCCGAAATGGCCGGAGTTTCTGAAGGAACACGTGTGTCTCTGCGTCCGCAACTTCATGGAGACCGTGCTGCCGCGGCTCGCCGAGGTTCGGGTCGAGGACGAAGTGACCATCGAAAAAATGGAGTCGTTCGAGTTGGACGGCCTTACCGTCTATGCCATCCCCGATTATGTGTATCGTCAGAATGGGGACTGGCACATTCACGATTGGAAAGCGGGTCGCCCGCATCCGGACCACATGAAACAGCTCGCCATCTACGGCTTATGGGCTCAAGTGAAACACGGCGTCCCCGCGGAACAGATCAAGGTCTACATCGAATACCTGAAAGAAGGGCGGGTTGCGATGGAACCGGTGACGGCGGCGATGTTGGACGAAGCCCGCGCGCTGATTGTCGAGTCGTCGATGGACATGGCGGACTATCTGCGCGACGGCGACGCGCGCAAAAACAAGCCGTTGCCGCGCGAGGAATGGGATATGACGCCCGACCGCCGGATCTGCGCGCGCTGCACCTTCTACGAGCTCTGCAAACCGGAATTTGAAGAGGCGTGATGGAAGTGCGCGGGCTCGCATGGCTCGCCCCTGCATGCACGCGGTTCGAAGTAACTGGAGGGCGGAGTTATACGACGCCGTGGAGACCGCGAAAACAGGGCACTTTCCAACGATTGGAAAAACGCGCGAAAAAAGTTCCCCGCCTGCCGCTTGTGCAGACGGGCCTGATGAGCAAACAAACATGTTTTGCATCAGGCAGTGCATGGCCAAGGGCGGGCAGGCAACGATTGGAAAA
>SKXR01000075.1 GCA_007128275.1 Kiritimatiellia bacterium
TCTGGACGTCCACCTGCACCCCGGAGAGGGTGAGCGCGACCTGGAGCATCCCCAGCGCGGACGCGCCGATCAGCGTCCCGAAGACCGAGCCGCGACCTCCGTTGAGCAGCACACCGCCGACACCCGTCCCGCCAATCGCGCGAACAAATCCGGTCACCGTATACGACGGGGATGCGCCGGGGATCGTCTCAAACACATAATCCTCGTCCGCGAGATTCACAGATAGCCCGGCATACGCGCGGTCGTGCGGGTTGAAGACGTTTCCGTCCTTGACCGGTGTGACGGTTCCGGACCAGCCGTGCGGCAGCGTCGCGCTGTAAAAGCCGGTGTGATCGGTTTGCAGATCGCCGGGGAGCCCGTCGAGCCGCACGCCGCCGATACCCGAGCCGTCTGCGGTGCGTACCGTTCCGGCCAGCGTGACGGGCACGGCCATTCCCTCATAGTCTTCCGCGTTCGCGTTCTCTGTGACGCCGTCATAATAGAGGACAGTCGGGCTGAAGTCGTATCCGCCACGCACCGGGGTCACGGCGCCCGTCCATCCGTACGAGACCATGACCTCATAGGATCCTTCGCCGTCCGTCACGGGATTACCGGGCAGACCGACGAGCATGACACCGCCGATGCCCGCGCCGCCCGGCGCGCGGACATGGCCGGAGAGGGTGTGGATCGGCGGGAAGGAAGGAGAGGTACGCAGGCTGGCATCGCCGAGCAGAAGCGACCCGTAGAAGTATCCGGGCCCCTGGCTGTCATTCTTAACGCCTTCAAACCAAGCCTGGAAAGCGCTTCCCAGCGAGTGGCCGTCCGACAATCGGGTATAGAATGGCTCTTCATCCCACATCATGCCGGTTTGACTCAGTCCCCACACGAACAGACCCGCCGGATACTGATTGAAGGCCATGGTACCGGCCACGTAATCCGCCGCCGTGAAATCGGCCACGTTGCAACTGCCCAACTGATAGAAGAGCGCCGGCGGCAAGATCGCCCGGTAATCGGCGGAATAGATCCATCCCCCGTAATGGTGTCCGCCCGAATTTCCGTGTGTGCGGGTGATGAGGAATTCCTGGTCCGCAGGCAGTCGATTGTTCTTATAGTCGCTGGCGGAGGTTGTTCCGGTGAAGGTTGTATCTTCCTCGCCATACACGTGTTCGAGGTGTCGCCGGTCATGCGGTCCGAGCGTCGATGACCAATCTTTGTAGATATACGCGAGACCGCGGGCTTGGGGACGCAATGCGCCCGACCTGTACGCGTGATTCTTGTTGAAGTAATTGTTCAATACTTCGATCTCCGTGCCGAGGCTTGGCAGGTTATCGGTCCTAATGCGCGAGACCCAGATTTCCAGCGACTTGTCGCCCGTCCAGGAGTTGTAACGGCCGTTGCTATTCGTGTCCGCCCAGACTCCATCAAGATCCATAAAGAAGAGATCGCAGATATAGCTTTGCGATCCGCTCTGGAAAAGCACGTAAGGAATGTTACCGATAAGTTTCGCACCGACCAACGAGGCGGGTTCATTATGGAGAGAGGCGAGATGGGCGCGTAGATCCGTCGCGGAACCTGTGAATTGATAGACGACGACGTCGTACCCATCCATTTGCAGGTACCGGGCGTGCCGGTCCAAGCGATTGGAGATGGATGCGAATAGTTCGTTCGCCACCACCAGTGCCAGGCGACCGCGCAGCCCCTCAACAGGCAAGGGGACATCTTGCACCACCGGCACGTCGACGCGCCGGACGCGTGTGGGATGCGGAGCCGGGGGTAGCGCGGGCTCAGGACGGGGAATGCCGTCCGGATGGACCCAGCGGGAGGGCTCTGGAACCGCAGCGCCATCGCCCGGCTTATCTTTCTGCGAATCAGCCGCAACGGAAAGTGATGCCCACGTGACAAGCAACGCAGCAAGGGCCGGAACGCAACGATAGTTTAGCATTACTCATTTCCTATCCACCCCTGCCAACGATCTCCGCAACTCGGCGCGCCGGAAGCGGCGGCCCTGATATGCGTGAAGAGTGTACGCATTATGCACATCCTTGTTTAGGGTCGATCTGCACAGCGGTATTGCTCCACAAACGTCTCGCGCGATGCGTCTTTCCGGATGCCGAAACGGGTCAGGACAAAGTCGTACCGCACGGGATCTTCGGGGCAGAGCCGCTTGAAAGCGGCGGTAATCTCCAGCGCCGTCTTCAGATTGGCCTGCTTGCGGCGGGTCAGTTTCATCTCACGGGCGATCCGGTGCATGTGCGTGTCCAACGGCACGACGAGTTTCGAGGGCGGGATGACCGACCATCCGCCCGGATCCACGTCATCCGACCGGATCATCCAGCGCAGATAGAGGTGCAGCCGCTTACAGGCACTGCCCGCCGAGGGGTCGGACAGTAAAGGGCCGCCGTCCAATCCGCCGTATCTGCGGGTTCTGGACACAAATTGAACAAGATGTGGCATCGCGTCTTCCGTGGATGCCGCGTCCTCCATGCGCATGGCCGCTTCAAGCGATCCCTCGATACGCACTGTTTCGCGGACCGCCCACAGAAAGCCGGCCATATCATCGCCATCCACCCATCTATGCCGGAATCCGCGAAAGCGACGCTTCAGCGTCGCCCGATCCACAGCATCGAGAAACGCGCGCGGCCGTTGGTCCAGGCGCGTCAGGACCAAGTGAATACTTTTCAGTATCTGCCCCACCCCGCCGAAAGCGAGTACGGCGGCGACAAGCCCGACGATTTCGCGATCGGCCGTGTCTTCAAAAGGGTACAACGTTTCCAGCGGATCGGGATGAACGAGCGCGCGCCGGTTATGGGCGGCATACAGGGCGTCGAGCAGCGCGCGTTGATGAGTGTGGTCAGGCATCCAATGCGGCAAGAAAAGCGTTCATGTGTTCGTCTGTACCGATGGTGACGCGCAGATACTCCTTGGTGCGCGGATCCGTGAAGTGCCGCACAAGAATGCCGCGCTCACGTAACCGGCCGAACAGGGTTTCGGCCGTCTCCTGCGCCGGACGCAGCCAAAGAAAATTCGTTTGCGAGGGATACACCTCGAATCCGCGATCACGCAATGCGCGGGCCACCCGTTCGCGGGTCTCGACGATGCGCCGCGTGTTGCCTTGCATGTGTCCTTGATCCTGCACGGCCGCCCGTCCCAATTCCTGGGTCAGCCGGTTGACGTTATAGGCGTCCTTGACCTTGAACAGCGCGGCGATCAACTCTTTGTTTCCGATCGCGTATCCGAGACGGATCCCCGCGAGGGAATAGGATTTCGAAAAGGTGCGCGTAACGAGCAGGTTCGGGAGCGCCAACGCCAAGGCCGCGCAATCCGCGGCGGCGAAATCGACGTACGCCTCATCCACAACCACCACGCCTTCCGAACGTTCGGCGAAGTCCCGAATCGGTTCCGACGGGCATAGGAGACTGGTTGGGGCATTCGGGTTGGTCCAAAAGAAAAGCGGGACATCGTAGCGATCCGGAATCGGGGGCCAGGAGAAGTCGGGGGCAAGCGCCAACGGCGCCGTGCCGACCTCCGCAATGGCCGCGAGGACGGGATAGAGGGAGTAGGACGGATCGAAAAAGCCTATCTTGCCGTGGGTTTCCACAAAGGCGCGAATGCATAACGCCAGGATTTCGTCCGATCCATTGCCGCAAAATACCTGCTCCACATCGCAGCCGTGCAATCGCGCAATGGATTCCCGCAACCGCGTGCACACGGGATCCGGATACAGGCGCAACGCATCCGATCCGATCCGCCGTAGCGCCTCCTGCACAGCCGGCGATGCAGGATACGGGTTTTCGTTGGTGTTCAACTTGATGACGTCCGCGTTCGCGGGTTGTTCCCCGGGGACGTAAGCGGCGAGGTCGATCACATTCTTTCGGATGCGAGAAGTCATATCGTTTCAAACCGTGCGCGCGCGGACCGGACGTGTCCGTCCAGCCCTTCCACCCGGCCGAACGCCTCGATCACGGGCAACGCCGCCTTGAGATCGGCGCTGGTGAAGGACACCACGCTGGTGCGCCGACGGAAATCGTCAACGGTCAAACCGGAGAAGAGCGCCGCCGCCCCGCCGGTCGGTAGCACATGACTCGGTCCCGCCACGTAGTCGCCCACGCACTCCGGTGTCCACGGCCCGACAAACACGGCGCCGGCACAACGCACTTTCCGTAGCCAGGTCCGTGGCTGATGCACCATCAATTGAAAGTGTTCGGGAGCGAACCGGTTGATCAGTTCCATGCCGTGGTCGAGCGTCTCCACCACCACCAGCAGCGCGCCCTTCTGCAGGACTTCATATACCGCTTTCTTGCGGGACAGACTTTCAGCCTGACGCAACAGTTCCTTCTCCACCCGTTCCGCGAGGCGCGCGGACGAGGTCACCAGCAACACCTTTTCCTGGCCGGTGCCGTGTTCCGCCTGCGACAACAAGTCGGCGGCAATATGGATGGGCGAAGCGGAATCATCGGCCAGCACCGCAATCTCGCTGGGACCGGCCACGGAATCGAGGGACACGTGCCCGTATACCAGCCGTTTGGCGGCCGTGACATAGGGACCGCCGGGTCCCACAATCTTTTGCACGGGAGCAATGGTCTTGGACCCGTAAGCCATGGCGCCGATGGCTTGTATGCCGCCCACGCGATAGATTTCGGTCGCGCCCGCCAACTCAAGCGCATACAACAAGACGGGATTCACTTTGCCTTGCTTGTCGGCAGGCGTACAGGCCACGATTTCCGGCACGCCGGCCACACGCGCGAGCGTGACGGTCATCAAGGCCGTGGAGGCCAAGGGCGCCGTACCACCCGGAATGTAGGCGCCGACCCGGTCGAACGGCACAAATTGTTCCCCCAGGATCCCGCCTTTCGGACTGGACATGGACCAATCGCTGCTCAGCCCCGCCTTGGCGAAGCGCGTAATCCGTTGGCAGGCGTCCGTGGCCGCAAGTTTGAATTCACGATCCACAAGATCGCGCGCGGCGTTGATCTCCTTCGCCGTCACCTTCAAGTCCTTCGCCGCGATCGATGGGACCCCGTCAAACTCTTTGATATACCGGATGATCGCCTTGTCGCCGTTCTTTCGGATGTCTTCCAGCACGCCCTTGGCGGTTTCCTCCGCCTTCTTATCAAAGGCGGGCCGTTTTAGAAAACGGGTCACTGCGGCCGAAGCCGTGTCCGGATGCCAACGAACCCGGCGGATATTGATTTTCTCGTTCATAGACTCCCATCGCCGTTAGGTCTTAACGGCTTCATTCAGACAGCCACAGCGCGGACAGCGCGCCAGCGGCACATCACGAGCGTCAAGATACACGTGTTCACAAACCTGGCAACGATAAATGCGGTTCCGTGTGGGCGCCAATTGAGGCGCGCCTTCGCGAGCCAGATAATACAGCCAACATACCAGAATCACCAGCAGATGAAACAGCATCGGAATCAAAATCAACTCGGAGAGACTGACAAACATCAGGGCCCCTCCTTTTGGCGCGCATTCGTCGTGGGCGAGCCGTAATAGACGACGCGCACGCGCGCCGTGTCCGATCGTTCCGCAGGCGTCCAGCGCCACGCGTACGCCTCACGCACCAGCTGCGCCGTGACCTGTTCGTCCGGCGCACGCTGATCCACAACGACCCGGCGCACAACACCCCACGGATCCATATACAGGGTCAATTCCGCCGTCCAGCCGGTGTTCCCCCATAGGGCCGCATCCTCCGTTAACGCCATGTGTTCCGCCCGCCGTTCCTGCACGCCGTCTACATACGCAATCTGCGGCGCGGGCGGCAGGACGGGCGCGGCGACCGGATCGGCCCTGACGGGCGTAGTGAGCGGCAGCGGCTGGGCGTCGAGCTTGACGCGCATTTGTTCCCATCCCGGAAGGAAGATGGCCTCCACAGCCGCCGGACGCAATCGGTCACGATCCAACGACAGAGCGGGTTCCGACGGACTGTGCAATGGAGGACGCAAACTGATTTCTTCCGTAATCAAGGCGCGACTGAATCCGCGCGCCGTCGGCAAGGCAAAGGTTGCCGGCGACCATACATCGAGAATATTCGCCAAGGGATGATCCGTATCATTCTCCGCCCAGGCGGCCAGCGCCCATCGAGGCGCCGCGGGCGGCGCCTCCCGCGGCACGGCCCAAGTGGTGTCCAGCCAGAAAAGCCATACGCCATGACTCGCGACGGCCAGCACAAAGGCCAACACCCACTTCCAAGGATTTCGTTCCGTCAACGTGTTCTCGGCATGTTCAGTCATGGCGTCATAGCAGGCCTATTCGTTAAACGGGTCGCCAGCAGCACCTCCTCAAATCCCGCGGATTTTGCGATCGTGTACACGCGAATCAGTTTTTCATGGGTGATGCGCCGGTCCGCTTCAATAACCAGCACGGAATCCGACGCGCGGCGTACGGAGGCGGTCAGTCGTTGCGGCAATTCATCCAGGGAAATCCGTTCATCGTTGAAGAAGATCAATCCCTCGCGCGACATGGTAACCACACTGGCCCCCATATGCGCGCCGCTTACAAAATGGGAATCGGGCAGTTCGAGAAACACGCCGGGTCGTAACACAATCCAGGAATTCAGGATGATGAACATCAGCACCAGAAACGTAAGATCCGCAAGCGGCACGGCGCCGATCACGCCCTTGGCCAGCCGCAAACGCAACGGGTACCGGCGCCGCAGAAAGGTCATCTGGCCCGATGAAGTAATGGGCTCGGTCTTCATCGCCCGTCCACCTCCACGCGTACCGCCGGCGTGGACAAGAAGTGGAGGATCTCCACGGACGAACGTTCCATGTCGAGTACGATGTGTTCCAAGCGATGCAGCAGAAAATTGTAGCCTGCGTAGGTGGGGATGGCCACCGCCAACCCGGCCGCGGTTGTAATGAGCGCCTGCCACATGCCCCCCGCAAGATCACCGGCATACACCAGCGGCGCCCGCTGATGGATCACCCACAGCGCCTCCATCATGCCGAGAATCGTGCCCAGCAACCCGAGCAACGGCGTGATCTGGGCGATGGTCGCGAGCAACGCGAGATTCCGTTCCAGTCGGGGAATCTCGGCCAACCCCGCGCCTTCGATGGCTTGACGGATCTGCTCGCGGTCGGTGTCCCCTTGGAGAATCGCCGCGCGCGTGATATGCGCCACGGGGCCCGGCGTTTCTTCGCAGATACTGACCGCCTCCACCACGTTGCGACGCCGCAACACATTGTAGATGCCTTCCAGAAAATCCGCGGAATTGATCTGCGCACGATGCAAGTGAAACAAACGCTCCAAGAACACCATCGCCGCGATCAGGCTCGCCCCGAAGATGACCCACATCACGAGCCCGCCCTTCAACATTAATTCCAACATCGTCGTTTCCCTTCTGTGACATCGATCAAGCGGCCGGTACCGCGCCGAGATCTCCTCTGATCTTTTGAATGCGTCTTTCGGCATCCGGTGCGGCCGGCACGTTCGCTTCTACAACGCGTTCGAGCAAATTGATCGCCGAGGCACGGTCTCCCTCCGCTTCCCGCATGGAGGCGGCCGTAAAGGCGGCGCGTGTAAACCAGATGGTGGCTTCCGGTCCGCGGGCGTCCCGATTATGCACATATTCATAGACCACCTGCAAATAGCGGGCGAGGGCTTCCGCGGCGTCCCCGGTTTTCTCGTGACAACGCCCGATCTTGTATTCCGCCTGCAACTTCGCGCCGTTCGAGGCCGTGGGGCTGTCCAGTACGGCCTGATAAGCCACCATGGCTTCATCGTACCGGGCAGGGTCTTCGTTTCCGAGTGTAAAGTGACAGTCCCCTTTCCGGCCCCACGCCAGGACGGCCAGCCGACGGTCGGGATATCGGCGGATGACCTCCTCAAAAGCTAGAATGGCGCCCGAAAACTCGCCCAATTGACTCAGCGTATCGCCTTGCGCAAAGCGCACCTCGGGCATCTTCGCACTATTCGGATATTCCTTTGCCAACCGGTTAAAATGATCAATGGCCTTGAGGTACTCTTCCTGTTCCATGGCGGCCCGGCCGGCCCAGTACAAGGAGATATCGCCCAAGGCGCCGTCCGGATGTGCGTCGGTCACCTCGAGGAAACGGCGCTCCGCTTCCACGAACAACCCCTGATTGTAATGGTACGAAGCCAACCAGAACAATACGTCGGGCGTCCATGTCGAGTGCGGGAATCGCTGAATGAACGCATCGCTGACCGTCAAGGCGGCCTCGTTCTCGCCCAACAGATAGAGACACCAGCCGCGCATATAAAAGGCCTGCTCGGCGGACGCGGCTTGCGGGAACTTTTCCACGACCCGCTCAAAATCAGCCAACGCTTCCTGAAACAAGCCCAGCCGGTAACGGATCAGGCCCCGCCGGTGCAGGGCATCGGCATACATCGGCCCGCCCGGATACCCCTGCATCAGTCGGTTGTAGGCGGTGATCGCGCGTTCCCATTCGCTGATCTCTTCGTTCAATCCGCCGATGCGCATGGCCGACTGTTCCGCATATTGACTCGCGGGAAACGCATCTTCGATGGCGCGAAATTCGCTGATCGCTTCCTCCACCTTGCGTTGACGGGCCAGACATTCCGCCGCCTGGAAGAGGGCCAGAGGAATCAGATCGCTGCCCGGAAAGACTTTGGTCATGAGCAGATACTCTTCCCGGGCACGGGCAAACTGACGACTTTGGAAATAGGAGTCCGCCACCTTGAAGAGGGCTTGCTGGCGTTCCATCAAACCGGGATGCAAGGCGTAGGCCTTCTCGAACGACGAGGCCGCTTCGATCGGGCGGCGCATTCCCAACAACGTCCACGCGCGTCCCAACAACGCGTTGGCCCTGCCTTCGTCGTCTTCAAACGCTTCCAAGTAATGCTGATACGCTTCCAATGCGTCGCTGTAGCGCTCCTGCTCCAACAAGGCGCCGGCGAGCTCCAGCTGCGCCTGCGCCGAGACCTCATGGCCCGGTATGGCGCTGATCACCCGCTCCAACAGGACAATGCCCTCTTCCCAAGCGCCCATTCTAAAGAGCACCCGCGCGCGCAACAGACGCCCACGATTCACCACCGCCTGCTCGCGGGTACCCTCCTGTCCCGTGACCAACGCGTCCAGTGCCAATTCGAAGTCGCCGCCCACCTCCTCAATGCGCGCCACGGCATACCACGCTTCCGCCGCCCAGTCCGAAGGAAGCGTCTCGCGCTCGATCAGCGCGTCCAAGACCTCCCGTGCCTCCTCCAGATCGTCTCGATCCACCAACATGACGCCCAACCATAAACGCGCCGTTTGGGATGCCCGCGTCGTATCAAACGCCTCGATCAACCGGCGCAACAACGCCTCCGCTTCGCCCAGTCGATCCAGGTCGATCAGCGAACCGGCCCAGTCCAGCAGGTTATCCGGCGCCTCGGGATCTTCGGGGTAATTGCGGTCAAACATCTCAAACACCCGCAACGCCGATTCGTGACGCTGCGTGCGGGCGTACGACCGGCCGAACATGCGTAGCCGTTGCGCCGCCTCCGCGTCTTCCAACACGGCCGGCTCCACCGCATTCAGTTCTTCAATGACCTGTTCGTACGATCCGCGCGCATACTGGGATCGAGCCCGCCAAAACCGGTACACCTGGCGCAGGGCCGGCTCCGCCTCTTCAAGGCGGTCGGTATCGAGAATATCCAGTACGGCTTCGTGCCGGCTGCGCCGGTATAGGGCGCGCACCAACCAAAGGGTGGCTTCCCGGATTTGATCAGGATCGTTGGCCCGCTTCAACGCGTCTTCGAAGAAGCGCTGGGCCGCACTGTACATGCCGTCTTCGTACGCCGCCGCGCCCGCCGTCAGGTCACGGGCCACCGCGCGTTCACGGCGCGACTGAGCGTCGGCCGGCGCAGCCAGCACGCACACGCACAACAACACCATCGCAATCCACTGCTGTCTGCACAACATCACGTATACCCTGTTTCCTCTCCCCGCCTCCGCGGGGAATACGCCGCCATGAACCCAAAGCCAGATGACTACTGTAGTCGCCCCCAGCCGGCACATCAAGTGCGCGTTCAAGGAGGGAAGCCGTCCGCAGGCGTCGCCGGATCGCGCAGATAGGCCCGCGCGCGCTACCCTTTGCCCGGCAGGTGCAGCACGTCCCTGAGATAGCGGCCGGTGTGGGAGGCCGGCGTGGCCGCCACCTCTTCCGGGGTTCCGGCCACCACCAGTTCGCCCCCGCCATCCCCGCCTTCCGGGCCGAGATCGATGATGTGATCGGCCGTCTTGATGACGTCCAGATTATGTTCAATCACCACCACGGTATTGCCGGCATCCCGCAAGCGATGCAACACGCCGAGCAAACGATGAATATCCGCGAAATGCAGGCCCGTGGTTGGTTCGTCGAGCAGATACATCGTGCGGCCCGTATCCTTCCGGCTTAATTCCGCCGACAGTTTCATCCGCTGCGCTTCGCCGCCCGACAACGTCGTGGCGGGCTGACCCAGCGAGAGGTAATCCAACCCGACATCCGACAGCGTGCGCAACTTGCGCGCAATTCTCGGAACAGGCTCGAAGAGCACCAAGGCCTCTTCAATGGTCATGTCCAAGACTTCGGCGATATTCTTGCCATGATAACGGACTTCCAGGGTTTCCTTGTTGTACCGCTTGCCGCGGCATTGCTCGCACGTCACATACACGTCGGGCAGAAAATGCATTTCAATTTTCAGAATGCCGTCGCCCTTGCAGGCTTCGCAACGACCGCCTTTCACGTTGAAGCTGTAACGGCCCGGGCCGTACCCGCGCACTTTCGACGCCGGCAATTGCGCAAAGAGATCGCGGATCAACGAGAACGTGCCCGTGTAGGTGGCCGGATTGCTGCGCGGCGTGCGACCGATCGGCGACTGATCAATCACGATCACCTTGTCCAACTTATCCAAACCCGTGATCTTCTTGTATTCGCCCGGTCGCTCCTTGGATTTGTAGAAATGCCGAAACAACGCGCGGCGTAGGATATCGTCCACCAACGTGCTCTTTCCGCTGCCCGAAACGCCCGTCACACAGATCAGCGCCCCCAGCGGGAATTTCACCTGGACGTCTTTCAGGTTGTTCGCACACGCGCCCGTCACCGTGAGGTGTCCGTTCCGGGGTTTGTTCCGCTTCTTCGGCACTTCGACCTCGAGCGTGCGGTTCATGTACTGCGCTGTCAGCGAATCCTTCTGTTTCAGCAACGCCTTCAGATTCCCCGCGAACACGACCTCGCCGCCGTGCACCCCGGCGCCCGGCCCGAGATCCAGGATGTAGTCCGATTCACGGATGGTCTGTTCATCGTGCTCGACCACGACCACCGTGTTGCCAAGACCGCGCAGGTCTTTGAGAGTATGAATGAGTTTTTCGTTGTCGCGTTGATGCAACCCGATGCTCGGTTCGTCCAACACATACAGGACGCCCACCAAACCCGCACCGATCTGGGTCGCCAAGCGGATACGTTGCGCTTCGCCGCCCGACAACGTCCCGCTTTCGCGGTCCAACGAAAGATAGTCCAGACCCACGTTCGTCAGGAACCGCAACCGTTCGCGGATCTCTTTCAGCACGTCCTTGGCAATCTTTGCATCCTGACTCGACAGCTTCAGCGAGTCAAAGAATGCCAGGCCCCGGACAATGGACATGCGGCATACGTCCACCACGGATTTTCCGCCCACATAACAAGACAGCGCCTCGGGCCGCAGACGCGCGCCGTCACAGGTCTTGCAGTGCTGCCGCGTCATGTACCCGTGCAATCGGTGGCGCGTAAACTCGCTGTCGGTTTCCTCCAAGCGCCGCTCCAAATTGGGCAGCACACCTTCAAAAGGCTTCTCGTACTTGTGATGGGCTCCGCCACGCCAGAACCCAAACTCGATTTCCTCCTCCCCGGACCCGTGTAACAGGATCTCCCGAAACGATTTCGGCAGTTTGTTGAACGGCGTGTCCAAACTGATCCCGTAATGCTTGGCGACGGCGCGAATCAATCCCTTATAATAAATGATCAGGCGCCGGCCTCCGCGGCGCCATGCGTGAATCGCGCCTTTGTCCAGCGAAAGTTCCTTGTCGGGCACGACCAGGTCTTCGTCGAACACCAGCATCGTCCCGAGCCCGTGACATACAGGACAGGCGCCATAAGGACTGTTGAAGGAAAAATGGCGCGGCGTCAGTTCGTCGAAACTCAGGCCGCACGGAATACAGGCGTTCCGCTCGGAATACAACTTCTCCGTCCATTGATCCTTTTTCGTCTCGACCAGCGCAACCAATACCCCGTTGCCCGTACGCAAGGCGGTCTCCACCGAGTCCGTGATACGGGAACGAAGTCGCTCTTCGATGGTCAGACGATCCACCACCACATCAATCGAGTGCTTTTTCTTCTTGTCCAGCTTGGGCGCGTCGTCTATTTCGCTCAACGTACCGTTCACGCGCACACGCACGAATCCCTGTTTCCGGATCGAAGCGAAAATCTCATCGTGCTGCCCCTTCCGTCCCTGGACCATGGGCGAGAGGATCATCAACCGGGTCTTGGGCGGCATCTTCAGCAACTGATCCACAATCTCGTCCGCACTCTGTTTGGAAATGGGTTTGCCGCATTGCGGACAGTGGGGTTTGCCCACATTCGCGTAGAGCAATCGCAGGTAATCGTGGATTTCCGTGGTCGTGGCGACGATCGAACGCGGATTCGATCCGGCGGTGCGCTGCTCGATGGAGATGGCCGGGGAAAGGCCTTCGATGTAGTCGACATCCGGCTTCTGCATTTGGTCGAGAAACTGGCGGGCGTACGCGGATAGACTTTCCACGTATTTCCGTTGCCCTTCCGCATACAACGTGTCAAACGCCAGGGAAGACTTCCCCGAACCGCTCAACCCCGTAATAACCGTCAACTTATTACGCGGAATCCGGACCGTAATATTCTTCAGGTTATGCTCGCGCGCACCCGCCACTACAATGGATTGTTTGCTCATGTCTAGAAATGCCGAGTAAAGAGAACGCTCTTAATACCACGTCCCTTCACCCGTTTCCAATGCGCATTTTTTCTCGGTCTTGGGGGGGGACGGGCGTTCCCGACCGCTTGTCGATCTCAAATCGGCCATCGACAATCGGAAATCCCCCCCACTACACCCTTATCGGGCCAAGTCCCCCTTCTCGCCGCGACCTCTTGCAAACCTTCATCTGTTTGATATATAGAACAGATAGTTTAAATGCATACCTTCACACCATGTCCTGTTGCCCCTGGGGAACGAAATCTGGCCGGATGTCCCGTCGGGACGCGCGGATGGATTGTGTCTGTTCAGGACGGGCCGGACGCCAATCGCCTGAAGGCCATGGGCCTTTGCGCCGGCCACGCCATCCAAGTGGCGCGCGCGGGCGATCCCATGGTCGTGGACATATTCAACTCCCGTGTGGCCTTGGCCCGACAGCTCGCCGCCGGGATAGGCATTACCGTCGGCACGGGGACGTTCGATGACTGACACGACCACGATCCCCTTCTCCACGCCGCCGCGGAAGGCCACACCGGTGCGGGAGCCGGTCATCGCGTTGATCGGCAATCCCAACACCGGCAAGACCACGTTGTTTAATGCGTTAACCGGCTTGCAAGTGAAGACCGCCAATTATCCCGGCACCACCGTCGAATGCCGTCACGCGCGCCTCCAACAGCAAGGCCATTCCGTGACCTTGGTGGATCTTCCCGGCATTTACAGCCTTTCCTCCAACTCGCCCGAAGAAGGCATTGTCCTTGATCTGCTCCTGCAAAGGGCCAAGCCGCCCGTCGGCATCGTGCCGGGACCGGACGGACGGATATTGGACGGGATGGTGCTTGTCATCGACGCCTTGCGCCTCGAACGCAGTCTCTTTATGGCTACGCAACTGCGCGAATTCAACATCCCCATTGTGATGGCGTTGAACAAAATGGATCTGGCGGCCAAGCGCGGCATCCATATCGATCCCGAACAACTCACACGCGAAACCGGCTTGCCCGTTGTCCCCATCTCCGCAAAGCTCGGCGACGGGCTTCTCGATCTCATTCACGCCATGATGAACGGGGAATTGGGCGTCGTATCCGTTCCCTCTGCCCCGCCCTGCGGCAGCTGTTCCGGTTGCCCGTTTCAAAGCGGTTTCGCCTGGTCTTGCCGGGTGGCGGCATCCTGTATGCGTCGCCCGGGCAAACAACATTCCGCGCGCAGCGAAGCGGCGGACCGTTTCCTCACACATCCGGTCGGCGGCTGGGCCGCGTTTGTCACCGTGATGCTGGGCCTGTTCTATCTCGTTTTTCATTTGGCGTCGATCCCGATGGATTTGATCGACGCGCTCTTCGGCAAATTAGGCGGTTGGATCCATGCAAGGCTGGCCGACGGATGGCTGCAAAGTCTGTTGGTCGACGGCATCATCGGCGGTGTCGGCGGCATTCTCGTCTTCTTGCCGCAGATCGCGATCCTTTTCTTTCTCCTGGCCCTGTTGGAAGATACGGGTTATCTCGCGCGCGCGGCCCTGGTCATGGACCGGTTCATGCGCCGCATCGGTTTACCGGGCAAAGCCTTCGTCCCGCTCCTCACCGCGCACGCCTGCGCCATCCCCGCGATCATGGCCACGCGCGTGATCGAACATCCGAAGGACCGTCTCTTGACCATCCTCATCGCGCCGCTGATGAGTTGCTCGGCGCGCATCCCGGTTTACACCATGCTGATCGCCCTGCTGTTCCCGAACGATCCGTTCCGGGCGGCCTTGACGTTTCTCGCCGCCTACTTCATCGGTTTAAGCGCGGCGATGGGGGTGGCTTGGCTGTTCCGCCGTACGATGTTTCGCGGTGAATCTGCGCCGTTGCTGTTGGAACTGCCGGACTTTCACGTCCCTAGTCTGCGTACGGCGCTGTGCACCATGGTGGAGCGCTCCGGCATATTCGTGCGTCAAGCCGGTACCGTCATCTTGCTTATTTCCATGATCCTCTGGGCCTTGGCGTACTTTCCCCGCTCGGACGCCGAAGGAGCGGAAGCGCTGGAACAATCATTCGCGGGCCGCGCGGGCCAATTCATGGAACCCGTTCTCAAACCGTTGGGTTACGACTGGCAAATCGGGATCGGCCTGATCACTTCCCTGGCGGCGCGTGAAGTTATTGTCCCGACCCTTTCGGTTGTCTATGGTGTGGGCGGTGATCAGAACGACGACGAAGTAAGCCCCTCCCTGCTAAACACCTTGCGATCGGCCACGCGCAGCGACGGCACCCCGGTATTCACGGTCGCCACTTGTTTGAGTCTCCTCATGTTCTATATTCTCGCCGCCCAATGTCTCCCGACACAAGTCATCACCCGCCGCGAAACCAACACCTGGCGCTGGCCGATCTTCCAATTCGCCTACATGAACGTCCTCGCCTACGTCGCGGCCCTCATCGTGTATCAGACCGCCTCGCGGATACTGTGAGACTCGTCCTTGCATGCGTGTCCTGCTGCATCGACCGCGTTAGCCTTTCCTGCATCTCCCGCCCTCCTGTTCTCAAAGCGGATCCCTTTCGGCCTTGGTTCCCTCGTGCGGAAAAATGTCACACGTGTGACATTTTTCCGCACAGGGGTTGGGATCGCCTGAGGATTTCTGTACTGGCATTGGTCGTTCTTCGATGCTATCTATGATCCAAGACAGGCCCACGGAGGGATGGCTGAGTGGTTGAAAGCACCGGTCTTGAAAACCGGCGAACCGAAAGGTTCCGTGGGTTCGAATCCCACTCCCTCCGCCAATGCGGGTATATTCCTGCTCGCTTCATTGGTTCAACCGCCGCATTGAGATGAACGCGACAACGCATTCCGCTTGATGTTCAGGGCCGTTCCAGCACACCGGCAATTTCTGCGCCGAGCGCCAGCACAACTTTACGGATCGCTTCCACATACTCCTCGTACGAGGCGCTTTCCGACTCCGCTTGGTGGAGGCTTGTACGCTGGGCGATCGCTTGAGGTTGGTCGCCCGTTCGGGTCACTTTCCATTGTGCGATAAGTTCCACCCGCCCGTCCAGGACCCCGTCGAGCCGAATAATATCGACCTGCACCCAATACCCTTCCCCCACCCATTCGAGGCGAGGCGACGCGTCCACATACGCTTCCGGCAGGGACCGGCCGATGGCGCCCGCGAGCAGTTCCTGAATAGTCACGTCAAGCGGCATACCCCACCGATGAAAGTTGTGGGTCTCGATTTCGTGGTCGGATACACGCGTGACCATATGCGGCCGGTCCAGGTACGCAGGTATATGGACCGGCGCAATGCGGATAATCAGGTCGCTCTCTTCCGCGCCACGTTGGGCCACGACGCGCCACCCCTCATGTGGCGCAAACACATACAAGCGCGGTTCCGGACTACGATGCGCACAGGCGGAAAGGAAACAAGCGACCAGCAGAGCCGGAAGGATTGCCGGACGAATGATGTTGCGTATCTCTCTCATGTACACGTCCTCCACTTGACGATGATTATTTCTTCCCTCGTAAGATCGATTCCGGATGTTGCTCCAGATGATCGGTCAGCCGCCGCAACGAGCGACTGGTCTCACGCAGATCATGAATCAGCAGACTCAATTCCCCGCGCGTGGGCGCCTGCGGGTTGAGCATGGCGCCGATATGATCCGACGTCTCCGTCATGCTCTCCAGAAATGGCTCAAGGCGGTTGTCAATATTCCGGATCGCTTCATGCAAATCGTTCAACGAGGTTTGGGCCGATTGCAGGACCGCCAGGGTCTGGCTGGTCATCGGATCGAAATGCTCTTCCACCTTTGCCAGCACCGAATCGAGTCGCTGCATGACACGCCTCGCATCGTCCCTTGCCTCCCCCATCACCTCGGGATCCAGGATGTCGGCCACGTGGGAAATGGCGCGGTGAGCCTCTTGGACAATATCGCTCAAGGGAAGATGGGTGGCCTCATCCACCACCCGACGAAAAGGCGATGAAATAGAAGGCATTTCCCACAGGTGCGGATCCCTGTTCAGGCGCCGTATCGGCGTGCCCGGGAAGAAACCCAAATCCACCTTCAACTTCCCGGTCAACAAGCTTTGATAGCCGAGCCGGGCACGCAATCCCTGCTCCACCAGCGCGTCCAACGTTTCATGCATTTGCGCTGCTGTGTCGAACCGTCCGGCATACGTGACCCGCCTTTCCTCCAACTGAATCCTCACCGGCCGATAGAAAACGCCTCCCCGCTCCATGTCAAACTCCAACCAGACGTCGGTTACCGTGCCAATGCGCACCCCTTGGAAATCCACCGGCGCTCCGACATCCAAGCCGCTAATGGATTCGTCGAAGTACACGATGCAATCAAATCGTTCCTCCCAGAACGTTCCTCCGCCGAACAGCATGATGCCGATAATCGACAACACTATGGCGCCGACTACAAAACCGCCGACCAGTGTCGGATTCGCTTTCTTGCTCATGATCTCTCCTTGTCTGTAACGCCTCGCCTCAAAAACGCCTGCACGGTCGGATCCTCGCACGAACGCAGCAGATCCTTGGGAGCGCCCTGTGCAATCATCGTCTTACGGTCAGGATCCAGGAATACAGAATCGTCGCCGATCGCAAAGATGCTGGCGAGTTCGTGGGTCACGACCACCACGGTGGCGCCGAGACTGTCGCGCAGTTCCAAAATCAGGTCGTCGAGCAATTTCGCACTCACCGGATCGAGTCCGGCCGATGGTTCGTCGAAGAAAAGGATATCCGGGTCCAGCGCCATCGCGCGCGCCAAGCCCGCGCGTTTACGCATCCCGCCGCTGATTTCCGCAGGGTAATAATCCTCGAATCCGGCCAACCCCACCAGCGCCAGCTTCAAGGACACCACGTCCGCGATATCCGCGGGCGACAGGATCGTATAGGCCTCGAGCGGCACGGCAATGTTTTCTGCGAGGGTCATGGAACTCCAGAGGGCGCCGCTCTGATACAAAATACCGATCCGGCGGAGTTGCCGCGCGCGTTCTGCGGCGTTTGCGTCCCAGAAACTCATGCCGTCATACGCCACGGTTCCACGCGCGGGCGCCTTAAGCCCCACCATGTGCCGTACCAGCGTGCTCTTGCCACATCCGCTTCCGCCCATGATGATGAAGATGTCACCGCGGTGAATCGTGAACGACAGGTCGCGCTGGATCACGAAATCCCCGTACGCCATGGTCAGGTCGCTAATCTGCAGATAAGGGGGCAAATCGGTCATGGTCAAAATCCCGTAATCACATAAATGACGGATATCAACGAATCGGCCAGTACGATATAGACGATGGCATTCACCACCGCCGCCGTGGTGGCGTCGCCGACAGCCGAGGCACTGCGCCCGCAGCGGATGCCCTGCATACAGCCCGAAACGGCCACCAGCACGCCGAACACAGCGCTCTTGATTAATCCGGACACCACGGCATTGAGCGAGAGGGCGTTCACCGTCTGGACATAATATTGCGTCGGCGTGAGGTCCAACATCAAGATCCCGACCACCGCGCCGCCGAGAATGCCGAGCGCCACGGCGTAAATGGCCAGCAGGGGCATCATCAAAATCAGCGCCAAAGCACGGGGCAACACGAGAAATTCCATCGGCGAAAATCCCATGGTCTGAAGGGCATCGATCTCTTCATTCACCTGCATGGTGCCGAGTCGCGCCGCGAACGCCGCGCCGGTGCGGCCCGCCATCAGAATGGCCGTCATCAACGCGCCCATCTCGCGCGCCATACCCACGGCCACCGCGTCGGCGATGAATATTTCCGCACCGAACATGCGTAATTGCACCGCGCCGAGAAAGGCCAGAATCATGCCGACCAGCACGCTGATCAAGGAGATGATGGGCAGAGCTTCCGGACCGCACTCCTGGATGACGGCCCAGAAATCGGTTCGACGAAACCGCGCGCGGCCGCGCAGCATCGCGCCAAACGCCAACGTCAGCTCGCCCAGGAAACTCACGGAATCGCGCAAGTCGCGAAATCCTTTCACCGTTCGCGCACCCACGCGCGTAACCCAGAGCACGGTATCCGTCGATCGCCGCGCACCGGTTCGTTCGGGCACGCTATCGGCCATCGCCAACAGCCGGCGCACCCCTTCCGGCAAGTCCGACACATCCACGGCCACGCCTCTGGAACGGCTCATCGCGTGAAGCGCGCGAAGGAAAGTCAGGAGCGCGCTGTCCCAGTCGGTGATCCCGTCGTCGACCACCTCGATCCGCTGTATCCCGGACGCGCGATCCAATGCCGCCAATTCCATGCCGACGTCCGCGCGTGAGTCGTTCACCCGCCACGATCCGGACAGACCGATCCGGCGCACATCCTCCCGGACCTGCTCCATACGAATCTGTGACGTCGTGGTCGTCATATCGTCGCACCCGCCACGCAAACCTCATCAGAGGCGCACTGTTCCGCGGCTCGCCGCGGGTCAACCTCCATGGATTGCATGGTCATTGAATTTGAATCGTTACCTCAAATTCATCGGCGGCGCCTGTCTCCCAGGACCGCGCATAGATCAGCCGCAAGCGCGTCTCGCCTTTCGCACGCGCGCGGAACCGAAACACGAAGTCCCCCCCGCTACCGACTCTCTCCGGGTATGCGGCTTGATACGTGGAATCGATCAGGTGCAGGGGCGATTCATCCCGTTCCTCCGGCTCCCACCGATATCCCGTCGTTGGGTTGCCCGGAAGCCGTACCGTCAAGATATCGCCCCGGACAACCTGTACCACGCGGTCATGGTCCGCCCGGGTCAGGGCGACCGTGCTCCGCCCGGGACCCTGACATCCCGCCATCATCCATGACAGACCGACAAGCAGGGCAAGATTATACCGCATGACGGACCGCCGGTCTTGAATGTTCGAAGGCGTTCTTTTGAGACCACCGGAAGAGCGAACGCGACCCACTAGATTTGATGTACACCCTCATTCACTTCCCCTTACTCGACGAGCCTGCAACATGTCGTGCTGTTTGACGGACGCCGTATCTGGAGAGTATGGCAAAGACGGTCGGAAGTTAAAGCCATAATCGTTTCCACCTCGCCTCGCGAGGCGTGCTATGATCTACTGCGACTCAAGAATGAGTTTGGTTGACGAGGACCTCGGAACCTCAACGGGCCAAACCCACGAACCGAAACAAAATACACGGATCCGGGAGAACAAGATGAAGGCGTATGTGACCTTATTACTAACGGCTGTGCTTATGACGACCATGGCTCACACCAGTGCGGGCGACACCGGCGAGACGCAAGTCCGGACCATCCTCGACGCCCTGAAAACCGGCGAGGTGGATGCGCTCCGCTCGGTGCTGACGGAAGAGTTTGCCTCCGATCTGACGGATCAAGCCATTCGCGATCTGTCTCGTCCCATCCGAAGCCATCTGCAAGGGGGATACGGGATCCATCACTTGGGGGTTCTCACGCAGGATGATTTTCCGGTCCAATTCTGGAAGATCTCGTTCGAGGACCGCGAAGAAGACGCCCTGTTGCGTATCGTGATCTTCGACGGGCGGGTCGCCGGCTTCCTGATCACGCGTCCGTTTGTGTGAGCGCGGCGCCTGACGGATTCAGCCGCTACGTGCCAATCCCTTCATCGAAGTCGCGCCCTCCCCCTTCGGCAGGGTCATTTCGTTCTCTACATCGCATTGAAACAGTGGGGGTTCCCCTCATTCTGGAGGGCGGAGCTATGCGACGCCGGGACCGGGAATGGAATCCGCACCGCCTCCATTTCTATTCAACGCGACATCAGGGGCTCGCATAACGCGCCCCTCCAAGATGACTGGTTTCTGGGAAACGGGTTCATCCATGCGGAGTTGGGTTGGAAACGTATGGACCCGAACCCCGTCGGGCGACGACACACGCAATGGCTTGCTTCCCTTCGGGGATCGCATAAGATAGCTTCCCATGTTACAGGAGATTTCTATGACAAAGCATTGTGGTTCCTTGTTGGGTCTGGCCTGCGCGGTCTTGTTCCTTTCACCGTCCACCCATGCCAACATGATCAGGAATCCGAGTTTTGAAGAACCCGCGCCGACATCGTCCCGCCACGCGCTTCATTGGAGAATGCACGAACCGGATACGCACGGTGACGCCTACGGAAGCGCCTCGCGTGAGGATTGGCGGTCGCACGACGGCATGAATATCATGACCGTGCGCGGCACCTGGGCCAATGCCGGCGATCACGGAGGCGTCTGGCAGGAGGCCGCTGCGGAACCCGGCAAGACCTATCGGGCCTCCGCCTGGTTCTGGGCCGATCCCGATTGGGATCCCGAAGTCCAGGAACTGAAAATGGAATTTTTCGACGCCGACTATTCGGAACTGCTCAAGACCAAGTCCGTGGCCTTGCGCAAGATCCCCCCCGAATGGGAACGACGCGAAATATCGGCCAAAGCCCCGGACCGGACCGCCTGGGTGCGACTTGTCATCAACGTTGAAGGCACAGGCGACAACGGCGCTCTACAAATCGACAGCATCTATATGTCGCCGCGCGACACCTTCGAAGAACCCACGCCGGAACCCGTCGATGTCATCATCGACCTGCTGGACGATCCGAAAGACGAACCGGAAATTGAAGCACAAGCGGACTGATCGACGGCTCACGCCAGCTCATTTCAGTTGACCTCCAAACAGTAGGAACGTACTGTTCGAGCGTCTAAATTGTCATTCCCCCGCTAACTGCATACATTATTGTAACACTATGAAGATTGTCATTGCGTTGGCTCAGATCAATCCCACGGTGGGGGCGCTACGAAAGAATGCCGATCGGATCGTTGATCGCGCGCGGACGGCGGCGAAGGAAGGCGCTTCGGTCGTTGTCTTCCCGGAACTCGCCTTGTCGGGTTATCCGCCCGAAGATCTGGTTCTGAAGAAGCATTTTCTCGAAGATTGTTGGCATGAGCTGGAAGGGATGGCGGATCAATTGCCCCCGGAAAGCCTGATCATGGTCGGGGCGCCACAAATGGTCGACACGCAGGTCTACAATGCGGCGGTCATTTATCACGCGGGGCGCATGGTCACGACCTATCAGAAAATGATTCTTCCGAATTACGGTGTGTTTGACGAGAAACGCGTATTCGCCCCCGGCAAGATGCCCTTGATACTGCAAGCCGGCACGGCGCGGATCGCCATTCACATTTGCGAGGATTCCTGGTATCCGGACGAAGACACGGTACTCCTCCTCAAGGAGTCGCGCATCGATCTATTGGTTAACCTGTCGGCTTCCCCCTATCACCGCGGCAAAAGGGTGCTGCGCGAAACCACGTTACGCAAGACCGGCGAACAACTGCATTCCGCATTTGCCTATTGCAACATCGTTGGAGGACAGGACGAATTGGTATTCGATGGCGGAAGCTTGGTGATGGATCAGACAGGAACGCTGCTGGCGCGCGCCCGACAATTTGAAGAGGATTTGCTGTTCGCTGAAGTGACCGTTTCCGACATCCCGACCGTCGTGGACGAACCATCTCCGCCCAGTCGCCGCACCGTTCACATCCCGTTTCATCCCTCCGTGCGACGTTCCGAACGGGCGCCCCGTTCCTCCGTAACCCCGCTGTTGGACGATCAGACGGAAGTCTACGAGGCGCTGAAGACGGGTTTGCGCGATTACACCGAGAAGAACGGCTTCAAGAAAACGGTGGTGGCCCTGAGCGGCGGGATCGATTCCGCGCTGGTCGCAGTGCTGGCCGTCGACACACTCGGCGCGGACCGCGTGGCCGGCATCACCATGCCCTCCCAATACACGTCCACGGAGACGTTGACGGACGCGGAATTGCTCGCGCAGAATCTGGGCATCGAATTTCATACCATACCCATCCGCGCGATTCATGGCACTTTCCTGACCGAGTTGCTGCCCTTCTGGGAAGGGTGGCCGCCGGATATCACGGAAGAGAATCTGCAAGCGCGCATACGCGGAAACATCATCATGGCTTTATCCAACAAGTTCGGATGGCTGGTTTTAACCACGGGCAATAAGAGCGAATTAGCCACGGGATACTGCACGCTCTACGGAGATATGGTCGGCGGCTTCTCATTGATGAAAGACGTGCCCAAAACGCTGGTCTACGAACTGTCCGAATGGCGAAACCGGCAAGGTCCCTCGCCCGTGATTCCCTTGTCGACGATCGAGCGACCGCCCACGGCGGAGTTGCGTCCCGACCAGAAGGATACGGACTCGCTGCCGCCCTACGCCGTTCTCGACGCCATCATCGAACGCTACGTGGAACAAGACCAGGGCGTGGACCGGATCGTGGCGGAAGGCTTCGACCCGGACACGGTACGACAGGTCAGCCGCCTGATCGATCTGAGCGAATACAAACGGCGACAGGGCGCACCCGGAATCAAGATCACCCCCAAAGCCTTCGGGCGGGACCGGCGCATGCCGATCACCAACGCTTACCGCGAACGGGTAAGAGGAGCTGACTTGACATGACCGCCAAGAAACAAAAGACGTCGTCGCCACGTGCCGCGCAGGACGCCGCCGAAATTCGGCAGGTCTCGGAATTGAGCCTGCTCTATCAGATCAGTTGTCTGCTGGATCAAAGCCTTGATCTGCGGGAGGTGGTCCCCCCCGTGCTTGAATCGATTTGCGAGAAGCTGGACATGCGCTATGCGACGCTCACCCTCCTGAACCGGCAATCAGGCGATATCATGATTGAAGCCGCGCACGGCCTCTCGGAGCAACAGACGAGTCGCGGCCGCTACAAGTTGGGCGAAGGGGTCACCGGCCAAGTGATCCTGAACGGGAAACCCATGGTCATCCCCAAGACCGGCGAGTCGCCGCTGTTTCTGGATCGGACCCTGCGCGGGAAACGGCCCGACGCGTCTTTCGTCTGCGTCCCGATCAAGGTGGGCCAGGAGGTCGTCGGCGCGCTGAGCATCGACCGGCTTTACCATGAGAGCGTGAACCTGGAAGATGACGTACGCATTCTCTCCATCATCGCCTCTATGATTGCTCAGGCCGTGAAACTGCGTCGCGCCGCGCAGGAAGAACAGGAGCGTTTGGCGGAGGAGAACGAACGGTTACGCGCGGAGTTGCGCGATCGGTTCCGGCCCGCCAACATCATCGGCAACTCGCACGAAATGCAAATCGTATATGACCAGATTGCCCAGGTATCGCGCAGTCCCGCCACCGTACTGATTCATGGGGAAACAGGCACCGGCAAGGAGTTGGTGGCCCACGCCATACACTACAACAGCGACCGGGCTGACAAGGCGTTCATCAAAGCGCACTGCGCGGCCCTGCCGGAAGCCATCATCGAAAGCGAACTCTTTGGCCACGAAAAGGGGGCCTTCACCGGCGCAACCGCTGAACGCAAAGGGCGTTTCGAACTCGCGCATGGCGGCACCTTGTTTCTGGATGAAATCGGCGACATCCCGCCGAGCATACAGATCAAACTATTGCGCGTGATCCAGGAACGCGAATTCGAACGGATCGGAGGGACGAAGACGATCCGGGTCAACGTCCGATTGGTCGCGGCCACCAACAAAGATCTGCTGGCCCAAGTCAATCAGGGCAAATTCCGTGAGGACCTCTACTACCGACTCCACGTCTTCCCGATCTACGTGCCTCCGCTACGCAAACGCAAAGCGGACATCGTGCTGTTGGCCGATTATTTTCTGGATAAATACGCCAAGCAAAGCGGACGGCACATTCGTCGCCTGTCCAGCGCGGTCATCGACATGCTGATGAGCTATCATTGGCCCGGCAATGTGCGCGAACTGGAAAACGTCATTGAACGGTCCGTCCTCGTAGCCGAAGGCGATGTCATTCATCCCCATCATCTGCCCCCCACCCTTCAGACGGCGGAGGCAAGCGGCACGCAGACCACCGGAACACTCAAGTCGCTCGTGGACCTGTATGAACGCGACATCATCAAAGACGCGCTGAAATCCGCGCGCGGGAATATGGCCGCCGCCGCACGCGCTTTGGGCGCGACACAACGGATCCTAGGCTACAAGATCAAGAAACACGGCATCGAACCCAAGCAGTACTCCTCTTGACGAATGCAACGCGTCATCCCGTGTTATGTGTCGGCCTTACCCCGGCATTGCAGCGGACCATCCGTTTCAGCAACCTGCGCGTCGAGGCCGTCAACCGGGCGACGGCGGTCACGACAACGGCCGCAGGCAAAGCGGTGAATGTCGCACGCGTGCTTCGCACGTTGGATCGGATGGTTCGCTTGACCGGCTTCCTCGGGGGAAGCACCGGAGAGGCCGTCCGGACCGAGGTTGAAGCGCTCGGCGTGGAAACGCACTGCGCGGTCACGGCCGCGCCCACGCGGATATGTCAAACCCTGATCAACGAGCGCACGGGCGAAGTTACGGAATTGGTCGAGGAAACCCCACTTCCGCGGCCCCACGAGTGGGACGACTTCATGCGTCGATACGCAGCCTTGCTGCAGGGCACCTCGTTGGTTGTCTTATCGGGCACACTCATGCCGGGCGCGGCCCGTGATGTCTACCACGACTTGGTCGCCCGGGCGGAAACGGCCGGGATCCCCGTCCTCATTGACTCGCACGGTGAACCGCTTACCCTGGCACTTCGCGCGAAGCCGTGGCTCGTCAAACTCAATGCTGAAGAACTGGAGCAGACGTGTAACGCCGCGTTCAATTCCGACGAGTCGTTGGTATCCGCCGCGCGCGCGCTGCTGGGGGAAGGCGCTCGCGCCGTCCTGATCACCCGGGGCGAGAAAGCCAGTGTGTTTGTTCAAGGCGATGCCGCGCACACGATTCGCCCCCCGCGCATCGATCCCCTCAACCCGATCGGCAGCGGCGATTCGGTCGCCGCCGGCATTGTGGACGCTCATCTCCGCGGCGACCCGCTCGTGAAAGCGGTCTGTTTCGGCATGGCCTGCGGCGCCGCCAACGCCCTGACCGAATGGCCGGGACACCTCCATCGAACCGATATCGAACGCATCCGCCCGGAAATGCATGTGCAACCGCTCTGACCGATCACCACGAACGGCTCTTCGCTCGGGCAGACGTTCGGTTCATGATCGACAAGCAGACAGGACGCCCACACAACGCCGCCCTGCCGCCCCGGAAGCACGCCCCTTAACCACAAGAACAAAGCGCCAAACAGTGCACATATTTGTATTAGTATCTGTCATTACATACATATTTGTTGCAA
>SKXR01000070.1 GCA_007128275.1 Kiritimatiellia bacterium
ACACCGGCCCAAACATTCCCCCTGCCCGACTGGATCGGCGAAGAGGTCACCGATGACCCCCGCTATCTCAACGCCAACCTGACCGTCCACCCGTTTACCCGCTGGTAACAAGCAAACGCTTGACCCTCCCCCCGCTTCGCTCAGGGCAGGCCACGCTCGGCATGACCACGTCCTTTTCTTCATCCCTGTCCCCAGCCGTCCCCCCCAGCCACAAAGTACCTGTCCCCAGCCGTCTGTACCCACGCGTCCAGAGATATCCTATCGTTCATAATCAAGAACTTACGCCACGGGGTCTGTCCCCCGTAGTAGGGCTACGCAGGGCAGGCGGTTCGCCCCTTTGCCTGCCGAAATCGTAAGGTAGGGCGAGGCGTCCCGCCGAGCCGCGATCCAACGAGCGGCATAATTCAGCGCCATTCGGGTCTGTCCCCCGTCGTACCGCACCCGCATGGCTGGGATCTTGCAAAGGGCGTTTCTTCGCCTGACCGACACACGCCACTTGATTTGCGAAGATTTTGAATGGTGTTTAGTAGACGCTACTTCCGCGGATCGTCCTCCGGGTTGATGTATTCGATCCCCCAAGGTCCCGTTCCGTGGAGCTGAATAATGGTATCTTCCTCGGTATACCCGTACATGGGATCGCCCGGAGGCATGATGGCCACGCCGCCTTGACGCAGCGCCATCGTCTTATCCCTGTCAAACACCCTTCCATGCGCGAAATGGAAGGTGCCTTTCAGCACGGTTACCCGTTCGTAGGCCGGATGAATGTGCGGCGCCACGATATACCCTGCCGGGAGTTTAAGCCGAAACGTAAAGGGTTCCGGCTGACTGAGATCCCCCTCAATGACCGCAATTTGCGCCGGGGGCGCCATGGACGCGATATCCGTCCATATCAGCTCATCGGCATTCACCATGACATGCTTCCCTTCCCCCCTGTAAGGCAGTGAACCCATTTCCTCGTCCATGGCCATATCCATGGCCGCGGTCCCGCCCGAAAATGCAAGCCCCGCAACAAGCAACCAAGTGGAATATTTCATTGTCCTTCCTCCTTTGTTCGTGGTTCCTCCTCTGAACTGCCGGGAACGCAGCTTCCCGGCATGCTCTTCCAATATCTACCACGCGCTCCGATCAGTTCAAGTAGGAATAATTTTGCGGGATATGGATGACTTATTGATTGACATGTTCATTATGTAACGGCCACTATCGCGCCCTGATTGTTCCATAAGGTAAACTTGCACTCGACCATGGGCGGGGGGGTCTGTATTCTATGGGGCGGAACGTTTCCGCTTGGTGCCCATGTTTCATGCGGCCAAATGGAGGAGTAGATCGTTTCAATAGGCGTTACAACATATGTTAACAAGACAATTAAGGCAATCCCTGCGCGACCGCGCAAGGCTCGTATCGATGAAGGACCTCGGCTATCTGGTAGCCGGGCGTACTCCTTTGCTGGCTTTTTGCCTGGTGATGGTCTGGGTTGGTGGATGCCGCTCGATGCCTTCGCCTGAAGCGTTGTCAGAGGCGTACCCGGCCGCAAGACAGGGAGCAGCGCCGGTCATTCGGCCGGGCATACGCATCAACGTGGCCGTAGAAGTGGAACAAGCGATCCAAACGCGCGTCGAGAATGTGCGGATCGCCTCGGACGGCTCGGCGCCCTTGCCGCTGATCGGCGAAGTTTCGCTTGAAGGCCTTTCCTTGCGCCAGGCGGAACAACGATTGTCCATGGCATATGCCGAATACTATGTGAACCCGACCGTGCACATCGATTTCGCTCCCGAAACCGGCGATGCAACCTCCCCCTGGGGCTATGTGACGGTGCTCGGCCAGGTGCGCAATCCCGGGCGGGTCAATCTGCCGCCCACACAGGATCTGACCGTCACGCGCGCCATTCAATTGGCGGGCGGGCTGGATCGCAGCGCACGAGATCGTGCCGTGCGCATTACGCGTTGGACCGATGACGGCGTGCAAGAAACCATGCGCGTGAATCTGCGCAAAGTCGGCGCGGGCGGAACGCACGGAGAGGACGTCCTCCTGAAGAACGCGGATGTGGTGTTTGTTCCCGAAACCCTATTCTAAGCAGATGTATCCCTACTTGGTTGATATTATTTTCCCCCGACAACGCGCACACGGCATCGTGTTGCTGATCGCATGTCTGTTCACCGCCACGCACGTTCTGGGAGAAACGTTTACCCGCTCTGCAGAGCGGCCGTCGGCCAATCCCAACCGGGATCATAAGGAAAGAGGCTTTGCCTTGTATCCCGCCGCCGAGCTCTCAATGACCTATGACAGCAACGCCTTTCTGACCGAAGAAAACGAGCGTGAAAGCGACCTGTTCATGGACGTCATCCTCGGATTGTCCGGGCGGCTTTCTTCCGGACGCAATTCGCTGACGCTGGGGGGCTGGTATCGCATGCGGCGCTACGACGAGGTGTCCCGGCTGGACAATGAGGATTATACGCTCACCCTGAGCGCCGTCATCGGCAGCGACACCCTGGGCATGTCCGACCACTGGACCATTCGCCCCCGCGCCTCCTACGGCAAGACCATCGATTACACGCATGATCCGGATGAACTGCTGTTGCGCGAAGAAGATTCGCCGACCATCCGATTGGGCCGGCCCGACCGGGAACAGCAACGGCGCCTGACGCTGGGCGTCGATGCATCCGGCCCCGCCACCGACAAGCTCTGGCTCAGTCTCGGCTATGGATACAGCCATGTTCGATACAAGCGGGACGATCTGTTCGATGACAAGACGCATAAACTCGGGGCGAGCGCCTCGGCCAGAATCACCGAGCGCAGCCGCATCGTCCTGGCGGGCGACTTCGCTGAGCTCGACAACGACAGCTTTGATGATCCCGTCTATCATTATGCCTTGCGGCTCGGAATCAATCACCAGCGCACGGACAAAATTTCCCTCAATAGCAGCGTCGGATATTACAGCGTGCACGCCACCGAACGGGAGGTCGAACGCGAGGGCCTTAGCTTCACGCTCGGCGCACATTGGCGGCTTACCCCCAAGGTGATGCTCTCCTTGACGGGCGACAATACAACGGAATTGGCGGAAGATGATCCCGGTAACGCGCGCATCGTATCACGCGCCATCGCGACGCTTCGTCATCGACTAACCACGCGATGGTGGTGGGATGTGGCCGTGGGGTATCGGCGCGAAGACTACAACCGTCCCTCCCCCCCTCCGGTCGACGATCTCACCCGCCGGGCGGACGTGCCGGGGGGCATTCGGCCGTTTCGTGACCCTGACGCCCCCTTCATCGATCGTGAGGTGGAGCAGTATATTGCGCGTTTGGGCCTCATGTTCTGGATCAATAATTACGCGCATCTGCGCGGCTCCGCGACCTACGAGGACACGCGCGACAACGTTATCGGCGATTACGAACAATATCGCTTCACCATCGCATTGCGCGTGGCGATTTAGCAGTCCGTTGAAGATCGCGTATGGAAGGGATTCAGGGGGGCACAGGCTTTCAGCCGGTGTGGTCCTGAGGGACGAAGACCGCTCTGCCTATTATAATAACAAGGGGCCGCTAATACCGTGTAAGATAAACCACTGAGCAGCGCCCTTTGGTGTACGAATGTAGTTAGGACGATATCCTCCGGACCGTCTTGGGCGACACCGCCGGCTTCCCCGCCATAAGCGGAAGTCGCCCTGCGTCCGTATCCGAAAAGAATGCTGCAGTGCACCCTGCCAACACACGTCGGCGTGCACAAAGACATGCGCGTGTTGCGTATTTGCGCGTTTTTGTGGTAGATTGACGAAATTAGCAGAAGGAAAGAAGACATGAAAACACATGGATGGTTGTGTACGACGGCCGCGTTGATCGTTTGCGCCGGTTGGGTGCTGGCGGATGCCCCTGCCCCGCCCCACGATATGAAACATGTTGTGGATCGACCCAGTCTGATCATAGATGAATTAACCGGGCTTGATGTAGCAGAAGCGTCGCTACGCATCTTGCTCGTGCTCGAAGAGATCGAAGCTTCCGACCTTTCGCTCGAAGAGATTCTGGAACGGATCGCCGAGGCCGTGGGCTGCGCCGTATACGCCCTGAGCGAGGCGTCGCCCGAGGTCATGCGCGATTTGAGCCCCAATATACGGGAAGACCGGCTGTCCGTGGTTACGGCCTCGGCGGTGTTGGCCTCGCGCGAGCATGCGAATCCCATTATGGAGTCGCTCCTTAGCGGCCGGGTCCAGCCGCAGGAACGCGCAGCCATTCAAGCCGCCGCCGCCGAACCGGACCGGCATCTTTCGCGCACGGAGCTTCAGCGCGCCGTGCGCTGTGTGCCCGCGGTGCGCCCCTTACCGGTGCGTCCCGAGCCGATTCGCCCCCTGCCGGAAGACCCGGAACGGACCGACGCCGAAAGGGCCCCGCGCTCCGCTCCGGTTCCGGCGCCGCGCTATGACGGACAATGACCCGAAGGCGAGGCAGGCGGCCTGGCCGCTTTTTCGATCGCCACACCAGTAAAGCGCCATGAGTTCGAAAAAGAGATCTACGCAAGAGTCCAGGCCCTCGGATGAGAAACCGTTGCCGGGAGAGGGCGTCCCGCCCGCCCCGGAAACCCGTGCCCCGTTCCCGCAGGAATCGGCCCCCTATTATCCCGGCGCCGGGTACGGAACCGGTTACTATTACGGCATGGGCCACGGCGCTCAGGCCGGGGCGGAAGGGGGCCTGGCCGGGTTAACACCGACTCAGGTGCTGCGTGCCGTATTGCGCAGATGGTGGTTGGTCTGCCTCGCGCTCGTTTGTGGCGGATCGGCGGCGGCGCTCTATCTCCACCAGGCCGAACCCGTCTATCGTGCCGACGCCACCATTGAGATGAGCATTCGTCGCCCCCGCATCATGGCGCAACCCGGCGCAATGATCGAGGATGGATTCGCCGGATGGCGTGTGGAAGAGCTGCTCAACACCCGCCTGCGCAAACTGCAAGGACGCGAAACCCGGCAGCTTGCGCACCAGATGCTGGAGGAACACGGGCACCTTAGAGCAGCCGACTCTGAACGGCTGACGGACGCCTTGCGCACCGCGCGCATGAACCGCCAGCGCGATTCCCATCTCGTCAGCGTCACGGCGGAAAGCACGAACCCGGAGTATGCGGCCTTGGCCGCCAATGTATTTGCCGAGGCCTCCGTCCAGCGCTCGATCCAAGAAAACCGGATCGAATCGGATCAAGCAGTCGCGTGGCTGCAACAACAGGCCGCGCAACAAGCCACGATGCTGGAACAGGCCGAGGAAGCCCTGCTTAATTTTCGAGCCGCCGAACGCATGAACCAACTGGAAATCGAGAAAAGCATCCTTGAAGAGTCCGTCCTAAGCATGAGCGACGAACTGACGCGCGTGGAAAAGCTGCGGCTCATGGCGACCGAACTGTTGACGCAGCTGGAACAGCCGGAGCTGAACCCCGAAGACGTTGGAACCCTGCCTGAAGGTACGCCGTATTTGCCGGAAATCATGCGGGCGGTCACCCTCTGGGATGATGCGAAGGCCGCCTTGAATCGCCTTGCCACGCGCATGACGGAACGACACCCGGAATACATCGAACAACAGCGTCGAGTCGATCAGGCGCGCACACGCGTCCGAGAAACCATCCAACGCTCGCGCGAGACCATCCAGGCCAACATTGCGCTGTACGCGCAGCAAACACGCGGCCTGCGTGCACGGATCAGCGACCAATCCGATGCGGCGACCAACATCGAAGGACAGCTCGCACAACTCCGGACACGCTTGAGTGCGCTCGAACGCACGCGCGACTCGTCGGATGTAAGTTTCAAGGGGCTGATGACCCGCATCGAGGAAGCGCGGTTGGCGGCCGACGAGAATACGTCGATTATTCACTTGATCGAGGAGGCGCGCGCGCCCGGCGCGCCCTTCCATCCGCGACGGAATCGCGTTCTTCTGATCGGGCTTTTGGGCGGCGCGGTTATCGGGGTCGGGCTGGCGCTCGGGGTGTATCTGCTCGAGGACGGCATTGAAGGTACGGAGGCCATCGAACGCGCGGCGGGCTTGAAGGTCATCGGACTAATCCCGCATGAATCCATTCCTAAACCGAACGACCTCGCCACGATTGCGCTTTCCAAAGATTACCATCCGATGGTTGAAGCGTTTGCCAACCTGCGGGCTATGCTCGAGTCGGAGACCTATCGCGCCAATACGTCGTCCATCCTGGTCACCAGCACGGCGCCGCGCGAAGGAAAGACCACCGCCGCCACGAATCTGGCCATCAGTCTCGCACGCGCCGGACACCGCACATGCCTGATCGGTTTTGACCTGCGCCAACCGCGTCTGCGCCCGATCTTCGATATTCCCGATTCCCAACCCAGCCTGACCCTCGCGCTCAAGGAAGGCAGAGACGCGGACTATTCGGCGTTACCTTACCGCATTGGAACCACCCCCCTATGGGTCATCAGCAGCCGACACGGGAGCGAATCGTCCGCGTCCGAAGTACTGGGTAGCCGCGCGGTGGCCTCCATCGTCGAATGGGCCACGGCCAACTATGATCGCGTCATCATTGATTCCCCACCCTACAGCCTGATCGGTGATGCGCTCGTGCTAGGCGGACACGTGTCGGGCGTATTGCTGGTCTGCCGCCCCAGCGTCACGCGCATGCGCGCGTTGCGCCATGTCGCGCGCGACTTCAGCGAAGCGGGCGTGCGCATGCTCGGCATCCTGGTCAACGATATCGAATTCCGAAGCAGCTCTTACTTCAGCAACTACCATTACTACGATAACCACGCCTATCGCTACGCCCACCGATACTACGAGGTCGATACCAAGGGGTCTCCGGCACAGGCGCCCCGGGAAGAAACGACCGCCAGAGGATAACCACACATGGGCCGAACTTCGTCTCCGCCTCGCGACGCGCCCCGCACCTCGGCGTCACACACCGCCCTCACCATCGGCGTGTGCACGTTGATCGGCTACACGGCGTGGGCGTGGAGCGGACTGGGGGCGTGGATAGAGCCCCTGCGATTCGGCCTGGGATGCCTCTTGCTGATCCTGACCCTCTTCTCATTGCGCAACGGGCGGCTGCCCCGACTCACGCGCGACCCATACACCTGGCTAGGCCTCACCTTCCTCCTGCTGCTTGCCGTACAGACCTGGAACAGCGGACGCTACCTATACTTCAATCCCGTCGGCGAACGCTGGATGTATACGACCGCGCCGATCCCTTGGCTGCCCTGGTCCTTTGACCGTGTTGAATCGATGCAGATGGTCTACTGGTTCCTGCCCGCATGGGCGCTCGGCCTGGCGATTCGAAACGCGCCCGACGCCCGGGGGCTCGCGTGGCGCGCGCTGCTCTTCTTTGTAGTAAACGCTACGGCCCTCGCTTTGTTCGGCCTCGTTCAGCATGTGACCGGATCCGATATCGTGTATGGCTTCTCCGAAGGAGGACGCGGCCACTTCTACGCCTCGTTCGGATACCGAAATCATGCGGTCGCGTACCTGTTGCTTGTGCTCGCCATCGCCCTCGGCTATCTGGCGTACCGGCTACGACAACGCTGGTTCATGGCGGACACACGAGTCGCCACGGACGGCTGGCTGGCCGCGACAGCAGCGCTCGTGGTGTTCATCGCCATTCATCCCGCCCTCGGACGTGTCGCGATCGTTCTGGCCTGGATCCTGGTGCTGTTGTTCCTGGCGGGCTACTTTCTACGCCACCCGTACTCGCACGCGCCTGCGGCCCGGCTTCAGATCGCCATCGTTCTTCTATTAGGCACGGGCATCGCCCTTTCGTGGATTGCCATTATCGGCGGCGATGCCCTCTTCCGGCGCATGGAAGGCTCATTCGTGGATACGTTCTGGACCAACATCGGGAACCGCGCCTGGATGTGGTCGGCGGCCATCCGCATGTGGGAGGATCACATGCTCTGGGGCGTCGGCGGTTGGGGATACCGATACCTGCTGCCCCTGTACGCGGAAGGCGCGGGCCTGCTGGAGATTCACCTGCCGGGCAAAGCCAACGCCCATAACGACGCCGTTCAGTTTCTCGCCGAATTCGGGACGGCGGGGTTCTCGCTACTGCTGGCTGCGACGATCGTCCTGACCGGGCGCTTCATCCTGGCGTGGCGCCAGGCGTGGGGCCGCCCCGCCGCGGCTTTGTACGCCATGACCGCCGGCGGCCTCTTTTTTGTCGGATTGCACAGCCTCGTTGATCTACCCTTACGTAATGCGGCCGTCCTGCAGGCCGTCACGCTGCTGCTGACGGCCGTGCCTGCAGCCTGGCCGAACGCACAAGACGCGCGTAGCACCGCACGAAATCGACGAAGAACGAGAGCATGAGCGATCAGTCGACCAGCATACCCGGCCCAAGAGATGGGTCGCCTTCGCTCACCACCCAGGTGGTGCGCGGCGCCGGCTGGATGTTCGCCGGCAAATTCGCCGGGCGCGCCCTGGCGGTCATCAAACTCATCATCCTTGCCCGCCTGCTCTCCCCGGACGATTTCGGGCTGTTCGGCATCATGATGCTGGCCACGATGGCCATGAACACCTTCACCCAAACGGGATTCGACAAGGCGCTGATTCAGTTTCCGGATGATATCAAATCACATTTGGACACGGCGTGGAGCATTCAGATCCTGCGCGGCATAC
Organism: Kiritimatiellia bacterium; assembly: GCA_007128275.1. GTDB lineage: Bacteria > Verrucomicrobiota > Kiritimatiellia > SLAD01 > SLAD01 > SKZA01. The sequence goes on from SKXR01000070.1 coordinate 8,595, forward strand.
TGCTCGCCGTGATCCTGTTCTTCGCAGCTCCCCTGGTCGCCTGGTTCTTCGACGAGCCGCGTATCGTCCTGCTGTTGCAAATATTCTGCATCGCCCCGCTCATCGCCGGGTTCGATAACATCGGCATCATCTATTTCAAGAAGGACCTGGACTTTAAGAAACAGGTCTTCTTCGGCTTGTCCGCCGATGTGGTGGCCATGATCGTCGGGA
>SKXR01000022.1 GCA_007128275.1 Kiritimatiellia bacterium
CTGCACCGTACACGGCTCGGCGGAAGCCTCGCCCTCCAGGCCAAGGGCAACCCCACAAGCTGGAGGGCGACGCTCTGCGGAGCCGAGAGATAAAGCAAGGTCACTGCACCGTACACGGCTCGGCGGAAGCCTCGCCCTCCAGGCCAAGGGCAACCCCACAAGCTGGAGGGCGACGCTCCCATTCACCGGCACGCATGGCAGTGGAGGGTGGATTACGGTGGTGGCATGGTCTTGCTTTTGGGCTTTCATCCGTTAGAGTGCCTCGCATGATCGAATTTTGGCAAAGTCATGGGTATTCATGGGTGGTGCTTCCGCTAATCATCTTTCTGGCGCGCATTCTGGATGTGTCGATCGCCACGATGCGATTTATGTTCCTGGCGCGCGGCGCGCGCTTGCCGACCGTGATCACGGGCTTTTTTGAAGCGCTAATCTGGATCATCATCATCAGCCAGATTATCCGCAATCTCGATAATGCCATGTGTTTCATCGCCTATGCCGGCGGTTTTGCGGCGGGCAGTTACATCGGCATGCGCATCGAAGAACGGCTGGCGCTCGGCAAGGTGGTTATGCGCGTGATCACCAGTCAACCCGCCGATGAACTCCTTGCCGTCTTGCGGGACAAACGGTTCGGCGTTACGAGCGTCGGGGCGGAAGGCGCGAAGGGGCCGGTGCGCATCCTCTTTATGGTCATCAAACGGGCGGATCTGGAAGCCGTCGTAGACCTCATCAAGAAATTCAATCCGAACGCGTTTTACACCGTCGAAGACATCCGTTATGTTAGCGAAGGTGTATTCCCGTTGACGGCGGCGATGCACCCATCCGAACCGGGCATCTGGAGCCGATGGCGCAGCCGTTCCCGGTAATGTCAGCCTTTCCTGAACGAGATTGGACGTGAATGAAGAAGAAGCTTGCAGTGCCCTTCCTTTGGACGATTGCCATGTGTGCCGCGGCCCTTGCGGCACAAGCCGGCACCGCCGCGCCGAAACTCGTGGTGGATGAACCCCAATTCAATTTCGGCGAACAACACAACGAGCAAACCATCGAACACACGTTTGTGCTCCGCAACGAAGGCGACGCCACGCTGGAGATTACCAACATCCGTTCCTCGTGCGGGTGTACGGTCGGCCACGTGTCCACCCGCAGCATCCCGCCGGGCGGGACCTCGGAAATTAGCGGCCGGTACAACCTGAGAGGGCGGCAAGGCAACCAGCGCAGCGTCCTCACCGTGGAAACGAACGATCCCAAAGCACCGCGCACCCAACTTACCATGGCGGGCGTGGCGGTGCAGGAACTGCAGATTCGACCAAACCGCGTGTTCTTTGGACAGGTCTACAGCGGCCAGCAATCCACACGACAGATCGAACTCATCGGCCTGCCCCATACCCCGTTTGAGATCAGCCGCATCGAAATCGATTCCGAACACCTCTCGACGAAGGTACTCGACACGGATGCCGCCCACCGGTTTCAGGTCGACATAACGGTCGACGCGCCGACCACGCCGGGTATGATCGACGAGGTCGTCCGGATTCACACGACACATCCAAAATTTCCGGTTATTCAGGTGCCCGTGAACGCCGATGTCGCCGGCGCCCTCAGCTTTGCGCCGAGCAAGATCAGCCTCTTGGCCGGTCACGACACACCGGTCACCCGCTATATTGTAGTGCGTTCCGGCGCGGTGCAGGAGTTCGAAATTACCGAAATCGTTCCGCCATCAGACGATATCCGGGTCCAAGTCTTGCATATGCCCAATCAGGGGTATCGCATCCAATTGACCAACCTACTGCCTTCGGATGAGCTGGCCGGCCAATCCGTGCGCATTCACACCAACGTCGAAGGCATGGCCGTCATTGACATACCATTCGAGATCATCGAAACCACGCGCTAACACCGAGGTCCGTATATGCATGCTTACACCACACGAATCCCCGCTCTTGTCCGGCCGGTCCTGATCGGACTGTGTGCCTGGACCCTGTGCGCCCCCCGAACCGCCGCCGCCGTGGAAGCCCCGGAAGCCGCTTCGGCGGCGCCGCTGGCCGAACGGTTACAGGTTCTGGTCGAAGCCCTGAACGAGCATGGTGTCGCGTTCGATGGGGATGCGGCATACGAAACCGTCGTGGCATCCCTGATCAAGGTAGCCGACCCGGCGGGCGGACCTCAAACGGCCGCCGCCGAGGAAGCGCTCACGCGGCGCCGGGCGGGAACGATATACGACGCGGGGCTGCGCCTGCACATCACCAACGAGTCCGTGCGCATCACGCATATCCGGGAAGACACCCCTGCCCGCGAGACGGACCTGGAGAAAGACTCGACGCTGCTCAACATAGACCAGACCGATGTCTCCGGGCTCGGGTTGCATCGTATCATCCGCCTCTTGCGCAGCGACGCCAATGAGCCGGTCACATTGACCGTCCAAACTGTCGATGGATTCACCCTCACACAGCGGGTGGACCGCGTTGAAACCACCCTGCCCGACATCGAATCGCGCGAAACATTGCCCTTCCAGCTGGCCTACCTGCACGTGAACCGCCTGCATGAAGGCACCGGCGCGTCGATCGCCGAAACGATTTCGGGCTGGGCGGCCGAAAAGCGATACGGGGTGCTTCTGGATTTGCGCGGCGCCGACGGAACCGACCTGGATTCCGTGATCGCCGTCGGAGAACTCTTGGCGGAGCCCGGAGGGCTTCTCTTCGCGTACCGGGACAAGGATGATCAGGATATCCACGTCGCCCACGCCGGAGATGTCGAACCGTTGACCCTGCCCGTCATGGTTCTGGTTGATTCCGAAACCGGTGGCGCGGCGGAAGTCTTGGCCGCCGTGCTCAGTGATAGTGTGCGCGGCGTCATGGTGTTCGGCCAACCGACGCGAGGCGACATGCTCGTACGCGATGCCGTTGACCTCTCCGACGGTTCCCGGCTCTATCTCGCCACACGCCGCCTTGTGACGGCCGACGGCACGGTCTATACCGGAATGGATGGGGTTCGCCCCGACGTGATCTCGGCCCGTATCGACGAAGACGCATCCGCGTACAAGCCCGTACGCTCCTCGCGAACCGAGGTGTTGGACGAGGAAATCGAACAGGAAAAACTCTACAACCGCGTGCGCGGCGATGCCACGCTACGCCGCGCCGTGGACGTACTGCTCGGACTGAAGGCCTTGGATATTCGCCCCCGTGCAAGCAACCCGCATCATAGCCGTTGATCCGAACCAGCCCGCCCCGTCGTTGCTGGCTCAAGCCGTCGCCCTACTCGCGCAGGGCGAACCGGTCATCGTGCCCACCGAAACCGTGTACGGACTGGCGTGCCGTCCCGACGTGCCGGGCGCCGTGGAGCGTGTGTACCAGGCGAAAGGCCGTCCCGAGGACAAGCCGTTGCCCCGTATGGTCGCCGAACTCGAACACGTACGGACCGCCATTACGGACTGGCCCGAAACGGCGGCCCGGCTTGCCCAAGCTTATTGGCCGGGGCCCTTGACCCTGGTTTTACGCACCGCAGAAGGCACGATCGGTTTCCGGATCCCTGATCACCCGGTCATGCAAGCGCTCCTGAAACAGGCGTCCGTGCCGCTCGCCGTCACGAGCGCCAATCGCAGTGGCACTCCGGAGACGCGCACGGCGGAAGAAGCGGCGGCAAGCCTGCACGGATCGGTCGCGCTCGCGCTTGATGCCGGGCCCGTACGGATCGCGGTACCCAGCACGGTTGTCGATCTCAGCGGCTCCGGCTTGCGCATCCTGAGGGAAGGCGCCATCTCCGCGGCCGACATCCTGCGTGTGGCTGAGCAGCATTAATCCCGCCTGGGTGCCGACACACGCCACCCGACACATTGACGCCGTCCGAATCGCGGACTACTATGTCCCCTTCACCATGAGCAGAGAAAACAAACATATTCTAGCTGTTTGCACGGGCAACGTATGTCGCAGCCCGATGGCGGAGTGTATTCTGCGCAAACGACTCGGCGCGCACCCCGGCTGGACGGTCTCCTCCGCGGGCATCCATGCCATGGACGGCATGCCGCCCAGCGAAGCCTCGGTGCAGGTGCTGGCCGAATGGGGAATCGACGCATCAACGCTCCGAAGTCGCCCATTAACCCGGGAAATCCTTGACTCCGCCGACCTGGTGCTCGTCATGACCCGCGGGCATTTGGATGAAATTCACTCGCAATGGCCGGACGTCTCCGGCAACGTTGCGCTGATCACATCGTTCGGCCTCGCCAAGCACCCTGCGGATGTGCCCGACCCGATCGGGCAATCGGTCGCCGTGTATCGTCATGTGCGGGACCAGCTGGACGAAGCCGTATCCGAACTAATCTTACACCTCGCCGATCAAGGCGAACTGAACACGCACCCATCCGGAAAGGTTGCACAAATGAAAATTGCCCTGGGCGCCGATCACGGCGGATTTGAACTCAAAGAGCATGTGAAGAAGCATCTGCTGGACAAAGGCATCGAAGTCGAGGATGTCGGCAGTCACAACGCGGAATCGGTCGATTATCCCGATTACGCCAGCGAAGTGGCGCGGCGCGTGTCCGAGGGCGATGCGGACCGCGGCATACTGGTCTGCACGTCCGGCATCGGCATGAGCATCATGGCCAACCGCTTTCCGCGCGTGCGCGCCGGCTTATGCACCACGCCGCGCATGGCCAAGATGGCCCGCACCCATAACAACGTGAACGTGCTCACGCTGGGCGGTTCTCTGGTCTCGGCCGAAGAGGCCGCCGCCATTACTGATGAGTGGTTGCAGAGCGAATACGAAACAGGCGGGCGGCACGATCGACGCCTGACCAAGATTCAGCAGTACTCCGCGTCCATTGACGATCCGGTGGTCTTGTACGAGACCGATCCGGAGATCTATGCCGCCCTGCGTTCCGAAGCGCGGCGCCTGCGCGAGAACATTGAACTGATCGCTTCCGAGAATTATGCGAGCAAGGCCGTGCGCGAAGCGCAGGGCTCCGTCATGACGAACAAGTATGCGGAAGGCTACCCCGGCAAGCGTTGGTACCACGGCTGCGAGTTTGTCGACGAGGCCGAGCGACTGGCCATTGAACGGGCCATGCAACTGTTCGGAGCCGAACACGCCAACGTACAGCCGCACAGCGGAAGCTCCGCGAATATGGCCGTCTACTTTGCGATGCTCGATCCCGGCGACACCATGCTCGCCATGAGCCTCTCGCACGGGGGGCATCTCACGCACGGCCACAAAGTCAATTTTTCAGGTCGCTTTTTCAACGTCATCCATTATGGGGTGGACCAGGAAACAGAACTGATCGACTACGACGAGATTGAAAAGCTGGCCGATGAGCATAAGCCCAAGCTGATTTGCTGCGGCGCCAGCGCGTATTCGCGCATCATCGACTTCAAGCGGTTGCGAAAAATTGCCGACAGTGTCGGCGCGTATCTGATGGCCGACATGGCGCACATCGCCGGACTGGTTGCCGGGGGCTGCCATCCCAATCCCGTGCCGTATTGCGAATTTGTCACCACCACCACGCACAAGACGCTGCGGGGCCCGCGCGGCGGCCTGATCCTTTGCCAGGAACGATTTGCGGCGGATATCGACCGGCAGGTGTTTCCCGGCATTCAGGGCGGGCCGTTGATGCACATCATTGCGGCCAAGGCCGTCTGTTTTCTGGAGGCGCAACAACCGGACTTCAAGACCTACGCCCAACAGGTCGTGCGCAACGCGCAAACGCTCGCCTCCACGCTGGAACAGTCCGGTGTGCGCATCGTCTCGGGCGGCACGGACAATCACCTGATGCTGGTGGATCTGACGTCCGTAAACGTCACGGGCAAGGATGCGGCCCATGCACTCGATCTGGCACGAATCACCGTGAACAAGAACGCCATTCCGTTCGACACCAAGAGCCCGTTTGTCACATCCGGCGTCCGACTCGGCACCCCGGCGGTGACGACGCGCGGCATGGGGGAAGCCGAGATGAAAGAGATCGCGCGCTTCATCAAGACCGTGCTGGACAAGCCCGACGACAAGAAGACACTACAGCGCGTGCGGGACGAAGTCATCGCCTTCACGGCCCAATTCCCGGTGCCGTGACCCGTGCGATGATCCGCACGCACGAAGCGCCGTCGCTTCGGTCGGCATGACCGCATGCTTCTTTTGCCGCGCGGCGGCTTGTCAATGGCGCCGCATTCGGGCATGGTGTCGGGTATGGATCCGCACGCTTCCCAGCCCGCAACACGAATGCTCAAATTGATTGACGATTTGGGAGAACATTTGACCCTGTTGCAAGAACAGGAGGTGCGCACGGTGGAGGTCACACCGGAAACCCTGCACGCCCTTTCCACGGCGCCTGCCGCGGCGCCTCCGCCGCCCTCCCCGCAACCGCCACCTCGTCATTCAGGAGAACCGGACTTGTCTTCACCCCTTGATGCCATCGCTGAACGAATCGCCCACTGCCGCTTATGCGGACTCTGCGAGACCCGGAACCATACCGTGCCCGGCCAAGGGTCGGCGCACCCCGAAATTATGTTCATCGGGGAAGGTCCGGGCGCGGACGAAGATCGTCAGGGCCTCGCCTTTGTGGGACGAGCGGGCGGATTGCTCACGAAAATCATCGAGGCCATGGGATACGAACGCGAAGCGGTCTGGATCGGCAACATTGTGAAGTGTCGTCCGCCGGAGAACCGCGTCCCCACGCCGGAAGAAATGAAATCCTGTCTCCCCTACCTGCGCGAACAGATCGCCCTGTTGCAGCCGAAAGTGATCGTCTGCCTCGGCGCCACCGCGGTGAAAGGACTCTTCGAGACCAAAATCGGGATCACCAAGCTGCGCGGACAATGGATGACCTTCGAAGGCATTGATGTGATGCCGACGTATCACCCGGCCTATCTGCTCAGAAATCCCCCGGCCAAACGCGAGGTCTGGGAAGATATGCAGGAAGTCATGCGAAAGCTGGGACGACCGGTACCGGAGAAGAAGTAAGAAGTAGGAAGTAAGAAGTAGGAAGTAAGAAGTAGGAAGTAAGAAGTAGGACGGAAGAAGCGCGGGGTGCGACGATCAGGTGTCGTCGGGATTGATCTGAACGCGAATCGTGGACTGTTTCAGCACGTCCTGATCCATGCCGCCGGCGGATTCAATCAAGCCGCCTTGCACGTGTTTCAGGAGTTGCTGAACCGCCGCCACCGCAGATTCGCTCTTGCCCCCAATGACGCGCAACACATCAATGGAGTCCGGCAGGGCAAGTTGTGCGCGCAAGTGACTGACCTGATCGGGCAACGTGAACGCCTTCTTGCAGTTCGGACAACGTCCGCGCTTGCCGGCGTCATTGTCGCGCACCCACAACTTCTGCCCGCACACCGGGCAACTCATCTTGAAATCAGACTCGTCGTTTTCGCGAATAACGAGGATGGCCAACGCCAAGTCGCCTTCACCGGGCAAACGGCGATAGATGGCCTTGATTTTGTCGAGCGAGATAACATCGAGAAACCGCGCCAAGATCACCACGCCATTCGCGTTCTTGACCGTGTCGTCCCAAGCGGCATTCAACCGCGGATCACCGGCCAACACATCGAAAGCGACCCGGTGGTCTCCAATCTTTTTTGTGTTCCCGGTCCCGCAGACATCCTTGACGAAATTTTCGCCCATTTCCTCATGCACACTCAGGGCCAATATCGTTACTTGATCGTTTGAAGCAGCTGCACTCATGACATAAACACTGACACAGGACGTCCGAAAGTATCAAGCGATTAAATGGAATAATCGCCCTCCCCCGCGACGGCTTTCGTCATATCCTATTTCAATTAAAACACTTACAGAACTTGCGCGCCCATTATCTTACTTTGTTTTCTTCCCGTCTCTTCTTAACAATGGCCTCGGCCAGCGCAAAGGGAACGGCTTCATAGTGCTCAAAGTGCATGCTGAACGAAGCCCGGCCCTGGGTCAGGGTGCGCAATGTGTTCGAGTATCCGAACATTTCGCTGAGCGGCACCATGCCGCGGACCATCTTGTTGCCCTTGATCGTGTCCATGGACTCGATGCGACCGCGCCGCTGACAAACGGAACTGGACACCGGGCCCATGAAATCTTCAGGGGTGACGGCTTCCACCGACATGACCGGTTCCAACAATTCGGGATTGGTCTTGAGAAACATTTCCTTGAAACCGGCGCGTCCCGCCTCTTGGAAGGCGAAATCGCTTGAATCCACGTCGTGATACGACCCGTCAATCAACTGAACGCGCATGTCGACCACGGGATATCCCGCATACGGTCCCGCCGTCATGGCATGGATGACGCCCTTTTCAACGGACGGGATGTATTCCGAGGGAATGCGTCCGCCGACGATCTTATTGACGAACTCGAATCCGCTACCCGGATCCAAGGGTTCAAGGGTCATGACCACGTGCGCAAACTGGCCGCGACCGCCGGACTGCTTGACATGTTTGTAGACGCCTTCGACCGCGCGCGTGCCCGTTTCGCGATACGCCACTTCCGGGCGCCCCACGTCCGCCTTCACATTGAACTCACGCTTGATGCGGTCCACGATAATCTCCAAATGCAGCTCGCCCATGCCGGAGATGATAGTCTCGCTGGTTTCCCGATCGTAGTTCACGATAAAGGTCGGATCCTCATCCGCCAATCGCACAAGAGCTTCGCCCAGTTTTTCGTTATCGACCTGCGCATTGGGCTTGATGCTGATGGAAATGACCGGCGCAGGGAACTCAATGGCTTCGAGATGAATCGGATGATCCTTGTCGCAGATCGTGTCGCCGGTCTTGGTGTCGCTGAGTCCGACCACGGCCACGATATCGCCCGCATGGGCGTC
>SKXR01000222.1 GCA_007128275.1 Kiritimatiellia bacterium
CGCGCGCCCTGCGCGCCAACGAAGATCTGACTGAAGCCATCGCGCTCGCCCATGACATCGGGCACAGCCCGTTCGGGCATTGCGGAGAACGAGAACTCAACGCCCTCATGAAGGAACACGGCGGCTTTGATCATAATCTGCAAAGCCTGCGCTGGGTGGAACTCTTGGAACGGCGCTATCCGCAATTCCCCGGCTTGAACCTGACGTGGGAAGTGCGCGCCGGGTTGCGCAAACATATTGCCGATGCGCCGGGCGCGGAACTGGACGGGCACCCCATCGGCCCGTTCCAATATCTGGAGGCGCAAATCGCGGATGTGGCGGACGACATCGCCTATCAGGCGCACGACGTAGAGGACGGCCTCGAAGCGGGCATTCTTAACCAAGAACTACTGCAATCTCTTGATCTGTGGAAACTTGCCGATGGACGGTGCAGGGAACAGTACGGGGAAACCCATCCCGCTGACCGCGCCGCATTCACCATCCGCTTTCTGCTCGATGTGCAAGTCGAAGATGTTCTACGCACCACCGCCGAACGGCTGAACCGATACGCCCCCGACTCGCCGCGCTCCGTCATGACCGCGCCGGAACGGATGGTGAGCTTCAGCCGCGAGATGCAGGCCATGCTGAACCCCTACCGCGACTTTCTATTCAAGGAACTGTACGGCCATCCGGTCGTCGACGAATCCAATCAACACGGCGTTCGCCTCATGCACCGCCTCTTCCTGCATTACGTCAAACACCCCGACACCATGGGACGCCGCGCGCGCGAGCAGATGCCACGCGACGGTTTAATGCGAACGGCGTGTGACTATGTCGCCGCAATGCCCGACGTCTATGCTATGGAAGAAGTCCGGAAGTATGGGCTGGACGATGACGAAGTTAAGAGTAAGAAGTAGCAATGAGAAGTGAGAAGTCACCAGAAACGTCCAACATCGAACATTCAACGTTGAACGTTCAATGTTCGATGTTCGCAGAGGCTCCAGCCGAGCCGTGTCTTGGGATAGGGTGATAAATCGACAGAAATTCGGAGTGGGGGTGCAGGATGATTAGGGAAGCGATTTCAAAATTGGTTGAAGGCGATATGCCCACCCGGGAAGAAGCCTACGAAACGTTGCGCGAGATTATGGCCGGCGAGGCGTCTCCTGCACAAATCGCCTCGTTCATCACGGCGCTGCGTATCCGCGGCGAGACGGCGGACGTCATCGCGGGCGCCACTCAGGCCATGCGCGAGAATTTCACCAAGATCGATCCGCACGCCGAATTGGTGGTCGACACCTGCGGGACAGGCGGCGACGGAGCGCATACGTTCAACATATCCACCGCCGCCGCGTTGGTCGCCGCCGGCGCCGGGGTCATTGTGGCCAAACACGGGAACCGGAGCGTTTCCAGCCGGTGCGGCAGCGCCGATGTGCTCGCTTCGCTCGGTGTGAATATCACGATCGAACCGACCGCAATGTCGGCCTGCCTGGCCGAAGTCGGTATCGCGTTCCTGTTTGCGCCCGCGCTGCATCCGGCCATGAAACACGCCATCGGACCACGCAAGGACATCGGCATCCGGACCATCTTCAATATCCTCGGCCCCCTATCCAATCCTGCCGGCGCGCAATACGGGGTATTGGGGGTCTATCACCGCGATCTGGTGGCGGTGATGGCCGAAGCGCTCGCGGGTCTCAACGCACAACGCATGTTTGTCGTGCACGGCGACGACGGCTTGGACGAAATCACCACCACCACGGCCACGACCGTGGGAGAAGTTAATCGAGGCACAGTCCGTGTGTACGAAATCCGGCCGGAAGATTTTGGAATTGCCCCCGCCAGGGCGGATGACTTGCGCGGCGGCAGTCCCGAAGACAACACGCACATCCTGCGGGCCATTTTGGCGGGCGAAAAGGGGCCGAAACGCGACATCGTCCTGCTCAACGCCGCAGCGGCCATCGTGGCGGGCGGAAAGGCCAAGGACTGGCGGGAGGGACTCCAGCGGGCCGCCGAAGCCATTGATTCCGGCGCGGCACAAACTAAACTGGAGCGCCTGATCGAGTTTACCAACCGATGAGTCAACTCCGTCGATGGGCGGATCAGCGGACTCAACGGGAATTTGGACTGCGGTGGCAGAGTCCTCCGCAGCGAAGCGGAGGAGGACGCCGACACCGCTTTGGATGTGTCCGCCCTGTCCGGGAACCGCGCTCAAGAACCCTCCCCGCCCCTCCAAAGGAGGGGAACTCCCTTAATATCCCCTCCTCTGGAGGGGTGGCCCCGCGCCTTGGCGGGGCCGGGGTGGGTTGGATAATGGGTCAGAAGGAATCAGGCATTGGTGTCACTTCTCCAGCGACGGGAATTCGACACCTAGCAGTTTCGAGACGGCTTGGTGGAACCCGTTTCGATCCGAGGCGACGGCGGATGTGACCGCTTCGATCCGCTTCTTGTATTGCGCGAAATCCAGTCCGGCCGTCGCGCCGAGATGCCGCTTCTTCGCGATGGCTTCGGCCGGGTCCATGTCTTCCAATTCGGCCAGATGGGCCTTGACGTGATGATAGGCGTCCCGGAACGGCATCCCTTCCCCGACGAGTTCGAGAGCCCGGTCGGTGGCAAACACATCGGGCGAGAAGCCTTTGAGCAGCGCGTCCGGATTCACGACGAGTTTTTCCATCAGCAAGGACATAATCCGCAAACTCGACCGCGTCGTGTTCAGTCCGTCCATGAACGGTTCTTTTGCTTCCTGCAGGTCTCTATTGTACCCCGAAGGCGCCGCCTTGACGATGTCGTACACGCCGACGGCGTGGGCCAGCACCCGGGACGATTTCGCCCGAACCAGTTCCAAGACATCCGGATTCTTTTTCTGCGGCATGATGCTGCTGCCGGTGCAATACTCGGCGGGCAGCGAAAAATAGCCGAATTCCGGCATGGTAAACAGCATCAGATCCTGCGCCAACCGGGAAAGGGTGAGCATCACCTGGCTCAGCGCAAACAGGATCACGGACTCGGTTTTTCCCCGGGCGTTGTTGGCATACAGCACGTTGTGAATGGGCCGGGCAAATCCGAGCAAGGCCGAAACCCGTTCCCGATCAATCGGCAACGGCACGCCGTAACTCGCCGCTGAACCCAGCGGGGATTGATTGTTCAGGTCGTACGCGCCTTTCAGCAAAGCGAGGTCGTCCAGCAACGCGTCCACGAAGGAGGACGCCCATAGGCCGACGCTGGACGGCATGGCCGGTTGCATATGGGTGCGCCCCACCATCGGTACGTCGTGATGGGTTTCCGCAAAGGTCAGCAAGACGCCGGCCAGCCGTACCGTCTCGTCCATGGCCTCCGCCAGTTGCTGTTTGGCGAATAACCGGAGATCGACCGCCACCTGATCGTTCCGGCTCCGCGCGGTATGGATCTTCTTGCCCAGATCACCGAGACGCTTTGTCAACGTCCGTTCGACGGCCAGATGCACGTCCTGATCGTCGAGGGTAATGGAGAACGAACCGGCCCGCGCCTGCCGCATGATCGCGACCAGTTCCCGAATAACGTTCCGCACATCGTCTTGGGCGAACAGCGGCGGATCAACGGGCATTCCCGCCAACATGGTCACGTGCGCCGCCGAGCCAATGCAGTCCACCTCTATCAGCGCGTGATCGAGTTCCACATCCCGCCCCGCCGTAAAGGCCAACACCTCGCTTTCGATGTCGCCGACCGTCGTTTTGTGTGAGCTGCTCATTTCGAGGAGAGCGTTACACGTCGCTTGCAACACCGTCAAGGCGCAACGGAATGGTTATCACACCAATCACAAAAAACGTATGAGGCTAAACTCTTACCCCCCACCGCTTCGCGAACCCCTCCCGCCAAGGCTCAGCAATTCTCATTATGGCCTCCGATTCTCGATCGCGGCTCAGCGAGACGCTTCGCCCAACCACATTTGCCTCCGAAATTGCAGGATTGGCAAGGTAGGGCAAACCCCTCCGCCTTCGCTGAAGCTACTGCGGGCAGGCCAGAGGAGGGGTATGGCGCCGCTCGAGGATGAGTGTGACGGGGCCGTCGTTTTCCAGCTTCACCTGCATGGTTTCCTGGAAGCGGCCTGTTTGCACTTCGTGGCCGTACGACTTCAGTTCATGGACGAAGAATTCGTACAATGCACGGGCGTGGTCGGGCGGAGCCGACTCGATGTAACTGGGTCGGTTCCCCTTGGCGCAGTCCCCGTACAAGGTGAATTGGCTGACGACCAGAAAGGCCCCGCCGGCATCGGCGATGGAGGCGTTGAGACGGCCCTCAGCATCGTCGTATATGCGCAACAAGGAGGTTTTTCGGGCAAGATAACGCGCTTCGTCTTCGGTATCGTCTCGCGCCACGGCAAGAAGAATTACGGCGCCTTTGGCGATACGCGCAACCGCCTCACCGTCCACGATAACGGAAGCTTCGCTACAACGCTGAATAACCAGCTTCACGGAATTCCAACTTATTCGACGTGAGATATACGCAGCGAATCCAATCGATTCAAGGCGGCCGCGATTTCATAGCGTCGGGGACGGGCCAAGTCGCCGCGCAGATCGCGTGAAAGACATTCCAAGCCTTCGGTGCCGAGATCCCGGTCAATCAAATCCATGATTTCCCGGATGGGACGTCCTTCATCCATGTACCGCAATTTCGCGTAGTAGAGGACCAGTCCGATGGTGGCCGTCTGATGTTTGTCCGCAAGCTGGGTGACATCCTGCAAACTGATGATGGAACGGCCAAACTTCAGCAAGTCAATGGATGCGGCTTCAATGATCTGGTCATGGGGGCCTTGGCTCGCGTCGATGCTGGTCGGCACCACCCACCGATTCTTCTCCACCAATGCGGTCACATCCACGTCATCGCTGTCGAGCTGGAATTGGGAGAAGTCCATGGCCTTGGCTTCTTGCGTCACATCATACACTCGGTATCCGTCGACCCGGAGTACCGTGTCGGCCACCGGAATAAACTCGGCCACGGACGAGGATCCCGCCACCACGATGGAGACGCCGAGATCGTCCACGAGTTGGCGCACCCGGGTGGAGAGCGGCATAACCCGCTTCCCCGCATCCGGCATCAGCGCGGCCAAACGGCTGTCTCTTGTCAAAAAGGCCGGCGACGAATCCGACTCGTCGAAGAACAGTGCGCGCGCGCCGATTTCAAGCGCCTCGACAGTGGCGGCCGCTTGGGCGCTGCACGGGTCGGCTTCCGCCGAACTGTATTCGTCCGTGGCCCCTTCTCCGGTCAATGCGCGCACGAAAGGGCTGACATCCACTTTCCGAACACTGCGCCCCGCTTCGGACGCGATATGCACGGCGTCCGGCACGGTAATGGCCAGTTCCCGGCCGTCTCCGGGAATATGATTGTAGATCCCCGCAGCCATGGCCCGCATGAGCTGTATGCGACCGGAATAGGCGTCGCCCAAAATAAGGGTGACTCCGCCGGGCACGCCCAACCCCTTGATGGTTCCGGCATTGGGCACATCGATATCGACGAGCAACTCTTCGGCCACGGTCAGGGGCCGGACTTCGTCATAATCGGGATAGTCGGTATTGCCCAGCCGCGCCAACATGGAGCCTTCGCTGATGAAACTGACCAACCCGCGGGTCGGCAGGATTTGCCGGACTTGGTCGGCATCTTCCATGATGTCGACGAACTCGTTCAATTCCGCTTCGTTGATATTGCAATAGATCAGTGACGAATTAACCACGGCGGCCATTTCATCGAAGAAAATATCCTTTACCCGATCGCCGTCGATTCGGCCGTCGCGCTGCGGGAGCATGACGTAGATGCGGGCTTCGACGTATTCTTCCGTCACCAACAACGAGGTGCGGGGCAGGATCTTCTGGCCGGGCACGGCAACGAGCAGATGCCGTCGGGACAGTCCTTGCTCGTCATACTTCGTGAGGGTGTCAATCTGTTCCCCGATCCGGCGTGTCAGATAATCCTCCAAGCCGGTCCGACGAACGGGCGTGTTGAACAGATGGGGCGGGAAACCGGCAATGATCTGCGGCACCCGGACCAGAAAGAGGGCCGGATGCGTCAGGTTCTCCACCGGCACGTGACTGACTTTGAGGACATATCGTGAAAAATCGAAGTCTCCGGCCAAGCGGCCATACTCGGATACCGGTTTCCCCTCGATATCCATCAACATGTTGTAAAACTCTTTTTTGTCTCTCATTCGGATATTTCCTCATAAAACCGCCGCTTATCGGCCGGCTCTCAATCGCGCGCGTTGGGGACCCAAATCGATTTGCGTAAGGTGGTCCAACACATATCGTTCCTGCTCCATCTGTTCAAACAAAGGCATAAGTCGGCCAGCAAATCGTTGCCTGAGCGGTCCGGGAACCGGGAGATGCCCCAGCGAAACCCGCAAGGCTTCCACATCAAAGCGGCCGTCATGTTGCCGTGGACGAGCCTGCACTTCGTACGTCAGCCGCAGAAACTTCCATTCAGCCAGTATATGAACAACAAAATAGCTCTCTGTAAAGGACAGGTTTATCGACCGCACGTTCAATTCCCGCCCGGATTCCGGCCACTCGGTGGCGGCTTCCTCCAGCAGTACGCTGAAATACCCGTTGACCTCTTCCTCCCGGAATACGCGTTGCAGCGCCCTGCCCTCGTTGATGGCCTCGTACAAATCCGCGAGTTTCTCGAAACAGGCGTGCCCGTCCTCCCCGGTTCCGGGGAGCCCCTGAGGCGAGGTCGGCCACACCAGCAACGCCAAGACCGCCGAAAGGGAGACGAGTACGATCACGCGTATCAGTCGTTTGACATAGAGGCTCATAGCCGCCCATGGTCCCTCACCGAAACGAACGTGGGACAGATCCAGTTTGGCTCCACACTTCCCGCAATAGAGAGCAGTCTCGCTCAATTCGTTTCGCGCCCTGCAAGACGGACACTTGACCCAGGCTGTCATGGGGTACTGGTTGATTTGGACGGGGTGGCGTTTCCGTCTTTGGATTTCCCGGACTTCTCCGTTTTTGCAGCAGCCGGGGCGCCGCCGTGCTCGGCTTTGGAGGCCTTCTTGTAGCCCTCGCTCCGGTAATCCGTAATGTAGAAGCCCGTTCCCTTAAAAAGCAGTCCCCCCCCCATACTGATGCGCCGGCTTACCTTGCACCGGCACTTCGGACAGCGCTTCGGGGGAGGAGCGGATATACTGTGAAATTTCTCAAAGGAATGGCCACAGCGATTGCATTCGTATTCGTAGGTAGGCATGGATTGTACGGTTCTCCTGGAAACGTGCAGTACTATAGGAAGCACAGGGGGATATGTCAAAAACCAATTCGCTTGCTTGGGGCGGATTTTCCTTTAATCTCAGGATATGTTTGAGCTGTCCACCTATCTGAAAGAGAAGCGCCGCATGATCGAGAATGCGCTCGACAGGCACCTGCCCACGGAAGAAACGCGGCCGGGAGTTCTGCATGCCGCCATGCGGTACAGTGTCTTTTCCGGCGGCAAACGCCTGCGCCCCATTCTCTGTCTGGCCGCCGCAGACGCCGTGAAAGGACGCGAGGAGGACGCGTTACTGCCGGCCATTGCCTTGGAAGTGCTTCACACCTACACCTTGGTGCATGACGACCTGCCTTCCATGGACGATGACGCCGTGCGGCGCGGCCAACCGACCACGCACATCCAATTCGGCGAAGCGACCGCCATCCTGGCGGGCGATGCCCTGCTTACACTTGCCTTCGAATGGCTGGGCCAATGTCGGGCTCCCGCCCCGTATCTGCCGGGGCAATACGTACACGAGGTGGCCGAGGCGGCGGGCAGCCGCGGCGTCATTGCCGGCCAAATCGAGGATCTCGCCGCGGAAACGGGCGATACCACGCCCGAACGGCTTGATTTCATCCACCTGCACAAGACCGCCGCGCTGATTCGGGCGGCCATGCGGGTCGGGGCAATCGCCGGCGGCGCCTCCGCGGAACAACTCGACGCGGTTTCCGTCTACGGTTGCAACATCGGCATCGCCTTTCAGATTGCCGACGATCTCCTGGATGAAACAGGGACTACCGAGCGCATGGGCAAACCCGCGGGGAGCGACCGAAAGAACAAGAAGCTGACCTATGTATCCTGCTACGGCTTGGAGCAATCCCGCAAACGCGCCGAAACACTCGTAGACGAAGCCATCGCGGCGCTATCCCTTTTCAAAGGCCCCACCGCCCCGCTCGAAGCCATTGCCCGCTACGTCATCGATCGAGACCACTGAAACGATTTCCATGAAACGACAGCCGTGGCCGTCAGGCCGTGGATGAAGGGGGAACCTTCTTCGGGTTTGCTCCACCGGGGTAGAGCCGAAGTGAAACTCTTTTTCGCCGGACCGGCAGGGATTCTAGTCCGGATTATTTGCTATCCAGATCGCCGCCCGCCCGTTGGTAAAGCGCGTAAAACTCCTGCACATACTGATTAGCGATCAGGTCGCAGTAAATGAACAGACTATTCTCGTCATTGATGCTGTTCGCGTTGTTGCTCCAGTTGGCGGAACCGGTAATGACCGTGGGATTGTGCCGGGTATCGCCGTCAATGATCATGTACTTGTGGTGCATGCGCCGCACCTCGTTCGGCCGAAACACCGGCGGACGATGCTTCCAACGAATGTTCGGATTATTCTCGGAGGTCTCACTGGCCGTGCGGCCGGTCATGTTGATCGCGGCGGACCACCACTCGTCCCAGAACTCGAATACCCCGCGGACCATGAAATCCGTGCGTTCCCCTTCCAGATCGCCCCCCTTGGTTTCCCATTTCTTTTTCAGGGCGCGATCCAGCGCATAGTCGGACCACGCAAAGATAGCGAAATAGACCTTTTCCTTGGCGTGCTCTTCCACGTACCGGCTCATCGCCGGAACCACATTGTATCCCGGCGAAAAATAGATATCCAGTGTGCGCGCGCCCAGCTCTACGCGGTGCGGTTCCCGGCCCATACCCTTCCGTCCGCTGAACCGGGCCTTCTCCGGCTCGGGACGATCGCCCGACCCACCCCACATTTGCTCGAACTCGGCGCGATACAACGCGGCCACTTCAGGCGAGTGGATCTCCAATCCGTTGTTCGTGTTGCCGTCCAGGATTCCCAATCGCTTGTTCGCTTCCGATCCGTACAAGTCGGTAATCGTAAAGTTCATGCTGCTCGTCCAAACCCATTGATCGTCTATGATAATGAATTTGTTATGCATCTGTGTGCCCGGCCCATAATAGGTTTGATCCTTCCGGCGCTCCCCTTCCGCCAACAATCGTCCGCTGATTTCGGTGATCGCGATTACGGGTGACACGCGCGGGAAATCCCTCGCCTGAGCAGGCAATCCCATGGCCTGGCGGCGATCGGCATCCCCTTCAAACGCGAAAATGGGGGAATTGGCGAACAGGATCACATCATCGTCCGTACCCGGCACCCCATCCGCTCCGCGCGCCAAGCGCTCTAAGGCCAACCGGGCATCTTCCCATCGCTTCACGCGGTCCTCGTCTTCGGGGTTCGGCTCCTTGGAGTCGGCCACCACGCGAACACGCACCCCTTCCGCCGCCTTACGAATCAGCATGTCGGTCAGCCCCGAAAGATTGAGTTCGTAAATGGTAATATCAATGGTATTCGTCGCCTGGCGCAGGCGGCTCAGAATGCGCTCCTCCATATTGATCATGTGATTCGCTTCGTTGCCCTCGCTGGCGAATTCCGTCAACGCCGACCGGTTGAAGTAAACGTTGATGGCGTCGGGCGCGTGATATACGGCATGAAGTTGCTGTTTCGAGGCGCGCGTGGTGTCGCGAAATCCGGGGGTCCCATATCCGTAATCGTATCGAACACGGGACGTGTCCCAGCTGCCGGAGACATAGCCCGCCCGATAAGGATATACGCGTTGCATGGTGGCACGGGTCTGCTCGTCCCCGGCGTACCAACGGTCCACCATATCCACCAGTTGATTGCGATCATCCATCAACAACATGCGTTGCCCCTCGGTAGACCACGTTCCGGTAAAGGTGTCTTGAACGGGAACGCCGGGCAGATCCGGATGTTTCTCCTGGATCAGCAGGTAACTGTCGCCCGGCGCAATCGCCCCGCTCAGCTCCTTGACGAATGCATCGTCGCGACACCGGATCTTCCAGCCTTCCAAGGAGACCGCATCGTCGCCGGGATTGTACAGCTCCAGCCATTGCTGGTCCGCCGACGCCGTGGTTCCCATCCAAGCGATTTCGTGTATGACAACCTGCAAGGATCCCTTGAAGGGAGCAGACTCGGCTTGGCCCGGCAACGCCAACGAAAGATACGCGCAAAACATCCACGGGAACAGTCTTCGTATGGCACTACAACATAACATGGCAACCTCAGTGAACGATAACATAAACGCGCTACAAAGTCTTCACAAAAACCATGAAAGGTATCAGGCTCCTTATCGGGCGACAAGAATTATTGCGGACTGCGCCGGGCCAACAATCTCGGTTCAATTCCGTGAATAATATAGATCCAGGAATACGGGATAGTGATCGGATGCGGTGGTCTCGTCCTCGCCCGCAACGACCCGCACGTCCTCAATGTTCACTCCCTTGGACAACACGTAGGGCTGCCCCACGACCCAAGGGCCTTCGGTTAAGCCTTCGGACACGTAGAACCGGTCAAACGCCACGGCCGGAAAGACCAAGTCGGGCACGCCGTATCGCGTGGGGATGGTAATGCGCTCGGCCAAGGGACGACCCGCCCAGAGATCGACCAGATCATTCAGCGGACGCACGCTCGGATCACCCGCGAAACTGGCATGTTCCGGATCGATGTTGAAATCCCCGCCGATCAAGATCTCCCACTCGGTACCCTCTTCTTGCGCCGTCACCCATGCGGCCCAGTCCTCGCGCAACAGGGTCAACGCATTGTGCCGCTGCGATATGTTGCGCTGTTGATCACCCCAGTTGGCTTTCAGGTGCAGGTTATACACCAACAACGTGATCTCCTCGTTCAGATCCAGTTCGAATCGCATCAAACCGCGGGTCGGTCGCCCGGGGCCGTTCACGGGAGTAAAATCCAATTCCGTCACGTCCCGCAACGGAAAGCGCGAAAGGACGGCTAGATTCAGCTTATTCATTCGTCCCAATCCGGATCCGAAAGAGGTAACATACCCTGCGGCAAACGGCCGTTCCAACGTATCGTTGAGGATGCGCACCATTTCTGCGCTTTCGAATTCCTGCAAAATCAGAAGGTCGGCATTGATCTCATCGATAATCCGCCCGGCCACTCGAGCTTGCCTGCGGGCATGTTCCCAAGTCCGGCGACTGTCGTCGACACCTTCCCAGAAATCCTGGATGTTGTAGGTGCAGACTCGGATCTGATCGCCGGGCGACGCATAGCGATCCTTCGCTTCAAACGCCTGAATGGCCGGACCGACCTCCGGAGCACCCTCCACCGGCAATATCTCCGGTCCGGTCGCAAACAGCGCGCCGGCCCAGAACATCCCAACCAACATGATCCCACGCTTCATCATACTTGTTCTCCTTAAGAAATCTCCGTGTCCCCGGCGTATCCCTGAATGGGAATCACGCGCAGGCTACATCGCGACCCGAGTCGGGGCGGATAATTGGGAGGCAACCAGAAATCATTCACACCGTGATCAAACACGGAACCATCGCACCGGTCAGGCCGGAAGTCAACCCAACCCACCGTCAGCGCTGATTCTTTGCATAGTTGCACGTTCATGCCGATCAATGACGAATGACGAGCCATTTTCCGTCTTGCGCATAGGCCCGCCCCTCTCTATTCTCGTCGTGAAAGAAATGATGCGCTTTTCACCATTCCTCATACCTCCTGCTCCCGCAGGGTATACCGTTACGTCCCATCGACGGGCGACGGCATGGGCGCGCCGCCCCGTCCACGCCGCCGAGGAGCCGGAGCTCCACGATGCCTGACTCCCTATTCGTGGCCTTGGTCCATAACGCCGCCCTGCTGATAGCCCTTAGTTATCTCTACAGCCTCCTCTCCCCGCTCAAGGTTGAATCACTTTCCCGCGCCCGGAAGATAACGCTCGGACTCGCCGTCGGCGGCATCGGGGTCATCATCATGTTGACCCGTTGGGAGCTCCAGGCGGGTATCGGATTCGACACGCGTTCCGTACTGCTGGGCGTCTCCGGCCTCTTTTTGGGAACGATCCCCACCCTGCTGGCCATGCTCGTCACCGGCACGTATCGATTGTTTCAAGGGGGAACCGGCACGGTAGCCGGCGTGTCCGTCGTGATATCGTCAGGCGTCATCGGCCTGCTATGGCGCCGGGTCCGCAAATCACGCGTGATCGACCTTTCCAGTATGGAACTGCTGCTTTTCGGGCTCACGCTCCACGTGGCGATGCTCCTGCTCCTGTTTCTCATGCCCTTCGAGGACGCGCTGCGTACGCTGAAGAGCATTGGCGTGCCCGTAGTCATTATCTTCCCGATTGCCACCGTGCTGCTGGGCAAACTGATGACGCACAACTTGCAAGCGCATCGCGCAAAGGCGTTGCTGGCGGAAAGCGAAGAACAATACCGAACGTTCTTTGAAAACAGACACACCCCCATGTTGATCATCGAGCCGGAACACTTACGGATCATAGATGCGAACCCATCCGCCGTCGCCTTTTACGGATGGACACGCGATGAATTACGGCAGAAGAGCATCCGCGACATCGGCACCCTTGAGGCCGACCAACTGATGGAAGACGTTCGGCTCGCCCTGGAAGGCGAACGCACCTATTTTCGCTTTAAGCATCGCCTGGCGGACGGCAGCATCAAAGACGTGGAACTCTATGGAGGACCGATCGCGCTGGAAGGACGCACCCTGCTCCATGCCATTGTGCATGACGTCTCCACCCGCGTCGAACTGGAAGAGCGCCAAGCCCGGACGGATGCCGAATTGCGTGCCCTCTTGGACGAGGCCAACCGCTCCAAGCAAGCCTTGCTGAATACGTTGGATGAGCAGAAACGCATCGAAAGGGAGTTACGCGAACGGGAGGAACGCATCCTCAAACTCTCGGCGGTTGCCGAACAAAGTCCGGCTTCCGTGATTATTACGGACCTCGAGGGCCACATCGAATATGTGAACCCCAAATTCACGGAAATAACCGGGTACACCCTTGAAGACGTGCAGGGCAAGAAGCCGAACCTATTGAGAAGCGAGGAAACGCCCAGCCAGATCTACGAGGAACTCTGGAGCACGATCACGCGAGGCGGCGTGTGGCAGGGTGAACTGCACAACAAGAAGAAAGACGGAACGCTCTTCTGGGAGCGAGCCACGATCGCACCCATCCGGGACGCCGAAGGCAACCGGCTCCGCTATCTGGCCATCAAGGAAGACGTCACCGAGCAGAAAGTGTTGGAGGCCCAATATCGACAATCTCAGAAAATGGAGGCCATCGGACGCTTGGCGGGCGGAATCGCCCATGACTTCAACAACAAGCTCCAAGCCATTCTCGGCAATACGGAAATGGCTCTGGAACGGTCCGATGTCCCCGAGCGCCTGCGCGAAGACCTCGAAGAAATCAGGGACGCTGCACTCCGATCAACCGATCTGACTCGTCAATTGCTGGGCTTTGCGCGCAAACAAACCGTCCAGCCCCAGATTCTGGACCTCAACGACACCATTGCGCGCATGATGAAGATGATGAAGCGCCTGATCGGTCCCCACATCGAAGTCCAATGGAAGCCCGGCGCTGACCTTCGACCGGTTCGCTTGGATCCATCGCAACTTGACCAGATACTCGCCAACCTGACCGTCAACAGCCGTGACGCGATATCCGACACGGGCACGCTCACCATAGAGACACGAAATGTGTATCTCGACCAACAGTACACCAGACTGCATCGCCATATTCCGGCGGGTGATTACATCCTGGTCGAGGTAAGCGATACCGGCTCTGGGATGACCCGGGAAGTCGCGGAACAGATCTTCGATCCCTATTTCACAACCAAGGATGTGGGGGCTGGAACGGGACTGGGATTGCCCACGGTGTACGGGATCATGAAGCAAAACAAGGGGTTCATTCATGTCTACAGCGAGATCGGCATGGGCACCGCCTTCAAGTTGTATTTCCCTGCCGTCCAAGAGGATCGCACCGATACCGAAACGCGTCCCGAAGAAGCGGACACGGCGTGGGTGCGGGGCAAGGAAACCATTTTACTGGTGGAAGATGAAGGCCCCATTCTTGAGCTGGCCGGGGCCATGCTTCGCAAGTTCGGTTATCAAGTCCTCCCCGCGCAGAACCCGCACGACGCGCTTGCCCTTGCTCGAAAACACGAAGGGAAGATCGATCTCATGATCACGGACGTGATCATGCCGCACATGAACGGCCGGGAACTAAAAGAAGAAATCAGACGGATCTACCCGTCCATTAAGATCATCTATATGTCCGGCTATACCGCCAACACCATTGTGGAAAAGGGGATCATGGAAAGCGGTACCGGTTTCCTGGCAAAACCTTTCTCCATCCATTCGTTGTCCACTAAAGTCCGTTCGATACTGGACCAATAGTCCTCGGGCGGAAGGGCCGTCGGAATGCAGAGTCGGGGCGGCGAGATTTGAACTCGCGACCTCTTGAACCCCATTCAAGCGCGCTACCAGGCTGCGCTACGCCCCGACTCTGCATTCCCACGGGTCAAACTCGGTTCCGGAAAGAAAGCGCACCCTATCATACCCGTTTGCAAACGGTCAACGCCTTCCCCTCCAGGTGCCGGGGGCCGACGCAGGTTAAACCTCCTTGTAGCCGCCGCGGTGACGCGGTGGACGGCGTCACCATCCGCGCCTGGCCTCGGCCAATGCAATCTCCATGCACGCACGCGGCTCACCGGACGATTCGCCCAACCACCCGAATCTCACCGCTTTGCCTCAAAAACAGGCGAGCAGAGGAACGTAGCGAGTCGTTTAAGGGTATCCGGGGAAGAGGAGCCGTTAATCGTTTAGTCGCAGACGTTCTCGTCTTTGGGATTACTCGGCCGCTTGCTCGCGCAACGATCTCAATTGCCTTCGCAATTCGCGCTGCACATCCTTCGTCTGCTCGTCCAATTTCCGTCCCAACTCATCCAGATCGCCTTCGTGCGTGGTAATCGTCTCCACCAGATCTTCGGTCTTCACCCCCGAGTCCTCCATCACGTCCCGAAAGAATTGCGGCCCCATGGCCATGGCCAGATCCATGGCGACAGCCTGCGCGATGGATTCCACGCCATCGACGTCCGAAAACGTTCGTTCCAAATTCAACCGGTACTTGCGCACCCGTGGCTCAGGCGTGCCGCGCGAATAATCGCGCATTTCCACGTTGCCCAAGCGGAAGGTCAAATGCTCGATGTGGGTGCTCCTTCTTTCTTTCGCCTTTTCCTGTCCGGGACGCACACCCACCGGCCCCTCGTCCTCGATCCGTGCATCGCCGGGGACCGGCATCACGTCCTCACGAGGACGTTCCCGCACACCGCTGCGGCGGGCTATTTGATCGAGATTGGTATCTCCCTCTTCATTGGTCACCAGCACCACCCGATTCACATCCAAGACCACGTCCGACAGGCGAACGACACGGGAGAACAAGGAGGAAAGGCGGTAGGTCGCTTGCAGCCGTTCAATCTCGAGCGCCGTATCCCCCGGAAAGCCCTCGGGATTCCGAAGATGGACCCCGGTCATCGAAACGGTCGAACGCCATAGATTCACGCTCATTGCATCCACATCCACCTCGGCGCCCAAGCCTTCCGTCATGACCGCTTGCGCCACGTTACGCACCACCCAATGACGCACCAAGGAAACGCTCACCACGGCAAGCATCGCCACCACGACCAAAATTTTCCATAGTTTCATGCACACGCTCCTGAAATCGCTTTCCGTTGACCGCACATACTATCGGTCTTTCCCGCTGGATGTCCAACCGAGAGATTCCGAAGCTTGATTCCAGCGGGCATTCCCGCTACCGTCGTGGGCATTCAATCATGAGCAAGAAAGATCAGAAAGAGTGCCCCTCCGAAGGGATGGAATATTGCGTCTGCCAGACCGTGGAAACATTGACCCCACTTTACCATCACCATGGGGAAGATCGGCCGGACAGTGTTCTGGACGGGTATCCCAACACCCTCGACATTGTGGAAGCCCTCAAGATCCTCATCGATTCGATGATTCCCGGGCGCATGACGCATACGGACGTCGACCGCAATGAACTGGGCCTTTTCCTGATTCGCCGCCTAAGCCAGGCGTGGCGGTTGCTGCGCCCTGAAATTGAGCGCGCCATCCCGTTCCGATGGAAAGGCGCCGCCGCGGTCATGGACGGAGCGCCCGAGCCAACGGATCCCCGGGCTGAATCGTTCCGGGCCATGCGCGCGTTCTACGACCGTCTTCCGGAAATTCGCAAACTGGTGGTGGAAGATATCAAAGCCGCCTACGAAGGCGACCCCGCGGCGTTGACCTATGCGGAGGTCCAGCTCGCCTATCCCGGCCTGCTGGCTGTCGTATCGCATCGGTTGGCCCATGAACTCTACAAGCTCGATATCCCTATCGTCCCGCGCGTGATGAGCGAATGGACCCACTCGAAGACCGGCGTGGACATCAACCCCGGTGCGCGCATCGGGCACGGGTTCTTCATCGATCACGCCACCGGCGTCGTGATCGGCGAAACGTGCCATATCGGGAACAACGTCAAACTCTATCAAGGCGTCACGCTCGGCGCCAAGAGCTTCCCGCTGGATGACAACGGACGCCCGATCAAACATGTTCAACGACATCCGACCGTGGAGGATAATGTGGTGATTTACGCCAACGCGACGATCCTCGGCGGCGACACGGTTATCGGCAAGGGCACCACCATCGGCGGCAACGTGTTCATCATGGACAGCGTGCCGCCCAACAGTTTCGTGGCGTCCAAACACCCTGAACTGCATATTAAGCCGGGGAAGGCGTAGGGGAAGAGGGTTGCAGGCTATAGGTTTTGGGTTGTGGGTTATCGGTTTTGTGGTAATACCAATGCCTGATTCTTTTCGGTATATTGTCCTACCCATCCCGCCGGTCACCATGCGCTTCGCTTAGGTGACCGGCACCCCTCTCAGGAGGGGAAATGGGGAAATATCCGGGTTGATTCTGTACCGAAAAGTATTAGAAACTGGTATAAGTTGCGCCCGCTTGAAACCTAAAACCTGGAACCAAGAACCTAAGGCCTGTTCCCACTCTCGCACCTACCCAATCTCGATCACTTCGCCCTGCTTCGCCAATTGCGCGGCGCTCCATGCTGCGCGAATCTGCTCATCGCGCGCATCGCACGCGTCGTCGTCCATATCCGTCCCGTGATGGGTAATCAGCAGCCGCTTCACGCCGCAGCGTTGCGCGAGTTCAATGCCTTCCATCCATGTACTGTGGCCCCATCCGCAGTAGGGCTCGTACTGGTCCGGCGCGCACTTGCCGTCGAAAACCAATACGTCCGCACTGCGCGGCGTACGGCACAACCCTTCAAGCAGCGCCTTCTCTTCCTCGCTGGATTCCCCCCATTCCACGTCCGTGGCCACCACCACCGACGTGTCCGAGGAGGCCTCGTCGATGCGAAACGCGGTGGAACCGCCCGGATGATGCAACGGGCACCATCGAATGTTTAACCCGCCGTACGCGCTCGGCGTCTCCATGGATTCCGCATCCAGAATCCGAAAAACCTTCGAGGCCTTCATCTCATCCAGAGGCAACGGCCAAATAGGCGGATTGACAAAAGAGGAACAAATATCGTCCACGGTCAGGTCTTCGAACACGCGCGACGCCAACTCGATGGTCCATTCCTCGTTGTACATGGGAGGGAAGGAAGACAGTCCGCATAGATGGTCCAGGTGAAAGTGCGAAAACAGGAGCAGGACGGACCGGAAATCCGGATTGGATGCCGTCAACCGCGCATGAACGGAACGAATACCGGAACCCGCATCGATGATCACACGCTCCCCGCCCCCACCCTCGACGAGAAAGGATGTCGTATCCCCGCCATATCGCGCAAAGGCGGGATCCGCTACCGTATTCCCGCCACGCACTCCACCTATGAAAAGTTTCATGTCTTCGTCCTCACGTTGTCCGCAAGATTTCCAGTGTTCCGTGTTCGGTGTTCAGTGCTGTGTCCGCCTTCCAGCCATCCACCCGTCTAATACCATTCGCCAATCCTTGTCGGTACATATTCAACGCAGCCCCGGATATTCGCCCATTTCCCCTCCCGGGAAGGGTGCCGGTCACCTAAGCGAAGCGCATGGTGACCGGCGGGGTGGGTAGGACAATATACCGAAAAGAATTGGAGACTGGTATGATCTGAATACTGAACACTGAACACTCTCTCCTCCCCCCTCACTTCTCCGTCAAATTCCACACCCCGTCCCACGTCTCACCCGGTTCAGTCGTCAAGGCTTTGCAGCGCTCGGCATATTTGCAGGACAACGGATCGTCCTGCCATTGCGTGAATAAAGCCAGCGCGTCCCCCCACTTCTCCGCGTCGCAGAGGCGAAGGGCTTTTTCGAACTCATCCACCGGCGGGAAGGCCGATTCTCCTTGGAGGCCCTGCACCTCATACACGCGCACAGGCGTCTTCCGGCCTACTACCGTGATTCGCCCTATTTCCCGCCCTACCAAGGAGCCTTCGACTCCGGTCCATGTTGATTCCGAGACCATCGTCGGCGTGCCAAACTGTTTGTTGGCGCCTTCCAGACGCGCGGCGAGATTCGCGGCGTCGCCAAGCACGGTGTAATCAAAACGATCGCGCGACCCCATATTCCCGACCACCACATCACCCGTGTTCACACCGATACGCATGTACAAGTCCACGCCCGTTCGCTCTTTGAATTCGGGACGGCGCTCCGCCAGCTTACGCTGACACCGCAACGCCGTCCGCGCCGCGCGCTCGGCGTGGTCGGGTTGATTCAACGGCGCGTTCCAGAACGCAATGATCGCGTCGCCCTCATATTTGTCGAGGGTGCCGCCCTCCTCCAGAATGATGTCGGTCATGTCCGACAGATAATCATTGAGCAAGCGCGTAAGGTCCTGTGGCTCCAGTTTTTCAGAAATCGAGGAAAACCCGGCCAGGTCGGAAAAGAAGATGGACAGCGTACGGCGTTCACCGCCGAGTTTGAGCTGATCGGGATTCCTCATGATCTGCTCGATGACATCGGGGCTTAGATAGTGTTTAAACGCGCCTTTGATAAACGCCTTCTGCCTTCCCTCCAGCGCGTAGCTCACGACCACGGCACCGACCATACTCAGGGACAGCGCCAATGTTTGGACAATGATCGGCCACCACATACTGAAATCATAGAGGGCAAAACCGATGAACCATGGCAGGGGAAGAAAGACCGCAAACAACACCACGGTGTGCCACGCTTTTCCGGTCAACAACACCCCGCATGTCGCCAGGAACACCAGGATGAATGTCGAGACGAGCACCCAACGACGCGGCAACAGATGCACGAAATCATCGGCCAGAAAGTTGTCGAGGATGGTGGTATGCACCTCGACACCGGGCGTGACGGGACTGATGGGCGTCGGCCGTAAGTCCATCAGACCCGGCGCGCTGAATCCCAGAAATACATACGCATTGTTGAACACGATTGGCGATACCGCGGGTGTTTCCCCGGCTTGCAGCCGTAATTCCGCCTGAATGATTTGCGCGGCCGTGTATTTCGTATGCGTGCCCGACGGTCCCCGATACCGTAAAATGCTGCGCCCCTGATCGTCGACGGGAATGCGCCGTTTGCCGACATGAAAATAGCCGTCTTCGATGCGCATGGCCGGCAAGGCGCGGCGCTGATCCGGCGAGGCGGCGGCCATATAGGCCGCCAACCCGAGGGACGGCACAGCACGGCCGTCAAACACCCGGAACAGGTTGACCCGGCGAATGATGCCGTCCCGGTCCGGCTCTCCTTTCACATCGGCCAGGATCGTCGCATTCGTCGCAATTTCGGGTATCGGAAATGTCGCGCGCGGCATGATCACATCGCCCGGATCCCGTTCGGCAAGCCACTCCTCCAATCCTCGGATCGGCAAGGAATGATCCGGCACATGATCCGGCCATTCGGTGAAACGACCAATGCCCTCTCCGAGAAACACGGCGGGCGAGAAGGGCGGCCCGTTCCGAATGGCTTCGCCCAGCAATTCGTCGTCTTCCACGCCGTATCCGGACGATTCCGTATACAGGACGTCAAACGCCACGGCCCGCGCGCCGCCGCGCAGGGCAAACTGGATGATCGGGACATACACCTCGCGCGGCCAAGGCCAGGAAAGGCCCATCTCGTTCGCGGCCCAATCCAAGCTGGACTGGTCCAGCATGATCAACTTGATGTCGTCCGTCGCGGGGCCGGGTCGCGCCTTGGTCAACACGCGCCAGTTCCATGTGGTGTATTCCCACCGCTCCAACCAGCCGGCCGACCACAACTGAATGGACAGCGACGAGAAAAGCCCCGTCAACACAGCGCCATAGATGAGCTTCTTGATCATGGAAAGGAAGAATGGTTGATGGTTAATGGTTAATGGTTAAAGCGTAATGAAGACACCACAACGGATAATGAACATTCCTTTATCAACCATCAACCATTAACCATCAACCATTAACCATTAACCATTCTTCCCTCACACTCCCTGCATCGCCGCCCGAAACCGCTCCTCCCGCTCGGGGGGCGGCGCCGGGACGGTGACGCCCGCGCCGATCATGCGGCGGATATCCCGAATCCGGTCATCCGGGTCAGGATGGGTACGCGCAAAGTCGCGCCCGCCCGGCTTGATCTGCCGACTCATTTCATCGAGCATCCGTTTCAGGGCCATGGGATCGTAGCCTACCCGGCGCAGAATGGTGACCGCCGCCGCGTCCGCTTCGCGTTCCAGCCGACGGGAATAACCGCTCGTCATGAGGGTATGGGTGATGTCGCCGATGGAACCCTCAAACGCCTCCGTCAATTGCTTCACCTCATCGCCCGCCAACGTGCGTGTCGTCTCGATCGCCAACACCGTAAACGCCGTGACCAGACGCGAAGACTTAATGGCGCGCAAGCCGTGGTCATGCTGCACATGTCCGACTTCATGGGCCAGGACTGCGGCCAGCTCGTCCTCGGTTTCGCATAACCGAAGCATCCCGCGCGTCACCAGGATAAATCCGCCGGGCGCGGCAAATGCATTGATCTCGTCGCTGTCCAAGATCAGGAACCGATAGCCGCCGAACGTCTCGGGCTTGTCCGACATCAATGCCAAGGACTGCCCCAAGAGGTTGAGGTACTCGTTTGCCTCGGGATGGTCATACGGCTCGTACTGAGTCAGGATCGTCGCCGACACCGCGCGCCCGATATAATATTCCTGTTCCGGCGTGATATCTTCGAAGGTGCGTCCCACCGCGATACCGGCACGACGCAAGGATTCGGCCTCCTCAGGCTTGATCGTCCCCGTGGCCTCGCCCACCGTTGCGCCGACATCCGACAGGGTCTCGCAACCGACCGTCAGGCACAGTCCGCCGACGAGTCCGGCCATGGCCAATGTGTTCAGGAATCGCTTCTTCATCGGTGACCGCCTTCCGGCTTCACACCGCCCAGCCGAAGGAAATCCGACAGGCGTTCGGGCGATACACCCATCTTCTCCATGCGGTCCACCCACGAGAAATCGATCTCCGCATGCTGGGACCGGTATTCCTGCTCCACTTCGGCACTGAATCCTTTGCCGGCCAACGCCATTTCCTCCTGCGTGGCTGCACCGGCCACATCCACCTCGCCCGCTTCCAATTTGATGCGTTGCCGGGTCAAGGCGGATTCATGAATCCAACCGGCCTTGTCGCCGGACGCCACATAACGCCACGGGCCCTGCTGCTGCTGTATGTTGACCCGCTCACCATACTCCACCGAGGCTACGACGGCGCCCAAATACGAAGGCCGCTCCCTCAACTGTCCCTCGCGGATCTGCACGCTCATCTCCGGCGCAGCATGACTCATGCTCGCACCCAGCAAGATCGCCCCCATTAGCATCCATTTCATTTTCATCTTATTATCCCCGCGGAAGAGAGTGTTCAGTGTTCAGTATTCCGTTTTCCGTCTTCCGTCTTCCGTTTTCCGTTTTCCGTTTTCCGTCTTCCGTCTACACCCTATTGGACGCCCTACTCTCCCTTAATCTTCACCGTCTCGGTCAGTTTTTCAAATAGGGCCGTCAACCGGCTCGCCCATTCCGGGTCGTCCGCCTCTTCCAAACTGGGCAACGCCTTCTCCACAAGCCGCAACGCCTCCACGGGGGAACCGTCCGCCGCATAATGACGCGCCGCCCGATAAAACCGGTCCACCGCGACCGTGTGATCACCAACCTTCTGATACGCCGAAGCGGCGCGCGACATGGCCCGGGCCATGTCCGCAAATCGGGCTTCGTTGCGGTAGTACATCGTTTCGAGATCAAACTCCTGGGCCGCGAGGCGGGTCTCGCCACCGGCCAACAGCAATCGACCATTCACTTCGGCCAGGCGAGCCAACAAGCGTAGCGCCGTATCGCGACGAATATGCCGCTCCGCCAACGTCCGTTCCTCCGCCGCCCTTTCGGGGTCATCCCGTTCCAGCGCCATCAGCGCGCGTAACGAGTGCACCTGAAGACGCACGGCGCGCGCGCGGACGCCTTCCAACGCCTGCACCGCTTCGTCCGTCAACAGCCAGGCCGCTTCAGCGTCACCCAGCTTGCGTGTCACCTCCGCCTCGGCAATAAGGGTCTCCACACCGCTTTCTCCGGCGCGACGCAACTCAATACGCGCCTCGCGCAACAGGTCACGCCCCTCCTCCAGATCGCCGAGCGCAATATGGCACAGGGCCAGGTTGTATGCACTCGAACCAACCGCCGCGGGTCGATCCATGATCTGCGCCCGGATGAACGCGTTTTCATACAACTCGGCGGCGCGCCCAATATCGCCGCGCTGAAACGCGCCATGCCCCGACGTGATCATCCGATGATAATACGCGTCGCGCTGCACCGCAGGCCGTGAGGCCGCACGCGGCCCGCCACACGCGGAAAGCAACAGGACAAGCGCAAGCATCGGTGCCGCATGCAGGATCCGCACAACGCGCTTGCCTGCAACACGTTCAACGGAACACGGAACACGGAATACGTGGTCCTCGGCTCTTGGCGCTCTACATTTCATCATTCCCCTCCCGCCCCGACGATCACCGACGGCGCCATCCGATCGTCGCCCGGCCGCGCTTCCTTCTCGATGTGGCGGCGGATCAGCCAATGTCGCTGGATCCCTTCGATCAGGACTTCCGCCTCCTGCAAGGTCGCCTGCGTCTGATAGACCAAACCCGGGACATCCTCCAACTCGCCCGCCACGCGGTCGGTCATTTGCGGCAACTTATCGGTGGCCTCCGCCACGTTGGCCAAGATCTTGTTCACCTCGCTCAATGACGCCTGAACGCTGGCCAGCATGACGTCCACTTCCGCCGCCACGTCCGGATCGCGCAAGATCTTACCCGCCGCGCCTTCGCCCGCTTCCAGTCCCTGCACAATGCGGTTCAAACTCGCCAGCAACTCCTGCACATCGCCGTCCGGATCGCGCAAGTCCTGAACGAGCCCCGTGGACTCCGCCAGCAATCGCTGCAACTCTTCGATCGCCGGAACGGTGGTCTCGCGCACTTCCTCCAGCAACGATTCCGCAAGATCCAAAAGTTCCGTGTCCTGAATGATGGGAATATAGGCGCCCTCCTCCGGCAGCGGATTACCCCGTCCGCGCGTGATTTCGACAAACGAATCGCCGGCCACGGCAAACGCGCGCTTCACCACCCCGGTGGAATCGTCCCGGACATACTGGAAAAACCGGCCGCGTACATGCATCACCGCCTCCATCACACCGTCCTCGCGCGGGGAAACATCTTCCACCATGCCGGCAGGCGTTTCCAATACGCGGACTTCTGATCCGCGACGCAGCCCCATCGTGCCCTCTTCGGGAAACTCCGCCCGGATTTCGTAGGTCGGCTCGAACCACCCTTGCGCGCGCCCCGTGACGATGATCCCCGCCACCAGTAAGAAAAGAACCAGCAGGACAAACGCCCCGACGATCTCGTTGACGTACCGGAATTTGAACGGTTTCTTCATTCGGAAATCTCCCACCTGTCACCCAGCACCTTAGCGCGGATCGTCGGATTGAGCGACTGATTATTCGACAGTCGCTCGTCGCTGGTCAGCCAGATAACCGCCGCACCCTCCGCCCTGCGTTCCAGAACCGCCTCCACCAACTGCCCGCATTCCTCATCGCCTACATCTCGTGTAGGGCGCTCCAAAATCATCAAACGCGGCGTCCCAAGCAACGCCCGCACCCATTGCGCAATCACCAGTTCATGCCGCGGCGCCCACGCCGGACGGATAGCGGGCAAGGAGTCCCAGCCGAAACGCCCGGCCCATTGCAGTGCTTCGTCCCGAATCTCCTGCTCGGGACGACGCGTATGATGGCGTTGCGCCAAGGTCACATTCTCGTCGACGTCCAGATTGCTCACCCACGCCTGCTCCTCAAACACACGGCCGATCACACTTCGATAGGCGGCCGACTCATCCGCCGAAATCGAAGACCAATCCCGCCCATCCATCCGTACACGACCCGCCACGGGCGTCAGCAATCCTTCCGCCGTGTCTGCAAGCGGAGGACATCCGCGCTCGTCTTCGACGTTGACCAATAGGCACTCGCCCGCACTCAACACAAAATGGATGTCGGCCACTTCCTGATCGTAACGATCGGTTGCCGGCAACGTCACCGTCTCGAATTGAATACGTTCCTCAGCCATTGCGCCTCATTAAATATAGATCAATATGGAAACCAGCGCCGACACGATAAACAGCGCGCCCACCGAACGCACCAACCCGCGCGTCGTCGCCTGCGGCACTTCCGTCACCGCGCCCTGGATGCTCATCCCTTCCGTGCAACAGATCGCGCCCGTCATCAGGCCGGGAATCATCGTCTTCGCAAGCAGACTGAATACATCCGCAGGTGTCAACGCGCCCATCACACTATCCATGAACATCAGCGGAGTCCCGGTATTCGCCCCCATCAACACGCCGCTGAAAAAGCCGCTCACGAAGGCGACGACAATGAAGACAATCGTGAGACAGAATATCGAAATCATCATACCCATCACGCGGGGGAGTACCAGATAGGTGAAGGGATCAAGCCCTTGCGCGTCCAAGAGACGGATTTCGCCATTGACCTTCATGTTGCCGAGTTCCGTCGTAATCGCCGCTCCGCTTCGTCCAATCACCACGAAATTCGTCAGCAGCGGGCCGAGTTCACGGATGATCACCGCCACCAGAATCGGGCCCAGTAACTCGGACTGGCCTACCCGCGTCAGTAACAGTTGCACCTGTACCACAATGGACACGCCGACCAGCAGGGCAATCAGCGCGATGAACCGGGTGGCTTCCACGCCCGTAAAGAGGATCTGCCGGGCCAGCACGTTACGTACCGTCTGCGGCCAGTGCCGAGGCCGCACCGCCACCCACAGCGCCGCTGAAATCACCGCCGCCAGGTACGCCACCGACCGCGCCTGTTCCACAAAATAACGGCCTATCCCGCCCACGATATTCATAGCACAGCATTCTGCACGATTCGGCGCCGGATTCCAAGCCCCACATACACCCCCTCCTTCGGGCTCCTGCGCTCTACCTTCAACATTGAAGTAAAGGGCGGGCACCCTCGAGGGAATCTCAAGCGCGGTGGCAGAGTGCTCCGTAGCGAAGCGGGGGTGGACGCCGACACCGCCTTCCTGAGTTCCACATTTGGACACCCCAAAGTGATATGTGTACTTGGCAAGAGATAGGGCTGCACGAGTCTATATAGAAGTAAGGGGAGATATTCCGTGCGGGTCAAGCCAAAGCGGCGTCGACGCTTCGCTCTGCCGCCGCAGTCCAAAAAGGAACGACCGAGCAGGCCGCCTCAAGGGAATTTGGACTGCGGTGGCAGAGTCCTCTGTAGCGAAGCGGAA
>SKXR01000279.1 GCA_007128275.1 Kiritimatiellia bacterium
CCTGCTGTCCATCTCCCGCCACCTGGAGCGGGTGGCCGACCACGCGACCAACATCGCCGAAGACGTGATCTACATGATCAGAGGCGAAATTGTCCGGCATCGATTCGAGCACTACGCGGACAGCGACGAGGAGGAGTAGAGGCAGGAAGGGACAGAGAAATAGCGGCATTGCAGGTTTCCGCCCTCATCCCTCCCTTCATCCCCCCCCCCTTGGCAATCAACGGGTTACGTAATGGTGTCTGTCCCCGCATGCCCCCCTACACGGGCCGTACCGGGCGCCCTTCGATGTAGCCCCTGTACCCTTCCGGGCAAAGCTGGAAGCGCGGCCCGTCTTCATCGGCCCAGGTGAAACCATAGGTTTCCGGCTTGCACGACTTCATCACATCCCAAAGCGATGTGATGGCCGACTCGAATGCCTTGTCGTCGAACGGAGGCCCTTGGAAGACCATCATCTTGCAGGCAGGCAGGTTGATCACCTCGAAGCCGGCAGGCACTTCCCCGTTGTAATCGGCGGCAACCTCGACGCCCTGCACATACTCGGATGCTCCGGCCGGACGCAGTCCGGCGGGCAGCCACATGCCCATCGGTTCGTGCAGGGTGTTTTTGATCGCGCCGAGTTTCTCCCAGACTTCACACCCAACCTCCTCGCAATACTCAAAGTAGTGCTTGGCGTTCCGCCCTCTCTTAATGATCGCCTTGCGGACCGGACGATCAAGAACCTGAATGAATACCACTTCCGTTTTGTTGCTTTCTGACATGGCTGTCTCTCCATTTTGCCTCCGCGTGTACCACTCCCGAAGCTGCGGAGGCATGAACAGCCCGACAGGAGTATGTGTTTGCCGGAAGTGGCGAGGCGTCATGCCAAACTGCCGGGCAAAAGCGCGGGTGAACCCTTCGTGCGAATCAAAGACGAAGTCAAACGCCACATCGATGATTTTGCATGAAGATTCCCGTAACGCCTGAGCCGCGGAAGAAAGACGACGCAGCCTGATATACTCAAAGGGCGACTTGCCGACGACCTCCCTGAAAATGCGCGCCGCATGCCATTGGGAATAGCAAGCAGCCCGCGCCAGGTCGGCCATCGTTATTCTTTCGCCGAGATGCGCTTCAATATAGGACTGCATCTTCTCGGCGACCTTTATCTTGTCCCAGTGAGTCAACATCATTGGCCTTCTTTCCACTTCTTGGTGCGCAGAATAGAACAACCCGGCCTCCGATGTCTTGACCGCGCGTGCGAATCTTTCACACGTCCTTCTTCACGCGAACAATGCAGAAAGGCCCCCGCTTAAATGGCTTTGGCAGGAGGGGACAGAGAAACGGCGGCATCTCATCTGTAGACGTCTCGGCGGTTCCCCATTCTGAGAACTGTGACGTCATTGTCGATTACAGAGTAGATAATGCGGAAATCACCGACACGCAGCTTGCGAAGTCCTTCGAATTCGCCCTTGAGTGAGGGGTGTTGTTCGGGTTGGGATTTAAGGTCCTTCTCGATCTTGTCGAGGATGCGCTTTGCATCACGCTTGTCCAGGCGCGAAAGGTCTTTTGCCACACTGCGTTTATAGAGGATGTTATAAGCCAAGGGATTTCCTCAGCTCCTTGCCTGATATCACTGGGTCCTTGTGGTCGCGAAGTCGATCCAATGCGATCTGGACGTCCGCAAAATCTTCCATGTAGCTTTCGAGGGCCTTTTGGACATGGAAGGAGCGCGGGCGCTCAGTTTCCTTGGCTATTTGATTGAGCTCTTTGGCCAATCGTTCTGGTAATCTGACGGATACTGCTGTGCTCATGATTCACCTCATTGTCATACACTGTAAACAGTGATGACGGCAATGCAAGGAGGAATTTCCCTTTTTTGATCGACCGTCAAAACTGAGCGGACCCGTGACACGCGCCCAGTGGTATGGACTCTACCAAATCGCCCGTCCGCCCTGAAGTAAGCGCTTCGCTTCCCTTCAGGGCCCGCGTATCACGCGTCACCTTCATTCTCTTCGCGCATATTCATTCTGTGCGCGTGAAGAGTTCCCAGTATTGTCGTGGCGTTACAATCGGAATGCCCTCATAAGCCTTCAATGAAAGCAGATCGTCATCGCCGGAAATGATGTAGTCGGCGTCACCCGCTACTGCGGCGCCCAATATGTTCAAGTCATCAGGGTCTCGGCACGCTTTTGGGGGGACTTGTGCTGCTGTGACCATCTGGGAGTTATTCTTTAGGTAGGCCGTGATTGCCGCCACGCTGACTGTTGGAAGCCTAATCTTCTTTGTCAGTTTCTCCGCAAGATCGTTGAGCATGTCTTGAGTCAGGATTATGTGATTGTTGATGATGCAAAGTTCGACAGTTGCTTCGCATAATCCGCGAGCCGCATAAGCGGCAATCAACACGTTGGCGTCGATGACGACCCTCATTTCAGGGCCCGATAAACGTCGTCATCGGTCAATATGCCTTGGGCTTCGGCGTAGGGCAGCACCGTTTTGCGCAATGCGCGAAAGCGCTCCAGGGCAACATGCCGGCGTATGGATTCTCGGACAATATCGCTGACGGGCTTGTTCTCTGTTTTGCTCAGAGACTTCAGCTCCCGCCGCATCTTGTCCGGTATTCTGATGGTTAATGTTGTCATGTGTTACATCGTAGCACATGGCTTTGTTTTGTCAAACATGATAAGCGCCACGGTTCCCGGCGAGCGCAGCGAGCCGGGAACGTTAACAATGAGCCGACCGGTGACACGCGGCTCATTGGTCAGTCTTCATTCGAAATCGCCCGCCCGCGGGTCACGGGCACTCTGGATTGGCTGGTTCGGTCATTTATGAGTGGCTTTTGATCTCCGGCGTTCCGAATGTATGCCCCAAGAAAGATACAGCTTGGCTAAGCTTTGATACGGCACATCTCTTTTGTTTGCCAACACTTTGAGTTCGTCGAGCATATCCTCCGGCAGACGAATAGATATGGACTTCAGCGAGGGCTTCAGGTTGGGAAAAGTAGCCCTCTTGAGTTCCGCGGTGTCAAAGTAGTCCAAAGGGGAATGCGACGCCCAGAACTCTCGCTCTGCGTCTTCGTTCTTGAATTGTGGCCGTTTCTTACTCTTGGTCTTCATAATACTTTCGCTCCTTCCGGTTCATGTCGCGGGCCGAAATAATTCGAATCTTCTCGCCTCTTACAGTGAAGATCAGCACCAGTGTCCGACCGTTGTCTGTCTTCCCGAAGGCGGCATATCGATCCTCCGCTATGGAGTGGACGGGGTCGTCGAGTACAATCAATGGCTCATTGAAGAAGATCTGCTCACATTCACCATTGTGAACGCTGTGCTTCAGGTTCTTGTCCCGATTGCCATCATCCCAGTCGAAACCGGAAAATTCAGAGAACGCACGCTTCATAAAAGTAATGTATATCGGAGCAATATACCCGTCAAGGGCTGATTTCCGTGAACGTTAAAACTGAGCGGACCCGTGACACGCGCCCAGTGGTTTGTCCTTAACCAGAAAAGCCCGCCCGCGTGTCACCGGTAGGCACTCTCAAGTTTCTGGTTCGGAGAGTTTAATGCTCTCCAGGGCTTCGGCGTCAGCAATATCTTTGGTTCTTCCGGACGCTCGCTTATTTGTGATGAGGTCGTCCAAGGAGGGAATGCGTACCGTGATACCCCCTATGTCTATCGCCTGTGAATTACGCGCCGCAGTGTCAAATGTGAGTCCGGAGGCGGAGGTGATAATGTCAATTCTCCTTGGCGCCACGCCAATCTGGAAGATCGTCCCGTCGGCCGTGAAATCATCTTCCGTCACCTTGTCCAAGGGTGCGCCGAATTGCGCCAGCGCTTTGATTATCGCTTTCGCATTCTTCGGTGAGGGCAGTACCCATATATCGATATCAAGCGTAGCGCGTGGATAGCCGTGTGCGGCCATGGCATAGGCTCCGACCAAAAGGAAATCAACCTTTTCGTCGGATAATATCTGCAACATCTCTCTGTAATCTTCGTTCAACATTGTGGCGCTTGCTGAGGGATGCAACTTCTCGGGTAAGGGGCCACACCATCGCGATGCGACTGGCAGGAGTGCCGGGAACGAGGTCCGCATTCCGTCGCTCCGCCATATGATGTTTCTCTGTAACCAGCCTATTCATATGGATATATTGCCACAGTTTCGCAACTACAGCAATTCATCTTTTCTCCCAACAAGTTATTCAATCGTTTCTGTATATCATACGGGAGCGGGGTGGGGCAATCTTTGTCGGGGCGAAAAAAATGGCCGATTGGCGCGGCTTGTGCGCTGTATATCATTACAAAATGACGTGTTGAACGGTTTCTGTTGATCTTGCGCGGAGGCCTGTCGACTTTGGATCGTGAGGGTTTTCGACTTCGCGAAGATGTCACGGCGCGGCGTGCCCGCCGAGCCGTGGATATGAAAAGAAGACGATAGGAAGAAGGTCAGATGACTCGGTTCGCAGGGGCAAAAACGGCGCCGGCTTGACACGCTGCGGCTGTTTGGATACACAGAGATAAGAGAGACCGCACCATGGCATACCTGTTGCAGAAAAACTCGAACGGCTCATCGGCCAACCAGTGGCCATTGACGGAACAACCGCTTCGGATGGGGCGCAGCCATTCCATGGATGCCGTTGTTGCGGATCCCGCCGTGTCCCGGCACCATTTCACGATTGAACATCGACACGGCGCCCATGTATTGGTGGATCACCAGAGTACCAACGGCACGCGGGTCAATGGGGAGCGCGTGACGGAGATCCGTCTATTGCCGAATGACCGGATTGCGGCCGGTAAAACCAAATTCCTGTTTATGGGCGGTCTCTAACGGTCTTCGCACAGCGATGCCAGTAGCCGGGGTAGTATCTGTCCGGCGGGGCCTTGAAGCATCCAGTCGGTTAAGGCGGTGGCCGGTGTCGGTTCGGGATTGATTTCCAGGATGAGGGCCTTGTTGTCCTTGGCCGCATACAGCAGATCGGCGGCGGGCGTGACCAACCCGCTGGTGCCGATGGAGAGAAAGAGGTCGCACTGTTCCGCGGCCGCAAAGGCGTCCTGCAACGCGCGCTCGGGCAACATCTCGCCGAACCAGACGACGGCGGGTCGGCGAAAGCCGCCGCAATCGCAGCGGGGTGGGTGCCGGTCAAGAAGCGGGCCGCGTTCCTCGCGCTCCATACCGCATTCCACACAACGCCACACCCAAACGGACCCGTGCAATTCGATCACATCCCGGCTGCCCGCCGCCTGGTGGAGGCGATCGATGTTTTGCGTGACGAGGGTGAACGTTTTGCCCTGTTGCCCGCACCAGTCCTGGAGTTGAACCAGAGCGCGATGGCCCGGATTCGGCCGCGCGGCGGAACAGCGCACGCGCCGTTCGTCGTACCAGCGGGTCACTTTCTCCGGATCGCGCGCGAACGCTTCCGGCGTCGCCAGTTCCGCGGGATCGTATTTCGCCCATAACCCGTCCATCGCATCGCGGAAGGTCGGGATACCGCTTTCTTTCGACACGCCGGCCCCCGTCAGCACCACCATGGCGTGGGCATTGCGAATGGCGGCCAGCATGTCCGTGGAAATGGTCACGACCCCGAATGGTACCGCAACGCCGATATCCGATCAATCATCGTGTGTCGCCGGTGTGCCGCCGGTGCAGCCATTCTCATTATGGCTTCCGGCTCTCGCTCACGGCTCAGCGAGACGCTTCGCCCTACCTCATTTCCCATCGAAATTGCAGCGTCGGGAAGGGCGAACCCTCTGGGTGAGCCGCAGAGGCCGTAATGAGAATGGCTGGTCGACGGGGACTTTGTGCTTTTCATCGTCGGCTCATTCAATTCTAATCGCGGCCATCCCGGTGAGTAGCGGTGTTCAACAATGGAGGAGGTCGGCTATTCCGGTGAACCATACCAGAAAATCCGGGGCGGGCGTTCGTATGGCCGTGCCGGCATTACGCGGTTGGCGGGAAGTGTCCCTGACCCGCATCCGTCCGGACGGATGGCTGCGCTCGTTTCTGGAACGGCAACGCGACGGTTTGACGGGGCATCTCGAGGTGGCGGGCTATCCGTTCAATACCCGGGGCTGGAAAGAAGACGCCATACCCCTCGGCGAACGGGGCGGTTCCGGCTGGTGGCCGTATGAACAATATGCCTATTGGGTTGACGGTCAACTGCGTTGCGGCCTGCTGCTCGACGACGCGACACTTAAGCGGAAAGCCCGGGAACAGATCGATCATGTCCTGACCCATCCGGATGCCGACGGCTATCTCGGTCCCGACACCCTTAAAACGCTGCGCGGCGAGCGCGGGTCCGAGCGTTGGCCGCACGCCGTGTTTTTCCGCGCCATCATGGCGGATTACGATGAACGCCCCTCGCGTCGGACACTCCAAAAGTTGATCCGCCACTACCTGTCCGACACCGCGACGCACGAGACCACGCGCAATGTCTGCAACATCGAGGTCATGGCCTGGCTGTACGAGAAGACCGGCGACCGGCGCATGTTGAATCTGGCACGGACCGCCTATCGCAATTTCCAGAAAAGGGAGCCGAAGAATGCCGCGACACTGAATAATATGCTGAGCCGCGCGCTCGCGCGAGAACATGGCCCGCGATACATGGAGTTGTTCAAACTGGGCGCGGTGCTGCATCGCGTCACCGGGAACCGGCGTTATCTGGCCGCGTCGATCAACGCCCAGCGAAAACTGGAGCGGGATCATGTGCTGATCGACGGTGTGCCCAGCGCGACCGAACATTTGCGCGGCATCTACAGCACGGCCGGGCATGAAACCTGCATGATTACCGATTACCTGTGGAGCTTGGGCCATCTGTTGACGGCAACGCGTGATCCGAAGTATGCGGATGCCATGGAGCGGATTTGCTTCAACGCCTTGCCCGGCGCGGTCACTCCGGATTTCCGGGCCCTTCAATATTTCTCCGGCCCTAATCAGGTCGTTGCCGGGCCGCAAACGAATCATCATCCGCACGGCATGGCCAGCGCGCATATGAGTTATCGCCCGAACCCGGCCACGGAATGTTGTCCCGGTAACGTCCATCGCGCCATGCCCGCTTATATCGGTCGCATGTGGCTGGACGACGGGCGTGGCGGGGTGGTGGCCGCGCTCTATGGTCCGGGCCGGATCACCGCCGGACGAGGGTTGACCATTACGCAGGAGACCACGTATCCGTTCGGCGAACGGGTTTCGTTTCTCTTCTCCTGCCGCCGGCCCGCCCGTTTTCGGTTTACTTTTCGTGTGCCCGGCTGGTGCCGTAACGCGTCGGCGACATGGAATGGAAAGGCCTTGCGTCGCCAACTGCGAGCCGGATCGTTCGTGACCTTGGACCGCGAGTTTCGCGACGGGGATCAACTGGAATTGAATCTTCCGCGTGAGGTCCGGTCGGTCCGTGGACCGGAAAACGGGATGGGCCTCTTGTGGGGTCCGTTGGTCTTGGCCCTGTCCATCCGCGCGCGTCGCACCGTTGAAACCGGGGATGCCCGGTCCAACGCCGAGTTTCCGGCATGGACCATGGAACCCGATGCCCCTTGGAACTACGCCTTGGTCCGGCCCTTTCCTCGAACCGGCGTTGAGATCCGTCCGGTCACCGATAGGCCATGGGAATCCGAACACGCGCCCATTCGACTGCGCGTACCCGCGTGCCGGGTGCCGGGGTGGCGATTGGTACGCAAGAAGAAGCTGGTATTGAAATGGAAAGACAAGGAATGGGTGCGCGAAGGACGCATCCTGTTCACGCCTCCTTTGCCCGGGAAGGAATGCTTATGCCAGAACGGTCGCCGCGTGGAATTTATTGAATTGGTGCCGTACGGTGCCACGCGTCTGCGCATCGCCTGGTTTCCGGTGGCCGACCGTGAAAGGCTTCAACGCGCTTCGTGCGAGCCGTAGATGATTATGGCGTTGGTTCCGGAGATGACGTACTGCACGTTCGGAGCGAATCCGGGTTCATTCGGAGACGCGTCCTCCGAGGTGAGCAGGCGTACGAGGTCCTCATCCACGATGGTGGTGGGCCGCTCGTCATGGGGGATCCCTTCATGGTCGGCGCGGAACAGCAGGGCCCGGCTGCCGGCTGCAATGGTATGGCGCGGATAGGTGGCTTCGCCGTGGGGCGTCCCGATGACGACGGAATCCCTGTCCACGTCCCGGATGACGCCTTCGCGGGACGCGCCCGTAACCAGTTCAATGCGTATACGGTCACCGGGCCGCGGAGGCTGGAACGGTTGGACCGATGTCTGGATCTGATCCGGCTCCACGCGGAAGGCTCGGGTGTCTGATGGCCCTCGGAACGCGATGTAGACGAAGCCGATGAGTACCATGAGAATTATTGCAATCGCCATTCTGGCCATGGGCTATCCTCCTGCGTGCCTCCTTATCCATTCCAGCAAGGTGTCTCGGTCCTCGAAGTCGCCTTCCAGTTGCCGGGTGTACGCTTCCTTGAGCAATCGTCCGATTTCGGGGCCTTCGGGGATGCCCAAGGCGATGAGATCTTCGCCACGGATCCAGGCGCGGGGCAGGGCGGGTTCTGCGGCGAGCGTTTCCCGGTAGCGCTTCAAGAAGGTGTAGTTCTCGAGGTCGCCATGGCTGGCCAGGCAGTCTACCCGATGCAATTCGAGTTCGATATCGAATGTCGGCGATGCGACCAATGTCCGCAGTTTGGCGCGTCGCATTTCCCGCACGTGCATGAATCGCATATGATTGCGCACGCAATGCGTCACAGTCTTGATGAAGGCGTTCGGGAAGCGCAGTCTTTTCAGGATGGCTTCGGCGATCGCCGCTCCGGTCTTGTCGTGTCCGTCGAAGCGGATGCGTTCGGTTCCGTCCCGGCCGGGACCGATCCGCGCGGTGGGCGGTTTGCCGACGTCGTGGAGCAGCACGGCGAGCGCCAGTTCGGGTGTCCGCGGGTCCATGCGATTGAGCATGAGGCGGGTGTGTTCGAACACATCGCCTTCGGGATGAAATTCGGCGGGTTGCTCCACGCCGTCCATGGCGGCGACTTCCGGGAGGATCACGCGGAGGAGGCGGGTATCGTGGAGCCGT
Source organism: Kiritimatiellia bacterium (assembly GCA_007128275.1). Classification (GTDB taxonomy): domain Bacteria; phylum Verrucomicrobiota; class Kiritimatiellia; order SLAD01; family SLAD01; genus SKZA01. The sequence goes on from SKXR01000279.1 coordinate 9,001, forward strand.
TGCAGGGCGTCGCCGGGCCGCGTGGATTCGGTCAAGATACGGACCAATTCATCGCGTACCCGTTCCGGGCTGATCTTTCTGATCTGTTCCGCGTGCTCTTCGATGGCCTTTCGGGTGGTGGGTTCCAGCTCGAAATCCAGTGTGGCCGCGAAACGGACGGCGCGCAATAGGCGTAAATGGTCTTCTTGAAAGCGCGTGGCGGGATCGCCCACCGCGCGGATGACCTGTGCCTTGAGATCGCGGCGTCCTTCGACAAAGTCGAGCACCTCGTCTTCAACCGGGTCATAGAGCAGGGCATTGACGGTGAAATCCCGTCGGCGCGCGTCTTCCCGGGCATCGGTGAATTCCACGGTATCGGGGCGGCGGCCGTCGCTGTATCCGTGTTCCTTTCGAAACGTGGCCACTTCGTAGAGGACGTCGTTTTGGAGCACGCCGACGACGCCGAAAGCCTTTCCGATGGAAACCGTTTTGGGGAAAAGCGGCGCGATTTGGTCGGGCAACGCCGATGTGACGATATCGAAATCTTTCGGGATCCTGCCGAGCAAGCGGTCTCGCACGCATCCGCCGGCCCAGTAGGCTTTGTGCTGGTGTTTCCTGAGCGTCAGCAGGATGTCGAGGGCGCCTTGTTCCAACGTAGTGACTTGATCGGGTTCCATGCGCTTACGCTGTTCCGGATCAACGGATGAAGCGGGCGAAGACTCAGTCGTCGTCATCGCCTCGCGAGGTGTCACGGGCCAGGGTAACCACGCCGCGGCTGAGCCGCCTGTTGCAATAGGAAATGAACTGGTCCCGGTCGGCCGGTGAAATATAGAGCGGCGTCTTGGATTCCGTTAATTGGACTCGCACCAGCGATTTGGATGACGTGGCATAGAATTGGGCGCTGGAGGTGTAATTGGCCCGTTTCACGCCTTCCACGGATTGAATAGCCTGGAAGGAAAGGGGTAGAATGTATAACCAGCCTTCGATCAGGATGCCCTCTTCGCAAGCCCGGAATGCGCGTGGGGGATAGATCAAGGGGCGAAGGGTGACCATCAGATCCGAGAGGTAGGAGCCGTCAAAGCGACTCGGCGAAACGATATCCCATTCCATACTCTTGAAACGCAACATATGCCGTGCCATGCGGATACGCGCCACAAGCAATGTGATGACAAGCACCCCCAGCACCCAGAAAAGGATCTCCAGCGGTTTTCCGGACACAATTTGTGCCGACACCCCCTGATCCTCAAGGCCCATAAGCCGGAAATAGGTGATCATGGAAAAGACCAGGGGCGAGAAAAGGTGGGTAAAGGAGGTGGAGATCATGTCGATGGCGGAATAGGCCATCAGCAGGTGAACGACGTAAAGGCCCAGAATGGCCACGGCCCAGAAAAAGCTTTTCTGATCCTCGAACGTGGCCATCTCCGCACGTTTTTCCATTTGCGCGCGCGCCACCAGCGACAGTTCTTCCGGTTCGGGCGTGTGTTGAATGTTTAGCCAGATAGGAATGGCCAAGGCGGTGATTACAAATACCAACGCCAACAATTCCAACTCCCACGGCCAACCGGCCGGGCCCCATGTTTTTTGCTTACTCATGGCATTCCTGAACTACAGGCCCCCCCCCCTCAAAGTGCATACATGGTGGACGAAAGCATTTGGGTGCGCAATGAAAAACGCATAGGAAATGGCACAAAATGTGGACGCCAAAAAGCCGGCTTGCCACAACGCACGCAACCGGTACCATACACCGGCATGAAAAGACCTTCACCAGATCGCCGTTTCGTTTCGTCGTCTGTCGTCTTGACCCTGACGGGCTTGCTGACGTTCGGTTGCATGCCTGTGCTCGAATCGGAGGAACAGGACGTGCGACCGGCTGAGCGTCCGGGCGAGGTGGCCCCTCGTGTCGCCGCCGGCGCGGTGACCGTGCAAGCCCTCACGGAAGACGGGCTGATTGCCATAAACGATTACCGCGGCCGGGTGGTGTTGTTGGATTTCTGGGCCACGTGGTCGGCCCCCAGTCGGCATGAATTGCCCCGGTTGGCGCGGCTCCACGAGGAATTGGAACAAGACGGTTTTTCGGTCATCGGCTTGTGTCTCGATACGGGGACCATGGAGGATGTCCGTCGTCGCGTGGAGGCGTTTGATTTGCCGTATCCCGTGGGATGGGCCGACGAAGCCGTGACGAAGGCTTATGGCGGGATCCGTGCGGTACCCACGAAGATCCTGCTGGATCGTCAGGGGCGCATTGGCAAGACGTATCCCGGGGTGGAACCGGTCGAATCCTTGCGGGCGGATATCAAGGCGTTGCTGGGGGAGTAGTTCCGTCCATCGTCCCGGGCGGGGTGCCGGCAAAGAGCATGGTCGGGGAGCCCATGGGCGTCTGCGGCGTCGCCTTGCCGCAGCCGGGCGCCACGATCACGAAACGCAATCCCTTCTTCTCCCTTGCGCCCTCGGACCAATAAGAGATTGATTTTACCCGTCCCGCAATGGTTTAACTAGCGTGCCGATTTAATTCAGGAGTATGCATATGTCTCAATGGTCCGATCAACAAACGCGAAACGAAGCACTTATCAAAGCCTCCCGGTACATGCGCGAACGGGTGGAATCCAAGCCGCTGAATTTCTTCATCGATCCCCGCCGCGCACCATCGCTGGATCCGCAGGACGCCTTGACGTTGCAAGCGCTCGAAATCGAATCGGCCCGCATCGCCGTTCGGACCTTGGCCTCGCTGGCGAAGATCAATGAGCTGGATCACCTGGGCGGTGGACTGGATCTGATTCCCGCCTTCGCCATGACCATGGCGATGGCGGACAACGAAAAGGTCACGTACACGTTTGATCACGCGCACACCAGCATCGGCCACTATTCCGTGCTTGCCGCGTGGGAATACCTCGACCCCGACTGGGTCATCGAGACTTTTCGCCGCGGGCTGGACATCGCCGGACACGTGAGCTGGCTGCCGGGCGGCACGCAACTGAACGGCGGGCGCCTGGGCGTGATGGTGCCGACCTCGGTGGGCCAGGCCCTCGGGCTCAGGGCCGTACACGGCGACGACGCGTGGGTGATCTGCCACTGCGGCGACGCCGCTTGGATTTCCGGTCAAGCCCTCAACGGGTTCAACGGCGCCGACCTGCACGGCGCGCCGACGACCTTTGTCATGCACCGCAACGGGATTCAACTGTCCGGCACCAACAAGGCCATCATGGACAAGGACCCGCGCACCGTCATTGCGGCCTTGGGCGTTGAGATCATCGAACTCCCGTCCCTGCACGATGCCGAATCCCTGTACGAAGCCTATCGCCACGGCGCGGAACTCGCGCGCAGCGGCCGGCCGAACCTGATCTATCCCACCGGATTCCCGGGTTCCACGGTCCGGTCGTTTGGCGAGAAATACGGCGTGCTCAACGAGCTGGAAGTGTTCGCGGCGGAACACGGCGTGGACATGAACACGGAAATATGGATTCCGGGTTCGCTGATGAGTTACCGGGATACGACGCCGATGTTCGAATGCCTCTTCTACGTCAACAACCTGACCGGCGGCGAAGGCCACCATGACGGGCACATGAAGGGCCGCTCGCTGGAAGGCGTTCTGGCCAACCCCCTCATGCAAATGTCCGACGAACAGGAAAAGGCGCTGGCTGCGGTCAGGGCGCGCGCGCGGAAAACGGTCATCACGGAAGCGCGCCCGAAAGCGGGCGCGCCCAATCTGACGGTCACCGATGAGGACGCCGCCAAGATCGAGCTGCCGCCGGTGGGTAAGTCCGTCAGTCCGCGCGCCGGCGTGGAGCCGGGCTATGCGATGATCGCGAAGGCCCATCCGGACCGGATGTTCATTGTCTCCTGCGATCTGGATCCCTCCACCAAGCTCGGTAAGGCGAAGACATTTCTACAGCGCGACCATCAGTTTGAGATGAGCATTGAAGAGCAGGTCTCCGCCATGATGGCGAACGGATTGGCCATGAGCGGAAACGGCCCGCAGCTCAATGTCTTTTCGACCTTCGCCGCTTTCTTTGAAGGCATTGCGCGCGAAGGGCTGGAGATGTGGCGGTATCATCGCAACCTGACCGGGGGGAACGAGGGCTTGAACGTCACGTTCCACATGTCGCATGTCGGGGCCTGCACGGGGCGCGATCATTTCTCCGGCTGGAGTCTGGACTGGATCACGCTCGCGCTGGGCTATCTGCCGTATCTGCACCGGTTCTATGCGCCGGCCGACGCGCGCGCGGCGTTCATCGCCGTACGCGATCTGGCCGCGCATTACGGCGGGCACCTCATCGGCATCCCGCGCGACAACCTACCGATCCTGGCGAAGCAGGACGGCAGCGGACCGTTGTGGGAAGCAACAGACCCCTGGGAACCGGTAACGACCTATAGGACCTTTGCCGGAGCGAAAAAGGCCGTCCTGGTCGCGGGCGCACCCGCGTATCTCGCCGGGGAAGCGGCGGACGAATTGAAGGACGTGGACGTGTACGTCATCAACGGATTCCCGCTTCCGGACGCAACGCTACCGTCCTTGTTCGACCGGTATCCCGACGGGATTGTGACCGTTGAGGATGGTTTGATCGCGACGCCCGAGATCGGACTGCGCGGATTTGCCGGACTCGTGCGGTCGGCGGCGTACGGCCGTGCGTTGCCGCTCGACCACATCGGTATCGTGGACCCGCGCATCGCGCCTTCCGACGGACATCACGAAACGTGGGCCCATTTCGGCATCACCAAAGACGCGATCGTTCAGGCCCTCGAACGCTTGTAATGTTGTTCGTCGTCACAGGAATTCGTCCCATGGCTTCATTCGACATTCGGCAATCGGCAATCGGCAATGCTTCGCCATGATCGACCTCCACATGCATTCCATCTTCTCGGACGGCACGCAGACGCCGGAAGAGTTGATCGACGAAGCGGTGCGCGCGGACGTCTCCGCCGTGGCGTTGACGGATCACGACACGGTAAAAGGATTGCCTCGTTTTCTGGCGGCCGCCGAGAGAAATGGAATCGCCGGCGTCACCGGTGTGGAAGTCAGCACCTCCTACGCGCCGGGGGAGATGCATGTGCTTGGGTACATGATCAACTTCAAGGATCGCATGTTCGCCTCGCAACTGGAATGGATCCGCAACGCGCGCCACGCGAGGAACGAAGAGATTCTTCATAAACTCCATAGACTCGGCATGCATTTGGGGTGGGACGAGGTCCGTTCGTTTGCGGGCGACCACGTGATTGGCCGTCCGCATTTTGCGTTGGCCATGGTGGCGCGTGGGTATGTGACCAGTACCAAGGAGGCGTTCAGTCGCTGGCTGGCGCGGGGCTGTCCCGCCTATGCCCGGCGCCGGACGGTTTCACCGCAGGAAGCCTTGGAGGTCATTCGTGACGCAGACGGGCTTCCCGTGTTGGCTCATCCCTTTACCCTGAACGCCAATCGCCTGGAGCTGCGGCGTGTCATCAAGGAATTGAAGGATTTCGGTTTGGAAGGCATCGAGGTTTACTATCCGCAGCACAACGCCGACCGCACGCGGGAATATCTCAAGCTGGCGGCGGATTTCGATCTGGTGCCCACCGGCGGCACGGACTATCACGGCGCCATGACGCCCGACCTCAAGATGGGGCGAGGATTCGGTTCCTTGCGTGTGCCGGACGATATTGTGGATCGGCTGCTGGCGCGGAAACCGGCTTGAACAACAAGTGTCGCGCGAGAGTTCTTTCGTAGCCTGAAGTTTGGCACCTCGTCCGTTCTTCGCCTGCCCGAGATCTTTGGCCATGCTCATGCCGCGAGGTCCTTGGGGAAAAAGTGCGAAAGGGGCACAGAAATTGTGTCGCCTTTATCCCCGGACCTTGACCTCGATGTGATGTTCCTCGCGGTCGTTTTGGAGGTGGAGGGGATCGGGATCCGGGGCTTCGGGGGCGCGGGTGAAGGTGATGTGATAGACGGTTTGCTGGAAGCGATAGTGGAGTTTGTAGCTGCTCCAGGCTTTGGGCAGATGGGGGCGGAAATGGAGGTGGTCGCCCTCTTTATGGACGCCGAGCAGAGTTTCCACGAGCAGGCGGTACAGCCAGCCGGCGGATCCGGTGTACCAGGTCCAGCCGCCGCGTCCGATGTGGGGGGCTTCGCCGTAAATGTCGGCGACGGCGACGTAGGGTTCGACTTTGTAGGTGGCGATGGCTTCGGGACTGTCGCCGTGATGGATGGGGTTGAGGAGATTGAAGAGTTCCCAAGCGCGGTCGGTGTCGCCAAGTTTGGCGAAGGCCATCGCCGTCCAAATGGCGGCATGGGTGTATTGTCCGCCGTTTTCGCGGACGCCGGGGATGTACCCCTTGATGTATCCGGGATTGAGGTCGGAGGTGTCGAAGGGGGGATCGAAGAGTTGGATCAGGCCGTCTTCGCGGCGCACGAGGCGTTGATCGACGGCCGCCATAGCCTGTTTGGATCGGGCGGGGTCCCCGGCTCCGCTGAGTACGGACCAGCTTTGCGGCAGGGAATCGATCTGGCATTCGGGGTTTTGGGCGGAGCCGAGGGGGGTGCCATTGTCGAACCAGGCGCGTTTGTACCAGCCGCCGTCCCAGGCGTTGGCTTCGATGTGTTTGCGGAGGTGGGCGGCCTGTTCGCGGCAACGTTTAGCGAACGCGCCGTCCTTGCGGGTCTCGGCGAGTTGGGCGAATTGGGTGAGCACGTCGTAGAGGAAAAACGCGAGCCAAACACTTTCGCCTTTGCCTTCGTGTCCGACTTTGTTCATGCCGTCATTCCAGTCGCCGCATCCGATGAGGGGCAGACCGTGTTTGCCGTACCGGATTCCGTTTTCAATGGCGCGCACGCAGTGGTCGTAGAGTCTTGCGCTTTCTCCCGAACGATTAGGCAGGTCGTAGTAGGCTTCTTCATCGGCATGGACGGGACGGCCTTCCAGGAAGGGTACGATTTCATCCAAGACCCCGCTGTCGCCCACGCACTGCACGTAATGGCAGGTGACGAAGGGGAGCCAGAGATAGTCGTCGGAGAAATGGGTGCGTACCCCGCGTCCGCCGGGCGGATGCCACCAGTGTTGCACGTCGCCTTCGACGAATTGATGGGCGGCGGCGAGGAGGAGGTGACCCCGAATGAGGGCGGGCTCGCTGTGCACAAGGGCGAGACTGTCCTGCAACTGATCGCGGAATCCGTAGGCGCCGCCGGATTGGTAAAAGCCGCTGCGTCCCCAGAGTCGACAACTTAGGGTTTGATAGAGTAGCCAGCCGTTGGCCATGAGATTGACGGCGGGATCGGGGGTGTCGAGATTGACGGCGCCGAGGGTGGTGTTCCAGTACTCCCAGACTTCTTCGAGCGCTTTCTGAGCGGACTGGGGTTGGCGGTAGCGGCTGATGAGGGTGGCGGCATCGGCCTTGTCGCGTCCCACGCCGAGGCGGAAGGTGGTCTCGCGGCTCTCTCCTTCGGCGAGATCGATTTGGACTTGAATGGCGCCGCAGGGATCGAGTCCGGCGCCGACGTTCCCGGAGAGGCGGCTGCGCCGCAAGGCGGCGGGTTGGGCGAGGCTGCCGTTGCGTCCGATGAATTCCTTGCGGTCGGCGGTATGGGCGCGCAGGGTCTCATCCACATCGAGAAAGGCGATGCGTCCCAGGAAATCGTTGTTGTACGTGTTGCGCGCAAACAGGGCGCCGCTTCGGGGATCGATCTCTGTTTGCACGTGCATGAGGCTTTTAGCGCGGAGATTCCCGAGCACCCATTCCCAGTAACCGGTGGCGGAAAGGCGTCGCGCTTTTCCGGAAACATTGCGCAGTTTGAGGGTGGCGAATTTGACGGGGGCGTCCATGGCCACGTAGATCCACAGTTCGGAGGCGATGCCGTGTTCGGTGTGTTCGAAAACGGTGTAGCCGAAGCCGTGGCGAATGTCGTAGGGGGTTTGTCCGCGGGCGGGGCCGGGGGTGGGCGACCAGACCTGTCCGCTTTCTTCATCGCGCAGATAGAAGGCTTCGCCGGGGGTGTCGCGCACGCTGTCGTTGTTCCAGGGGGTGATACGGAATTCGTGGGCGTTTTCGATCCACGTGTAGCCGCCGCCGGTTTCGGAAACCACGGTGCCGAACTTCTTGTTGGCGATGACGTTGATCCAGGGGGCGGGCGTGTGTTGGCCGGGCTGGAGCGTGATGACGTATTCGCGTCCGTCGGGGGTAAAGCCTCCGTAGCCATTGGGGAAGAGCAGGTCCCGTTCGGCCCGGGGCGGCGAGGGAAAGCTCGTTTCGGATGCACCCGCGGCCAGCAGGGGGATGGCGGGTTCGGGGATGCGATGGCGTTCGACCTGGTTTTGGAAGCTTCCCTTTTCGTCGTCGAGCACCACCCGGGCCACGGCCTGAAGGAGCACGAGATCCTCCTGGGGAATCTGGTCGAGCCGCCGCAGGAAGATCCCGTCGCGCTGATCGAGCATGTGAGCCTCCACGCCGGAGGTGATGCGTTCGATGATTTGCTGGTGGAGGGGCTGGTGGTAGACGGAGCGGTCGCCGTTGAGGATGACCAGCTCCACGGCGAGACCTTTGGTTCGCCAGTAGGCATGGGCGCGGATCGCTTGTTGGACCAGTTCGATCTTATCGATATGGCTGATGATGAGGAGGACGATGGGCGCGTCGCCGGAGATCCCGTAGCTCCAGAGTCCGGTCTGTCCGCGACGGTTGTGGCTTAGCACGCCGGGTGGCGCGCGGCGGGCGGGGTCGGCATAGATCAGGGCGCTGGTGAGGCGTCCGTACAACTGGGCCTCGGCTTCGGTGATGTTCAGGTGATGCAGGGTAACCTGACTGTGTGTCCAGGCGAGATCGAAGGCGCGGTTGGTCATGCGCGGACTTTGATATTGCTGCACGCGGGAGAGCGCGAGATCGCGGGTTTCACAGACGCCGACGACCAGATGGACGGTGCTGCTTTGGCGTGGGGCCAGGGTGATAACCCGGCGCAGGGCCATCACGGGGTCGAGCACGGAACCGATCGTGTTGGAAAGCGGTCCGATGTCGCGCAGGGCCTGGGGATGGGCGAGCGATCCTCCGCGTCCGATGAAACGGGCGCGGTCGGTTTCGCAACTGACCTCACCGGCATCGCCGTTGTTTCCGACAAAGAGATGCAACAGCCAGGGCGGAGTTTCTTCGATGGACCGGGGGCGGCGGGTACAGAGCAGGGAGGCGGTGGCGGGGGTGAATTCGGTTTGCACGAAGAGATTGCTGAAGGCGGGATGCGAGGCGTCGGCGGCGGCGGGCGCCAGTACGACTTCGCCGTAACTTGTCAGTTCAATTTTGCGGATGTCCTTGGAGTGATTGGTGAGGGTGATCCGGCGGACTTCCACATCGTCTTCCGGGGAGACGCAGATTTCGGTGTGCACGGCAATCTGATGATGAAGCTGTTTGAACTCGGCGCGGGCCTGGGAGAAGATGGCCTCGTGGCTTTGGCCTTCGACGCGGGTGGGTTGATGGGTCGCGGACCACAGTTCCCCGGAGTCGACATCGCGAAGGTAGACAAAGAAGCCCCACGGATCGCGGGTGGCATCCTCGTGCCAGCGGGTGACCGCGAGGTCGCGCCAGCGACTGGAACCCGCGCCGGCGCTGCTGACGAGCACATGGTAGCTCCCGTTGGAGAGCAGATGCACCTCGGGGGTGACCCGGCTCGGATTCGACATCACCCGCATGGTGGAGAGTTTGTCGGCGCTGAGCAGGTCCGCATCCTCCACGTGCAGATCGGCGGCAACCACACTGGCTGCGGTTTTGGGCACACGCTCCTGAAGCAGAAATCCGGTGGCGTTGAGAGCGGGACAGTCCATGAATCGTTTTTGCATGGGCCGGTCGCGTAGAAAACTGAGCAACGCCAGCAGGCTCATCCCCTGGTGGTGAGCCATGTAGGATTGAATGGTGGCGCTTTTTTCGTTGGGCAGTTGCCGGGTGGGGGTGTAGTCGATCGCCTCGTAGAAGCCGTACTCTCCTTCACGTCCTTCGGCACGGAGACGCTGGAGGTTCTCGCAGGCCAAACGCGGGGCGATCATCAAAGCCATGACACTGGCGTAGGGGGCGATCACCAGGTCTTCGGCGAGGCCGCGTTTGAGTCCGATCCCGGGGGAGCCGAAGGCGCGATACTGATAGTTGAGCTGCGCGTCGGTGCGGTTGTAACCCGATTCGGAAATGCCCCAGGGGACCTTGCGCAGGTGTCCGTAGTCTACTTGTTGTTCCACCGCGGCGCGGCAACTGTGGTCGAGCAGTGTCTTCTCGTGGGAGGGCATGACGAGCAGTGGCATGAGGTATTCGAACATGGATCCGCTCCAGGACACCAGTATGGGATCCCGGTTGGAGGACACCAACAAACGGCTCAAGGTAAACCAGTGTTCCTGCGGAATTTGGCCGAGGGCAATGGCCACATAACTTCCCAGCCTGGCTTCCGAAGCCAGCAGATCATAGTAGCCGGTATCGAAGCGACGATCGCTAAGGTTGTAGCCGGTGCGGAATAGGTCCCGCGCCTTGTCGTAGAGAAAGGTGAAATCCATCGCGGCGAAATCATCCCCGCGGACCGCGAGGTCTTCCAAGGCGCCCAGCAGGGCCGTGGCGGCGGGTACGCCCAGCGCGCTCTGTTGTTGCAGGGTGGGATTGGAGAGGTCCGCAGGGTCGGGCACCAGATCCCGCAACTCCCGGAGCTGGGCTTCGGCGGTCTGGTGGAGTCGTTGAACCCATACTCGCTGTTCAGGAGCGGCCTGTGAGAAGTGTTCAGACATCTGTCCGGTGAGCCTCGCCACGCGCTCCAAAAGGGCCAGACCTTCGGGAAAGGAATCCGCGGGCTTGGCCAGGGCCTTGTCGAGTTCCGTCAACGAAGCCTGGTCCGGCGCGATGTCCATGAGCACGTGCAGGGTATCGCGCAGGCCCGAGAAGATTCGTTCCGAAAGCAGGGGTTCGTCGGCCAGACCGCGCAGACCGGCACTCAAGGTAAGCAAATGGCCGGCGAGATTCCCGCTGTCGACGCTGGACAGGTAGATGGGGAGCAGCGGTTCCAGGGTGCGGGTATCGTACCAATTGAAGAAGTGACCGTATTTGCGCGGCATGCGGTCCATGGTGGCAAAGGTGTTGCGGGTGCGCTGGACCAAACCGTCCAGCGTCAGGTAGCCAAAATCGCGGGCGGCGAGATTGGCCAGGAGGGACAGCCCTATGTTGGTGGGAGAGGTGCGTGAGGCGATGCGCGGGCCGTGGGCCTCCTGGAAATTGTCGGGGGGCAGCCAGTTCTCTTCGGCGGTGACAAAGATTTCAAAAAAGGACCAGGTTTTGCGCGCGCATTGACCGAGAAAGCCCAACTGTTTTGGAGACAGGTTCGGATTTTTGGCGGCGATGGGTTGGCTGCATTTCCAGGCGAGGAAGGGGGCGAGGCCCCAGAGCAAGAGCATCGGCAGTGCGCCGATCAGGTTGGCGGGAACCCAGAGGGCGAGGATGCCCGCTGTGAGGAGCGCGAGCAGGGGCGAGACCGCCATGGTGCGGAAGTGCCGGAGGAGACTGTCGCGTCCGCCGAGGGCGGCATCTCCGGACGTTTGCCATTCCAGCAGGTGTCTATGGGAAACGAATACCCGAAAACAGGTCCGGAAGATGGCGTCGAGATTAACCAGCGTTTCGTAGGGGATCATGGCCAGGTTGAAAATGATTTGGCCGGTGAGCCGCAGGACTCCCTTGCCTTCCGCCCGCAGATGCTGTCGCCAGAGGCTCGTGTTGGATTTACGAAACAGGGAACCCAGAGAGGCAAGCAGTCCGGGGAGCCCGACAAGGAGCAACGCCGCGATCCCACCCAGGAGTCCCCCGTGCGGAACGCAGAAAAAGAAGAAGAGGATGAGGGCCAGATAGGCGGTGGACACCAGGCTGCGCCGGAGATTGTCGAAGATCTTCCAGCGGGAGAGGAGCGATAGGCGGGAAAGGAGTCTTCGATGAATCATCTGCCAGTCGCCGCGAATCCATCGGTGGCGGCGCGCCATGTCCTCGGCGTATCGCGAGGGATCGTCCTCGTAGACTTCCACATCGCTCACCAATCCGGATCGGGCAAAACAGCCTTCGAGCAGGTCATGGCTCAAGATGGCGTTGTCGGGAAAGCGTCCATGCAGGCTTCGGATAAACGCGTCCACATCGTAAATCCCCTTGCCGATATACGAGCCTTGGGCAAACAGATCCTGATACACATCGCTGACCTCGCGGGTGTAAGGATCGATGCCGGCATCTCCGCCAAAGAGACGCACGTACCAGGACCGTCGGGAACTGGGCAAGCTGACCCCCACGCGGGGTTGCAGAATGGTGTAGCCGTCCACCACCTTCTCGGACTGTGGATCAAAGACCGCCTGGTTCAGCGGATGCGCCAGGGTGGCGATGAGGGTACGGGCCACGTCGCGGGGCATCCGGGTGTCGGTATCGAGGGTGATTACGTAGCGCACGGCGGAGAGCACGGAGGTGTCCCCGCAAATTTCGCTGTAGACGGTTTTGTTTCCGCCTCGCAGAAAGGAATTGAAGGCCTCCAATTTTCCGCGTTTGCGTTCGTAACCCATCCAGACGCCTTCTTGGGGATTCCAGACCCGCGGGCGATGGAAAAGAAAGAACTGGGCCTTGTGGCTTTCTGCGTATTTTTGATTCAGGAAGGCTATGCCGGAGGTGGCGGCCTGTACGAGTTTGTCATCCCCGGACTGGTGTTCGTCGGCGGCGTCCCGGAAATCGGTGAGCAAGGCAAAGTGAAGATAGGGGTCGGGATTGGAAAGATGGTGCAATTCAAGCATGTCCAAAAGCCCTTGGATCCCCTCGGTTGTGGTCAACATGGATGGGATCACAACCATACTGCGGCATTCGGAGTCGATGCCCTTGGAAAAATCCAGCCGGGGCAGGGGGCGGGGTTTCACCAGCAATGGAGTCAGCGCATTCACCAGCGACACGGCCAGTTGTCCGCCGCACAGCACCACCAACGCGGCGGAGATGACCAGAAGTCCCCCGTGAAGGTCCCATCGTCCGGCGAACCACACATACCACGCGGTCAGACAGACCGTGAACAGGGTCGCCGTGCCCAGGTAAAACCGCAGGGGATAACGAAGGACTGCAGCCTCAATCCGGCCGAACCCAGAGGTGCGCGCACGCAGCGTTTGGCGCAGGGCCGGCAGCCCCTTATCGATCAGCACATACCCGACGTGCGCCCTGCGATCTTGGGCCCCATGCGTCCGGGTGTGATCGGCGGACATCCGGAGGACTTCGCCGACGACCTCCTTTTCGGTTCTTTTGCTCTGCCGGGCCAGGGTTTCAACGGCATGGCGATACCGGTCGCGCGTGGGGAAATCCATACGACGATATATCCCGGCCGGATCCCCGCGCAGGATTTCCTCCACCGCGCTGAGCGTTTCCACAAACTCTTTCCAATCCGTGGTGCTCAGAAAACGCAGACTGGCGATACAGTGACTCACGCTCATCTGATTGGCGGACTGCTGTTGGTTTTCCTGGATGCAAAGCGACTCCACCGACTGGCCCCGTTGGGTGAGATGCTGTTCCATCCAGGTTCGGGCAAGATGTAAGTTGGGGTTTTGGCGAGCCAGTTGCTCGGTGAATTCAGCCACAAATGCGCAGGAAAGCTGAATCTCTGATGTGGCCATTTCCGCAACGACCACCACCAACTGCGACGGGTCGCGTTCCACCATGGTCTGGAGCCGGTCGATCCATTCATTGGCGAGGGCGCGGTCTTCGCGTGCGATGATTAAGCGCCGGGCAATTTGTTGCAGGGTATCGATCAAACACAAACGCAGCATGATGGGAATGGCCCAGAGTTCGCCTAATTTCAGGGTGGCAACGGTTTGATAGGCCGCCACGAAGGCGCTCAGGGTTTCCGCATCGACCTGTGCATCCTGATGGGAAACCAGTTCCGCCACCACGTCATAGACACGGGGCAACCCCGCAGAGGGCCCCTTCAACAAACACGGCAGTTCCCGGCTGTAGTTTCGGGGCAAATGTTTACGAGCCAATTGAATTTGCTCTTCAATCAGATAAAAATTATCCAACAACCATTCCGCCGCGGGAGTCAGATGCCGCCCCGAGGGATCCTCCCGGGTGTGTTGGAGGAAGCGGCGCAACAGGTCTTCGTTGAGCCGCAGACGCTCCAGCAATGGATTCGCTTTCTGCTTCGCGCCCACCGGATGGAGCGAGGCCAACGATTTCGCATGGAGGATCAATTGCTCAACGCTGAACAAGTCCGCTTGAAAACGCCCGGCAGAAGCCTCCGAAACCCCGTTGCGGATCTGCCGCGGGGAGAACGCCTTGAAAAAGTGGGTCATTCCCAAACGTAGGCCAAGGTATTCGGGATGCCTATGGGGTCATACCCTACCTTCTAATAGCCAATACAGCTTGGAATGGTAGGGTTGTACCCCATGGCCATGCACATGCGCGGTGCATACACTGCTCTTGTGTGGAACGGATGTTTTAACCAGCGAGGCTGCTCAGCCCGTCTGTCAGCGAAAGACCTGAATAACGATGAATTTATCCTGCGATCCAAAAGATTTCCGCGTCCCGGTCTCCGGTAAGAAGGCGAAGCCGCTCAAGCTCGAGAAACTGCCGACTGCCGTGGATAAACTCTACAAGAACAAAAAGGACTACCGTTCGTTCATGGAGCATTTCACGGATGAGTTGAGCGAATTGCAGCGCGTCCTTTACGCTCACGGGCGCCATTCCCTGCTCCTCATTTTTCAGGGGATGGACACGGCGGGCAAAGACGGCGTGATACGCCATGTCATGAGCGGGGTGAATCCGCAAGGGTGCCAGGTGCACAGCTTTAAACAGCCGAGCAGCGAAGAGCTCGCCCACGATTATCTTTGGCGGACGACGAAACGCCTTCCGATGCGCGGACACATCGGGATCTTCAACCGCTCGTATTACGAAGAAGTCTTGATTGTGAAGGCCGTTCCCGAAGTCCTCGCCGGGCAGTCACTGCCGGAAGGCTATGCCGAGCAAGCCCGGTTTTGGCCGGACCGTTACCGCGATATCGTTCAATTCGAGGATTACCTGCATCGCAACGGCACGCAAGTGCTCAAGTTCTTCCTGCATCTGTCCAAAGAAGAACAGCGGAAGCGCCTTCTTTCCCGGGCCGATGAAGCCGATAAACACTGGAAGATCAGCACGGAAGACCTGAAGAGTCGCGCGATGTGGGACGACTTCCAAGCCGTGTACGGCGAGTGCCTTCAACACACCAGCCACGCCCTTGCCCCGTGGTATGCCATCCCCGCGGACGATAAACGCAACGCCCGTCTCATCATCTCTCACATTCTGGTCGAAGCCCTCCGCGCGCTTCCGATCAGCTATCCCGAGCCCGATCAAAAGCAACTTGCCGAAGTCAAGCGCGTCCGCGAGGCCCTCCGGAAAGATAGGAAAAAGTAATTTCCCGTAACGTCGGAAACCCCCTCCCGTCATGCACTGGAGGGCTTGTGTAGGCTTTAGGGTCATTCCGTTCTCTGCATCGCATGGCAACGGTGGTGGTTCCCATTGTTCTGGAGGGCGGAGCTATGCGACGCCGGGAATGTGAATGGAATCCGCACCGCCTCCATTTCCATTCAACGCGACAGCACGGGCTCGTATAATACCAGTTTCTAATACTTAAAAGAGTCAGGCATTGGTATCATTGATGGGCAACGATTGGAATTCGATGAGCGTCGCGATCTCTCTGTCCCTTGCTTCTCTTATTCCTGATCCAGAATATAGCGGAACATTTTGACGCCCCACAGGGTCGCCGCCGGGATCCAGCACATCGCGGCATAGGCGTAATGGTTGAGGCGTGTGTCGGGCATCCAGTCGGCCGATACCCGGGTCAACATGGCCAGTATGATCAGGCCGGCCACGATCCATAAGGAAGGCCAGCGCGCGGTAAACAGCGCGCCCCGGCCGCCGTGCCCCAGGATGACGCGTCCGGCCACCGCGAAGATCAAGAGACCGAACCCGGTCATAAAGACCACATGCAGCCACGCCATGTAATGCGCCGTCCACGTCGCGGCAAGCACGTATCCCCCGGCAATGAAAAGCAGGGCCAGTCGCATCATCCATGAAAGGGCGCCCGGAATTTTGTGCGTGCGATGGGCCGGGAGATAGCGCGCGAAATAGGCGAGCAAGATGACGGTGCGCAGGATGTAGGCGGGCTGAAGAGATCCTGCGGCTTCCAGCGCGAAACTGAGTATGAGAATGCCCCCCGTGGTGAACACGATACCCGCTTCCCGTCGCCAAGCGCGCGAGGGGAGACGGGCGGGCGGCACCGTTTGTTGTCGTGGATATCCGATAAACACGGGCAGGATGAATGCGCCGATGCCCAGTACGGGAAGGAGGAGCAAGCCTTGATAAAGAAGCAATTTGCTGAACAGGTACGCAAAGGGCGACAAGTTGAAGGCCCCGCCCAACGCTTGAATGAGCGCCCCGGTCAAGCCACAGAGCAATCCCAATCCGGCGCCAACCGCGCCGGGCGGCGGCATATCCTTGCGGCGCGGCCAGCGCCACGCCATGCCGCCGAGAAACAGGATCAGCACGGCGGCGAATACCAGATCACCGAAGACCGTTTGATTCAACAGATACAAGACGGCGGCCGTCAACAGTCCCGTCGCCCAAGTCCACCCTTCGATACGTGTGATCCCCCGCGTTTCGAGCATGTGGGGCAGCGCGGTCCCCATGAAGCCGAGGACAAAAGAGGCCCCGAACCCTGCAATCATGATGCGCGCATGCATGACGGCGGGATAGTCCGGCCAGAGGCCGTACACAAACAGCGGCCAAAGCAGCACGCCGATAATCCCGAGGAATAACCCTAGCGGGAAC
>SKXR01000126.1 GCA_007128275.1 Kiritimatiellia bacterium
AATCCCTCCTGGCCCTTCCGCTTCTTACTTCTTACTTCTTACTTCTTACTTCCTGCTTCTTCCCCGTCATCGTTTTCCGCCAACGCCTCCTTGAGCAGCCGGATGTTGGGATGTTTGCGGAGGCAGACGGGGATGACGAACCACAGCAGAATGAACAGGACCACCGAACTCGTCGCGTATGCCATCTGCGTGAAACGATGCTCTTCGATCATGCTGCTGCCGAGCAGGGTGGCGGGGATGCCGGGCGGGATGGAACCGAGCACGGTGCCGAGCAGGAAGGCCTGATGTTTGATCCGGGTGATGCCGAGAAAGGCGTTCGTCAAGAAGCCGGGCATGGGCAGGATGCGGAAAAGGACCACCGTCCTATAGCTGCGTTCATGAAAGTAGTCGGCGAGTCGTCCCATCCTCGGCCATTTTCGGACGATCCATGATCGCCCGCCCCAGCGGGCATAGCAGAAGGGGATATATCCGCCGAAGAGGAGGGCGGTGACGCTCCAGATGAGTCCCCAGAAAAAACCAAATGCGATCCCGCCGACGGGATAGACCAGCATACGGGGAAAACCCAGAGCGGTAATGATTACGGCCCCGACGATAAAGACCAGTTCGGCGGTGGGCCCCATCCGGTCCAGGCGTTCATTGATGTCGCGGACATGGGTTAGCTCGTCTTTCAGGGGGGAAAGAAAGACGATCAGGACACAGACGAGCACCGTGGCGAGCCAGAAGGCTTCCTTGGGGCGGAAGAGTCGGGCGCGTGGCGCGCGGCCTCTCCCGTGATCCGCATATGATGTATCTCGATTCACGGTTCCCAACATAAAAATCTATTCGTGGGGGCGCGTCGAGTTGTTTCGCTGGTTGCGTTCATACTCATTTAGCCATTTTGAACTATATTCCGCTCCATGAAATCGACAACGATTGAAGCTTCACCGCAGGTAGGGCAATTCTTGCATGAGCTGGCTCCGGAACCGCGTAAACAGGTGCGTTTGGCCTTGAGAGACTTGGCACGCGACAATTGGTGTACGAGTTGTTTGCGGACTTGATCCGACTTTAGAAGACCGCTCATGCATTATTCGCGTATATTCGCATTCATTCGCGGTTCAGCATTTATTGACCTGACAGCCTGCGTCGGGCCGTGTAATGGTATGGCATGGTTATGAGATGTATGTGTACATGCTAAAAAGCATTGAGAGCGATTATCGCTATTTCGGGATGACGGATAACCTTCACCGACGGTTGGCGGAACACAATCGAGGCGATAATAAGACTACGAAGGCCAAGCGGCCCTATGCGATGTGGATACTGGCGACATGCGAGACAAGTGCAGAAGCGAGATTGATCGAAAAACAATTTAAGACAGGATATGGTCGGCTAAAGGCCGACCGTATGATTGCAGATGGGCGCGCGAAGAAGGTAATCTAATGCTTGTTCGATTCTTCCGCAACAGAGCTTAATGCTCCCGTAGCTCAGCTGGATAGAGCATCGGATTTCTAATCCGACGGTCGCAGGTTCGAATCCTGCCGGGGGCGCCATGGAAGAGAGTAAGAAGTAGGAAGTGAGAAGTATTGGGTGAGTAGCGGGGAGAGTATGGCTGCTCAAGGATGCAAAATTGGTTTTGTGGCCAAGCGGCTGGAGGGGACCGACGGCGTTTCGCTCGAGACCCGGAAGTGGGTCGATGTGCTGACCGAGTTGGGGCACGAGTGCTATTTCTTTGCCGGCGCCAGTGACTGGGAGCCGGAACGCACGATGATTGTGCCGGAGGCGCATTTCGAGCATCCGCGCGTGTTGGCCGTGAACGATGCGCTGTTCGTGCGCCGCGAGCGTCCGCCTGCCGTTTCCGCCGAAGTCGGCGCGTTGCGCGCGTTGCTGCACGACGCCCTGCGCGAGTTCATCAAGAAGTATTCCATTGACCTGCTGATTGTGGAGAATGCGTTGGCCATCCCGATGAACGTGCCGCTGGGATTGGCGCTGACCGGACTAATCGCCGAGACCGGAATTCCGACCATCGCGCATCATCACGATTTCGTATGGGAACGCACGCGCTACGCGCTTAACGCGGCCGAGGATTTTTTGCGGGCGGCATTTCCTCCGGTCATGACCGGCATCCATAATGTGGTCATCAACTCGTATGCCGCGACGGAACTGGCGCGGCGCACCGGCATGCGTTCCACGGTCATCCCCAACGTCATGAATTTTGAAGTACCGCACGATGGAGCGGACAAATACGCCGCCGATCTGCGCGTCGAACTGGGTGTCCCCGAGGATCACCTGCTGGTGGTGCAGCCCACCCGTATTGTTCCGCGCAAACGCATCGAGCTGGCCGTCATGTTCGTCAAGTGGTTGGAGGTGCCGGCGACCCTAGTCATCTCGCACCACGGCGGCGACGAAGGACACGACTACGAACGCTTCATTCGTCGTCTGGCGGACACGTTGGCCGTGCCCGTGATATTCGGGGGCGAACGGTTTGCTCCGGTGCGCGGCCGTACGGAGGACGGACGCAAGGTATACAGTTTGGGCGACGCCTATCACGCCGCTGATCTGGTGACCTATCCCTCGCTGATAGAGGGGTTCGGCAACGCGTTTGTCGAGGCCATCTACCACCGGAAACCGGTGGTCATGAGTCGCTACGCCATCTATCAAACCGACATCATGCCCAAAGGGTTTCAGGTCATTGAGTTTGACGATTACATTTCGGACTCGTCCGTGAAGCGCGCTCGTGAGTGGCTCGCGGATCCGGAGCATAGGCGTGAGATGGCAGACCGCAATTACGATCTGGGAAAGAAGTACTTCTCCTACTCGGTACTCCGACGGCGGCTCGAAGTATTGATCGACCATTTGTTGGGCCGCTTGTACTGAATAGCGTGGCGGGCTACTGCGTCGCGCCGGAGTAGGAGGGGCGTTCTTTTCCCACCGCGTCGCTCATGGATGGCGCGTGGATCTGCATGACGTTGTTTCCCTTGTTGAGCGCACAGCGATAGTGTGCACGATCGAGGATCATGCCACGCGCCCGGTAAGCCGACGAGGTCCCTGCGAGGGATGCCATGTCGTTCCCGTTGATCCGGAGGCCGGGCTTGTCGGCGCGCGCAAAACGGATGGTGGTGTCGGCCCCCTCGTGATTCATCGTCAGCGTCAGGCCGTCGGCGGTAGCCGGAAGCACCGGATCAAAGTGAATCTCGTCATAGTATTCCCGGATGCCGAGCAGGCCACACCGGACTTTGTGTAGGAACAGGCCGGGTCCGCTCGAATAGAGGCGCCATCCGCCCTTCACGCCGACGTGTCCACTGCGCAGATCATCAAATCGCCTACCCGCTTCGTAGCGGTCCGGGAAATCGCCGTCGGAACTGCTGAAGTAGACGTTGGCCTGGCGGGGCAGGGCGTGGGGAAGTCGTTCCGTCAAACCGAGCGGATTGACAATTTGCAGAGCCCACCACGCCTCTTCCGCGTCGCCGACGCGGGCCATGGCTTCCGCGTAGCGCAGGTGTGCATGCACGTATTGCAGCGAGACTTCGCGCCCGAAGTAGGCGGAGGTTTCGGCCCGCTGAAACAGGTGACTGGCGCCTCCGGTATAGGTTACGGGCCGATTCATTAATCGTACGCCGTCGGGAAAGCGCAGGTGCTCGCGGATGATGTCCCGGTGAACGTGGATTTGTTGTTCATCGAAGAGCCCGCTCAAGATGCCGCGCGTCATGGGAAGGAGGCGATACTGAATCCCGCTGGTACGGTCGCGCGGATGAATCAGCGGTTCGGCATAGCCGTCGTGGAATACGGCGAACCCGGCCACAATGCCGTCGGGCATGAGGTGTTTCATAAAATCGGCGCGGATACGCGCGCACAAGCCGGTCAGGGGCTCCGCTTCGCGCTCCCGGTTGGCGCGACGATAGAGCTCCGCGAGTTGAGTGAAGACGTGGTAGGCCAGTTGCACGGTCCATGCGCTGACCATATGACGGCGCATGTCCGGTTGCACGGGTTGCAGGGTGTCGTCCCAGTCGCCATCGCCGTAGGCCACGAGCGCCGTGCCGGGAATGCAGTGTTCGTGATACGCTTGGATGACGCGTTTCACATGGGCGCTGAGCGGGGCGGCCCGGTCCGATGTCCGTAAGGTTTCGGCGTTGATGAACGGCGTTTCCATGTCGAGAATGCCGGGGTCGTTGGCGGCTTCCGCGTAATCGCACAGGGCTTTGAGCGGCCAGAACATGATGTCGCCGTGGCAATGGCGTTGTTGCAGGTCGGCATAGCGACCGAGCATGAACCATTGCGGCCATAGCCCGTCTTCCTCGTACTGATGCGAAAAAACGGTGCGCAGGATGGTCCGTATCTCTTCGTAGCGCTGTTCTGTGATCAACCATTCGATGGGGCCCTGACAGACGTCGCGTACGCCCCAGGCGGCGCCGCCGTATTGTTCGAGGCCGTGCGGCGAGGCGAGATGAATCCAGGCATCGTGTCGGAACCAGGGCAGGATATCGGCGAGCGTCGTGATCTCTTCATGGTCACCCGTCATGCGCCACGTCCGGCCGGCTACGGAGGCGGGGCGGGGGGGCGCCTCCTGTTGCTGAAAGGCGTCGATGCGCAGTTCTATGCCTCTCGCGGGTTCGGTCTCGAGCACGACATAGGGTGCGCCGCGCGCTTCGCCGTCGGACCAAATCATTTCGTCGCCCCCGATGCGCGCGATGGCGTTGAGCGGTGCGACTTGTATGAGGAATCGCAGGTCGGGACATCGTTGCGCCGCAAGGGTGTCCGGTGCGGGAGCGAGATGAATTGCGCCGTCGCTCTCGTTGATGATCACCGAGCCCGGAGAATCCAGCTCGTTGGCGTCGAGCGCAAGTTGATGTGTGACGCGCCAGCGAACGGGAGGGCCTTTCACGGTGCGCGCGGTCAGAACGACGGCGGCGGGTCCGGTTACGACGCGGGATTGGACTTCGAGGTGACGATCTCCCCACACGTAATGCCACGAGGCGTGTTGCTCGCCCATTTCGAAAATGGAGGGTGAACCGAGCAGTTCCCAGCCGGCGCCGGCGTCGATCCAAATCCGTTGTCCCGGGCCGCGCAGGCGCTGAAACGGATCGCGGACGACGGTGAGCAGCCGCGCAGTGTTCGGATTCTCCAGATACACCTGGGCATTGAACACGCCGGGCGCGTACACGGTGGTTCCGAGCGCGGCGGTGTCGGGCAGCAGTCCTTCGGACGCGCAAAGCACATGTCCGTGTGCGCGTTCCTGTTCCGCTTCCTTGGCGGCGCTCACGACGTGGCGTCCGTCTTCCGTGAAGAAGGACCACAACATGTCACCGTTCCATTCCTCATGCCGCCGTTCCGGATACAAGCGGGCCCAAAGGGTGTCGTCCGGTTCCTCGCCGTGTCGCAGAACCGGGGCGTCCCACATGGAGGCCGATGGCGTCCGCCGTACGTCGACCGGCTGGTAGGGTTCGGGTGCGGGGAACAGGGCCGTATCCTTATCGGCCGAGACGTCCGGATGATCCGGAAGATAGCGGGCGACGAATATGAGGTCGTCGCTTGTGCCGGGCTCCAGTTCGAGTGTCCGGGATTGGAGCGCGGCGCAGGCGGATTCGCCCTGGCGCCGCAGGGACGGGAGTCGATCGCGAGTGAGGCTGCGCGGTACGCCGCGCACGCGCTGGTCGAGGCCGAATACGTCAATACCGTCGGTGGCAAACGCGGTGGCTCCCGTCACGCAGGCGTGCGCGATCCAGGGATAGGCGCCCTCCTGAATCAGGTTCTGCCGGGACAGGACGACCGGGCCCCATTGCGGCTGTGTGACGACAGTGTGATCGATGTAATGCGAGGTATAGGCTTCATTGGAGCGCGCGCCCTGTGTGGACGCGAGTCCGAGGTCCTGCGCCAGGATCGCGTCCACGGAACGTGAGTCGCCGGCCTCATTGCGCAGGGTCACGCGCCAGGTCCAGGCGGTGTCCTTTTCGTTCAGCGCGAGTTGTACCCCCCATGCCACGTCGCGCCAGCGGCCCTGCCATGTGGCGTGCCGTTCGTCCGAGACGTCGAACTGTTCCGCCGTGGCGGGGCCGACGAGTGAGATGCCGTCCGAACCGTTGCGCAGCCAGAGTCGGAACGGAGCGCCTTCGGGCGCCACACCGATCATCTGATTGATCAGTGTATTCTCGTGCCGGACGGCGCACAGCGCACCGTTCGGATACAAATCGATCCGTAAACCCGCCCGGTTCGTCAACGTGAACCGCTCCGTTTGTTCCAAGGTCTTGAGAAATCGTTCGTTCTTCATACGCGGACTAACCCTTCACCCCTGTCATGGAAATGCCTTCGATGAAACTCTTTTGCGTGAAAAAGAAGAGAATGATGACGGGCAACACGACGATGACGCTTGCGGCCATCAGGTAATGCCATTCCGTGCCGCCGTGCTGGCTCTGGAAGAACTGCAGGCCGAGGGCCAGTGTGAAGTCCTTCTGATCGGTCAGATAGATCAGCGGCCCGAGAAAATCATTCCAGGTGGCCATGAACTGGAACAGGGCCACAACCAGCAACGCCGGTTTGCAGAGGGGCAGGATGATCTGCAGGAAGATGCGGAATTCGCCGCAGCCGTCTATGCGCGCGGCGTCGGACAGATCTTTGGGGATCGTGAGAAAAAACTGGCGTAACAGAAAGATGTTGAAGGCCTGCGCAAAAAACGTCGGCACCCACAAGGGGCGCAGGGTGCCAATCCATCCGATGGACTGAAACAGCGCGTACATCGGAACCATGATGACGGGGAAAGGGATCATCATGGTGGCGACGGCAAGAATGAAGACCCGGTTACGTCCTCTCCATTCGATGCGCGAGAATCCGTACGCGGCCAGCGCGCTTGAACACACGGTGCCGATGACGGTGAGCAGACATAGAATGAGGGTGTTCCGGAGGTATTGTGGGAAAAATTGCATGGCGCGAATGGCGTTGCCGAAATTTTCCCAGCGCGGGGATACGTACCGCGAGACGTCATCCGCGGGTACGGTTACGGCTGTGCTTTCGCCTTCGGGAAGGACGCGCATCCAGTCCCGGCCCTCGTCGCGATAGACCGGCCCGGGCCGGACCGCAACGGGTTCCCCGTCCATCTGCGCGGTGTACCGGTAGGGCAGCCATTGCGGCGGCATGGTCATGGTCTGTTCGATGGGTTTCAAGGCCGTCGAGATCATCCACAGCAACGGGATAAGGAAGAGCAGCGCTCCGCCGATCAGCAGCGCGTGAAGAGGCAATCGCCGTATGAGTTGTCCGATCACTTGTTATTCTCCCGCGTAATAGATGCGTTTGCGTGTGGTGCGCGTGGCCACCCAGGTCAAGGCCACGATGAGCATGAAGAGGACCCAGGCCAGTGCGCAGGCGTAGCCCATGTTGCCGTACGAAAACGCGTTCTCGTAGAGGTACACCGCGTAGAAGAGCGCGGAGCGGTTCGGGCCGCCGTCGCTTCCGAACATGATGAAGGGTTGTACGAACAACTGGAGCGAACCGATGATGCCCATGATGAGGTTGAAATAGAGGACGGGCGAGATCATCGGGACGGTGATATGCCACAACTGTCGCATGAACGACGCGCCGTCAAGCTGCGCGGACTCGTAGAGTTGCCGGGGCACGTCCTGCAGGGCGGCGAGGCAGATTACCATCGCGCCGCCGATACTCCAGATGGACATGATGATCAGGGCGGGTTTGGTATAGCGCTCGTCCGCGAGCCAGTTGGGTCCTTGCAGGCCGATTCGTTCCAAGGCGTAGTTCAACAGACCGAACTGTCCGTGAAAGACCCAGAGCCAGATCATGGCGACGGCCACGAAGGGGACCATGGAGGGCAGAAAATAGATCGTTCGAAAGGCGGAACGGGCGATGAAGGCCTGGTTCAGCATGACCGCGATCAGGAAAGACACGAGCAGGCCGACCGGAATGGCGATGGCCGCGTAGTAGATCGTGTTGGAGAGCGATTGCCAGAAGACCTGGTCGGTTGCCATGTCCCGATAGTTGAGCGTGCCGATCCAGATGGGTTCGGACAGGAGTGCGTAGTCGCAGAAGGAGTAGTAGATCGTGGCCAGGACGGGATACAAGGTCATCAGGAGAAATCCCATGATCCACGGGCTGATGAAGGCCAGGCCGATAAACAGCGTTCGTCGTTCACCGCGGGTCATAGTGGTTCCACTCCTGTAGCCGTTGTTCGCGGATCAAGTCCCAGCGGCGCATGACCCGGTCGAGCCGTCGTTGAATGCGTTGATCCACATGGGCCAGCGCCGCTTCGGGGGGCACGCGCAGGGAGAAGATACGCTCGGCGGCGACGACCATTTCGTCGCGATACTCGTTCCAAACCGAGAGCCTTGGCTCGTAACGGGCCTGGGGACTGCGGGCGAGGTCCATGAATACATCGATATGCGGATTGGGATGGCGCGCGATAAAGTCGGGGCTGGTTTGCGCCAGCGGACTGAATTTTCGCTGACCGATGACCAGTTTCTCCATGGGTTCGCGTTGGTTTACGTAGTGGATGAATTCAAACGCTTCCCGGGGATGGGGCGCGCCGTGGGGTATGACGAGGACGTCGCACTCGACAATGGTGACGTTGGGATTCGCCTGGGGGTCGCTCGAGGGAAAGGGCGCGACGCCCCATTCCAGGTGAGGCGCGTAGCGGTCGATGAAATTATACATCCAGACCCCTTGCAGGACCATGGCCACTTCTTCGGACAGAAACGCGTTCTGGGGCGACGCAAAGGTTCCCAGCGCCGCGCCGAAACGGCGCAGATTATGGAGACCGAATTTTCGGGGATACCCTTGATACCATTCGAAAGCGGCGAGATTCCCGGAGTGGCCGGCGGTAATGGTCCGGTCACCGTCCGAGAGGTTCGCGCCAAACCAGAACCCCCACATCGGGGTCCACCAGCCGGGTTCGGTGGGAAGATGGCCCATGCGCAGGACACGAAAGGTTCTCCCTTCGCGTTCGTCTTCCGTAAGGTCGGAATAGGGGAGTTCAACGGGTTTCCCGTCGCGTACAATTTCCACCAAGGTAAGCTGTTCGTTCATGGCTTCGAGTTCGGCGATGGAGCGGGGGGGCTGTTCCGGGTCCAGTCCGGCTTCCCGAAACAGGCGCTTGTTCCAATGCAGGGCGAGGGAGGCGGGCGTGGACGGCAAGGCCCACATGAACCCGCGATGGGCGCACAGATCCCAGAAGACGGGTGTGTAATGGTCCCGCGTGATCCCGGCCTCCGCCAGGAAGGAATCCAGCGGCGTCAGTGCGCCTCTTTCCGCGTACACATTTACGTTATGCGACCAGAGCCCCGCCACACTCGGAGGGTGACCGCCCATGGTGGCGAGCATGAGTTTCTGATCGATCTCGCTGACGGTCAGCATCTCGACATGGATGCGATCCTGAGACTGGTTGAAATCGTCCACCACCGCCTGCATGGCTTCGCCCTCGAATCCAGGCCACTTCTCCCAGTACCGCACGAGGACGCGTCCATCGGGCGTGTGCGTGGCCCGTTCCGGCGCGCAGCCGGCGAGAGCGACGACGGTGAACGTCACCGCGACGCGGAAAAGGACGGTGCTGCGCCCTGTCTTAAGCATTGGACCTATTGACTTCATCATTCTTCATTCCAGGACCCGCTAACGCCGGTACTCCCTGCGCTCGGTTGCAGACGTTCCGGCTTGTCCGCACGCGCAGATGCGTGCACGCCCCTGTTATTCGTCCCGCAGCTCCAGCAATCCCAAGCGCACGACGGGGCCGACGGGTTCCCAGTTCCAGTTCAACTTCAAGAACGTACGGTCGGAAGGGTCCACGCTGTGCAGGGCGGGTGAGACTTGCAACAATGTGCCGGATTCCGCTTCCACGTTCAGCGTGGTCCATGGAATCTCCGCCTGTACGGTATACCCGTCCGGAGTGGACTGCACGGTCGCGGACACAGGGGGATGGCGCTCGCCAAACCACTCCCATATGCGGTCTTCAACGGAAAATCCGAATTGTAGATCGTCCGTGTTGCCCCAGCGCAACCCGTCATTCTGCGGATCGACAAAAAGCTCCAGGCAGTTGCCCTTGAACATTTCTTCGGGCGCGTACTCGTTCTCCACGGCGCCGGTGACCACGTGTGCCTTGAAATACAGGTGGTCGTCGTCCCACGCAAAAGCGAAGCGGGCGGAGGCCTCGTTCCGGGGTGTCCGGCTGCCGCTGTCAAAGGATTCGTCCGGTGTCATGTCAATCCACTCGGCATGTTGCCAGTCGTCGAAGCGGATCGCCGTCACCTGCTTTTGTTCGCGCGATTGCAGGTCGTCGGGCGAAGGTTGCAGGGTGAAAAGCGAACGCGCACCGGCAAAGGGCGGTTCCCGGAAATCGGCGATCCGGCTGCGGCCCTGATGCACGAGCGGATGGCTCTGGAAATGATTGCGCACCGCGTGATCCTCAAGATAGTTCGCGAGCGAGATCAGAATCATGCACTGATGACGATGCATGAAGTTCCGTGCGAGACGTCCGGACGCCACGTCCAGTGCGTCGAAGAATCCGTATTGCGGATCGCGCGCGTCCATGAAATCCAGCATGCGAAGATTCTCCACGACTTCGGCCGGATAATGTTCAATCGCCAGGACAGAAGCGTGCGGCGTTACAATTTCATCGCGCAAGCGGCCCCAGCCGAGGAAGCCGCCGGTCGGAGAGTCGCTGGCGGACCAGCCCCATACGGGATAGCCAAGGTGATCGGCATGGCGCATTTGGGCGTACGCAAAATTGCGCGCCGACTGAAGAGCCGGTGTCCCTTGCTCATCGAGCCACAATCCGCTCATGAACGCCATGTACAGTCCGCCGCCCGACCATCCGGGCCGCATGTACTCGGCGTGATGGCGCGTGGTGACGGCCCGTCCGAGCGCGTCCCACAGTTCGGCCGGCACCCGGCCGGAAGCGACGGCCATGAACGCGGCGATCCGGCTGTCCGCAGCCAGGTAGGGGAGTGTCCAGTCGTGATTGAATGTCTGTGTCTCACGATGGAAGCCGCCGATGAGCACGTTGCGTTCTTCATCATAGAATCGCTCCCATTCAATCGCTTCGAGCAGGGGCTGTACCATGGCCTGGCTTTCTGGAAACGAAGCGGCAACGGTCATCAATCCGGCTGCGAAGATGGCCGTTTCGGTGGGAGAAATCCATGCATCCGATTCGGAGGGCGACAGGTCATCCAGCACGTACCAGTTCGCGGGGAATCCGTTCCACGTTGCGAACTGCTGTATACTGCGCAACGCGCGGATGATCCGCTGCGCGGCGTTGTCTTCATCAATGAGTCCAAGCTCCTCGGCGGCCACGATGGCGGTCAGATACAAGCCAATATGGTTCAGTGACGTGATGCCAATACGGTTCGCGTCGTTGTAGGGCAGTCCGCTTTCCGTGTGAATGAGATCGCTGATGGAACGCCAGGTATCCTTCGCGAGGTCGCGCAGGTAGGCCTGATCCTTTTCGGGGAGGGCCGGAGCGATATCCTTGAAGCCGGCCAGGCTCATGGCGTGTTGAATTTCAGGGTTCTTCATGAAGGTGTTCCAGACGAATTCCGAGCGGTAATTTTCCGCGGCCATGACCGTGACGCCGATGTCGATTCCGATCACGTCGGGCGCGACCCAGTCGGTATGCGGGTTGAACGCGACGGAGAAGGCGTACCGGTCGCGCACGGAGTCCCCGTAGGTGTCCCACATGTGGCGCAGAGTGTGGATCGCCTCATCGGGCGTAACCGAGATGGCGCCGCCCGCCGCATACGGGGTGACGGTTCCGTCGATGGCCGGATCGGCCGTCATGGGCGGGCCGCCCCACGCAACGTAGCCGTTTGGCGAGTCGGAAGCGGTAAGGCCCCAGAGATCCTTGCCGAACGCCGGGAAGACGTCGGAAAGATCGATGAACATGTCACGCTGAGCGCGCGTGGCCAGAACGGTATTGAGGTGATAGTCCGCGTAGGCGTCGCGCCGGTTCCGAAAATCGATCCAGTTTTGAGAGTACTGATGGGTAAACAGCGGCGGACAGGCCAGGAACGTGCGGCCGCCGTACGTCACGACGGGTTCACGGCGCCATCGGTGCCAGGTTTCCGGTTCAACCGGATGGGTGGGGGACCCCATGGCGAGGAGCGTGAGAATCTTGTGTTCCGAGTAATAGCCCCAGTAATGCGGCAGAAAGCCTTCCTCCGGTTTCCATCCCATGGAGAACACGCCGCGCTCCGTCAACATCCAGGGCCATTCCACACGCTCGTAGATGCGCGTGGCCAACGCTTCGACTTCGGTACCCTTATAGTATTGTCGCGCGGTGAGCACGCCTGCGATCAGCAGAGCGGTGTCGATGGAGGAGAGTTCGCTGTTCCATCGACGTTCTCCGGTGTCGATGTCGACAAAATGGTAATAGAAACCGCGCACATGCGGCATGTCGTCCGCCAGAAAGCGCAGGGTGGTCAGGACGCGTTCGTATGCTTCGTCCGGATCCAGCCAGCCGCGTTCCTGGCCGATGCAGATCGCCGTCAGGCCGAAGCCGAGTCCGGCCATGCTGGCTACGCGATCGTGCGGATGTGCTGATGCATCGAAACGCGCCCGGTCATAGATCAGGCCGGTATCCGGATTCGCTTCTTCCCAGAAGAAGCGCACACCGGCTTGCTGGAGTTCGTCCAGAAAGGCCTTGTTGGGATCTTCCGCACCCGGGGCGCCGGCTGCAAGGAAGAGGATGAAAAGGAAGGTCGGGAGATGGTTTTTCATAGTCGTTAATCCGGTTGTTCAAGCCCCCACCGATACCAAGGGGAATTCCCGTATGGGTCTTCTCCCTCTTGATCTTCCCGGGAAAGCCAGATGACGTGTCCTGCAAGAAAGGCGAGGTTGTGTCCATCGCCATGACGCGGCGGCCCCCATTCCAGGTCCATGGCCACCACGACCCATGAGTGATCCAGGAACGCCATTGAGTTCTGGCCGGCGTACGCACTGTCATCATTGAGTTTGTAGTCGGTGCAGAACGTCCCGTCCCCGATGTCCACGCAATTGTTTTCCGGCCATGTGCTTCCTCGGTTCTCCGGGGTGGCGCTGGGGCACTGGTAGATGTCCGATTGCGGCGAGATATAGGGCCCGAGAAGTTCATGCTGGAGGTATTGCGTGTTCCATTCCAGATCCGGTGTCCGTCCTTTGTGGTCGTTCGCATAATACAGCACCGCCGCCGCGATCTGTCGCAGGTTGGTCTGGCACTTGGCCCTGCGCGCCGATTCGATGGCGTTGCGGGAAACAGGAATCACCAGCGCCGCCAGAAGGAGGATGATCCCCATGACCACCAGCAGCTCGATGAGTGTGAAGGCTTGTTGCGTCACCGCTTTGTCGGTTGCTTGTGTCTGCATGATCATGCCCTCCTGTTTGCTCATGTGCATCCATTCGTCGGCCCGTGCGGCGAGGGGGCGTGATGGCGCCCCCCCGTTCACTTTAACCGCGCCGGACGCGTCTTGTCATGGCAATTCCCATACCCCCGCGTCATCCACATGGAAGGTGCCCGGCCGTTCCGGGTCGCCCGTATCGAACTGTGTGATCACGAATACGCCTCGCTCGGCGCCGTGCGGCGCCATACCGGTCAGGCTGATCTCGTTCCAGAAGCCCGGGGACGATTCATCCGTCCAGACGGGGCCCCAGGTGCGTGTGATTTCTTCGCCGCGCTCATTCAGCCATTCGACCGAAAGCTGGCCCCGCAGGGATCCGCGTTGCTCTTCCGCGCGGTCCAGCCACACATGCACGGCGAATTCATAGACGTTTCCCTCCCGGACATCGATCGTCTGGGAGAGGCCTTGAAACGTATTGGCTCGGCCTGTGGCCGTAAAGCGCACGGATTGGTCCCCTTCGTTGGCGACGTCCCGCGAGATCCGGATGCGGTACTGGTCGTCGCTGGAGAAGGTGGACCATTCTTCGGGTAGCTGGCTCGGTTGGCCCTCCTGCCACCCGGGTTCTTCAAAACTCGGGTTAAGCAGCAGTTGCTCCTCCGCCAGCACAACGCCGGCGGTGAACAGTATCGGGATGGCCAATCGCATACTCCATCGTGTGACGTTCAGGCTCAGACTCGTATTTCGTACTCTCATTGCTTCCTCCTATCGTTTCTGTTTCACCGAGACGGTGTCCATATAGAATGCACCGCCGTCCATCGTTCGTTGTTCATTGAATTGCGTAATCCCGAACACCCCGGTCACCGCATCCCGCGGCGCCCGCGCTGTCATGCTGAAATGTTCCCAGCGATGACGCGGCAGGCGTCGGTTCCATTCGGGGCCCCATTGCCGTCGTATCTCTTCGCCATGTCCGTTCTTCCATTCAATAGACATCTGCGCCCGAACAGTCCCTGACAAGGGTTCGTCGGGGTCGTTATGCACATACACCGAGAATGCGTACACGGTATCCTCTTGCACGGGTATCGCCTGAGCGAGCCCTTGAAAGGAGTTCCGTTCATTTTGGGACGCGACATGCAGCGCCTGATCCCCGCTGTGAAACACTTCCGTGGTCAGGCGGAAACGGTCTTTGCCGGGCGAGCTGGTGAACACCAGCCAGCCTTCGGGTTTGTTGAGCGAGAAGCCCGGCTCGATGAGAGGCTCCTCAAAACCCGGATTGTACAGCAGTTCCTTCTCGTTCTCCTCGTTCGCGGCCGCCGATCCTGCGCACAGCACGAGAACAAGGATCGTCGAAAGGAATCCATGTCCCCGCGAGGTGGAACGCGCCGCGCATTGCTTGTCGAATGGCTTTGTCATTATCGGACTCCTTTCTTCTTTCTGGTTGCTCATGGCTTGTTGCTCTGTTTCCGAGTGTGCCGGGCGGGGACGGCGTGATCGGCCACCCCCGCCCGGGTACCCGATTATAGTTTACGCCGATTCCGGAGCAGGGCGATGCCCAACCCGCCCATGATCAGCATGATGAAGGTGCCCGGTTCGGGCACGACGGAGGCGCTGTCGAACAGCACCGCGCCGCTCCATGCGCCGTCGTCTTCGGTGACCGCAAGGAAGCGACCGACCTGTGTCCCGCTCGGCGCGGTCGCCAAACCGCTCAGTTCCGTCCAGGTATCCGTCGCGGTGGCCCCATAGAACGTACCGATGCTTTCGCTGCCGACCTGCGAACCGCCGAGCGCCGGGTCCCCGTCGAACCACTCGACCCGTAGTTCCAGATACGACTGTGCCCCCATGGCTTCGCCACTGTTGTCGAAAGCCCACAGACTGAAGGCGTACTCGACGTCCGCGTCCGCGGAAAAGTCCTGGTAGATACCCAGACCCGTACCCCAACGCTTGATGGAATACGTTCCGTCGTGCGCGGCTTCATCCGTCCACCAGCCGTCCGCGCCCCAGTACGTCCAGTTATCGATTACGGGCGCCGGATCGCTGTCAAGGCCCGTGCCTTGACCGGTCCCGTCCTCGAAACTGGGATTCAGGATCAGGTTTCCGTGGGCCGCAGCCCCCCATCCGAATCCTGCCAGGACCATGCCTGCGCATAACCATTTGATGCCTAACTTCATTATATTCTCCTGATGTTATCGTTTACATTTTCAAAGGCGGTCAGTTGTCGTTATGGATGGGTTTTCACGATGCGCTCCTTATGTTGGGATGTTGCGGCTACGGGTTGAGACAGCCTGTGCGCGGGGCGCCGCGTTTCCGGTATGCGTTCCGCAGGACGCGCGCACCACGAGCTCGGTGGGCAGGCGGTGGGCGATCCCGGTTTGGTGTCGGGTGACCTGCTGAATGGCCACTTGGGCGGATTTGGCGCCGAGTTCGCGCATCGGCACATGCACGGTCGTGATGCCGAGGTAGCGGGCGGACTCGATATCGTCAAAGCCGACCAGCGCCGTGTCGCGGGGTACGTCGTAGCCGCGTTCGCGCAGCACGCCGAGTGCGCCGATGGCCATGGCATCGTTGGCGGCAAAAATGGCGTCCGGCAGGTCGCCACCCCCATCCAGCCAGCGGGCGAGGGCTTCGCGTCCACTGGGTTCGGTGAAACGACCGGGCCAGATCAGTTGTCTGTCCACCGGACAATTCCTTTCCTGCATGGTTTCCCGGAAAGCCGCTAAGCGTTCGTCCGCGTCGTAGGTGCCCTTGGGCCCGGTGATGAACGCGATGTTCCGGTGTCCGTGATCGAGCAGATGCACGGTGGCCGCGCGGGCACCGGTTCGATTGTCGAGGCTTACGGACGCCATCTTGCTGCGAGCCATCGGGCGGTCGATAAGGGTGATCGGCATGCCGTACCGGGCGAGGCCTCGCAGATAATTTTCGGGCAGCGTCAGGTTCATCAGGATCAACGCGTCGGCGCGTCGTTCGCGGATTACGCGATTGATCAGCTTGCGTTCATCTTCCGGGCCGTGCGAGAAGGCCGTCATCATGTGATAATTGTGCTCGGACGTGGCGGCATCGATCCCGCGCAAGACTTCCGTGAAGAAACCGACATCCAAGGGGGGAAACACCACCGCCAACATATCGGTCCGTTTCAGTTTCAACATGCGCGCGGTGTGGCTGGGCTGGTACCCCAAATCTTCGACGACGGCCAGTACGCGTCGCTTGGTGTCCTCGGTTACCAGCGGACTGCCGTTCAACACGCGCGATACCGTCGCCGTTGAGAATCCCGTCTTCTTACACACATCCTTCAATGTAACATGCATTGCCTCGCACCCTCTCTGTAATCGTTTACATATTGGAATTTATGGGATTATAGCATGCTTGTAAAGAAGTTTTTCAAGAAAAATGCGGGGCGGGTGAAGAGGAATAGTCAGAGGAGGACGATATGAGCAGAATCCGTATACGTTTCACGATCCCCTTGTTGATGGCCGTGGCTTTCACGAGCCCGGTGATGGGACAGCCGGAGTGGAAAGGGGATATTCCATGCAACTTCGTTTCGGCGAGATAAAGGGCGGCCAACTGCAGGGTGAGATTTACATGGCCCTCCCGGACGAACATCAAAGTTTCGTGGCGGGAACCTTCAAGGCGGAAGTGAGAGACGATGGACCGTAGATCTCTGTTTGTAGTCCCGTCCTCCCCGTCGGAGCACGGCGCTACGGTCCTTCGACCCGGATCCGGTACACACGCGGGCCGGGGGCGGCCGGGCCGCCGGTCGTGTCGACCGTGAAATCGTCGCAGAAGGTAAAGACGGATTCGACGGCGTTGGTTTCCAGCCATGTGCCCACACCCTGCGCATCATTCGCAAAGGGTTGCCACGCGGGTTCGACGGCCAGGTTGTCGTCCGTATAGAAGATCGTATAGAGTCGGCCCGGCACGGTGGGCATGATCGTGAGGCACACCGGCGCACCCGGCGCGGTCATGGCCGCGTCGCTCATATGAAAGAAGGAGGCCGGGTTGGTCGGCTGTGTACCCGCGATCCAATGCTCGTAATTGGTCACCCGGTCTTCGTCCACATCGTCGTCGGGGCCGTACGCCAGCGTCTGGAAGTGGATCCATTCCCACTCGTCCGGCAGCCCGTCGTCATCCGAATCGAAGGGGATCATGAAGAGTGCGCTGGCGGTGACGCTGCTGTTGGTTTCGCCGTGCGGATCGGACGCGACAAACACCACTTCCGTGGTGCCGCCGCCGTATCCGGGCACGGCCTGCCACGTGAAGGTGCTGTTATCCAGCTCCGCGCCAGCGGGCGGGGCGATGTTCGTGACGCTGACGGGATCGCCGTCGAGGTCGTACGCAAGGACCGCGAGGTTGGTGGTGGCGCCCATGACCAGCGTGTGTGGCGTCGGCACCTCGAGTACGGGTGGGCGATTGACGCGATGCCGGTGGACGAGGCGGAAGCGGTCCATATTCAGGCCGGACGAAACAAAGGCAAAGGTGGTCGTCCCGTCGGCGAGGTCACCGAGATAAAGGGGCGGACCCCACGCAAAGGTTTCCGCGCCGCCCGTGTTTTCCGTCGGGAACCAGGCGCGCACTTCGTCGTTCACCATCAGTTCGACGCGGTTCGGGGCGTCTTCCTCCGCGTAGCGCACCGAAAGATACACGTTGGTATGGGCTTGCGCGAATGGGATCTCGACGCCGCCATCATTGATTTGCGCGTCGTCGAACCGAAACGCGCCGTCGCCGACTTCCGATACACCCCCGAACTCCATGCCGACGCGGACGACGACCGTGCCGATGGGCGCGGTACCTTCCACCGTGTATTGCGTCCATACGTCGTTCGGGCCGGTCAGGTCGACCTCGGTCAGAGCGGATTCCTGAATCCATGTGTCCTCACCGTCACGAAACTGAATGAAGATCGATACATTGAAATGGTCGAATTCCCAGTCGTCTGTGGGATTGCCCCAGATGGAGAATACGTATTCGTTTCCTTCCGCGCCGGGCACATCCTGGAAGATGCCGCCGCCCAAGGTCCATCCCTGCATGGTTGCTCCCCAATCCCCCGTGCGTTCAGCCCAGTCTTCGCGGGTTAATCCGTCCCAGCGGGTCCAGTCGTCGATGGTCGTCGTTCCGTCGCCATCTTCGAAGGACGCGTTCAACAGGATGGGCCCCGCTTCGTGTTCCACGTCCGTGATCAACACGTCGTCCATCAACGGTTGTGGCTGCGAGATCCATTCGAGCGCGTCCAAGGCCACGCCGGACGAACCTGCGCCCGCTTCAACGCGCACGTTCAACGGCCCCGCGCTTACATGGCCCAAAGGAATGTTCGGCGATACGGCGAACGCGTTGGTGCCTTCGAGTGTGGCCGTGTCCCATCCCAAAACGGGCGTGACGTCGCCGTTGAGATAGACGGCCATCGGCGTTCCGCCGTCGATGTCGGAGTAGCGAATGCGCAGTTGCACATTCAGCCAAGGCCGCAGCAGATCGATGTCATATTGGGCTTCACCGCCGCCGGCGCCGAGTTGCAAGGTCTGTCCCGTCGAAGCATGGCTGTTGAAAACGACGACATCGTTGCTTCCGCTATCCCGCGATTCGGCCGGGCGCGTGAGGAAGGCGGGGCTCGGTTCAAGCAATTCGATGAAGAAGTCCGGGCAATAGGTGTTGTGATAGGACGGTACCTCGCGCGTAAAAAACCACCACGGGCCTTCCAGTTCGGCCCACCCGTCCATGATGAAATGATTGCCGAGCCGGGTCCGGATGCGGTCGATATCGGCATTGCCGTCTCGCACCCACATGGAACGGAAACGGGCAAAAGGCAAGGTGATCGTGTCGTACGTGACGTCGCTGACGTCCACGACGTGTCGTTCGCGGTCCACATCCAATCGCACGGTCGTGGTGGAGGCGTCCTCGTAGGTGATGTCGATGCGCAAGGACTCCGGATCAATGACAACGGACTCGATATCGGCAAACGGGCGAATGGATTCCGGTGTAGCCCCGATCTGGACGGACGACCCGTACGGGACCCAGCTAACGCTTTCGGGCGGGAAGGGGATGATGCGGGCGTTGGAATCCTGGTACAGGACGAAGATCTCGGGGAATTCACCCGTGCCTGGGATCTGCTGAATGATCCGGAAGTAATGCGCGTTGGTATGGCTGTCACCGCCGAGCACATTCACGCTCATGGCCCGCGGCGCGCGCCACCAGAAATCGATGTGTACAGCGTGGACTCTAACATCGCTGCCGGGAACGTCGTAGATGATGTCCACGGTTTCACCGAGTTCGGGGCGTTTGCGCAGTTCCACGTAATCGTACTGGCCCCAAGCTCCTTCGGTAGAGCTGGAATCGGCCTCGTCGCTCTTGAGCACGCGCAGGTGGATATGATTCGCGTCCGCGCCTTCGATCCAGGTGAAGTCGGGCGTGGTCCAGGAGTGCGTCATGTTTTCGCTGTCGAACACGCGGGTGCCGTGACTGACCCAATTCGCGCCGTCGCCCGTGAGCATTTCGATTTCAAGCGTACCGTCCATGTTCGCGAAGGCCGCAGTCAGGATGGCGCCGATCGGAAGGACGATATTTGCGTCGCCGGGCTCGTCGGCGGTGAAAATAATGAACTGGTTGTTCATCCAGTCGTGGTTGATCTCGTTCGGGAACTCGGAGAAAGGCTGGTCGATGCCCGCAGGCGGATCGTCGGGCGCATAATAAATGTGCGGGTCGGTGAATCCGCTGTCCTTGAATCCGTCGTTCGTCCCGTTTTTCACGCCCAGCAGCCAGATGGTCGGGTCGGTAAACTCGCAGTCGGTCCAGTCCGCGCCGCGCTCGTCGATGGACGTGGGGAGATAGGTCGGGTGCGTGGCGATGATGCGGAAGGCCGAAGTGCCCGGCGCATAGAAGGGGATGTTGATATTATCCACTTCCGCGCACAAGGTCGTGTAGGATTGATTCTCAATATATCCCACGGGCGCATCGGCGACGACCAGCGCCGCAATACCCCACAGTCCGAAGGCGACAAAGGCCCGCATCAGAAATTTTTCTCTTAACATATGGACTAATCTCCTGTAAAAGCCTATATGTAAACGATTACATATGCGTGGGCCTTTTGTAAAGGCGTTTTCACAACAGATGATGCAACGCTCAATCCGGCTCATACTAACACACACAGTAGAAACAGAGGACCGTTATGGAAATACCCACGAATGGTATCTATTTTGCGTCGCCGTTGGAAGGTGCTCACTGGGTTGTGCTCGCGATGATGGCTTCGTTGTTGGGAGTCTGCGTCCATGCGGATGAAGGCACAGGGCCCAGCGATGATCCCCTGCCGCGCACCGCGTGGACGGCGTCGGCGTCCGGTGTTCAGGAGCCTTCCATGCCGCCGCACCATGTCATCGACGGCCATCCGCATACGCGATGGAGCAGCCCGTTTTCGGATCCGCAATGGCTGAAAATCGATACCGGCAGGGAGGCGACGTTGTCCGGCTTCATGATCCGCTGGGAAGCCGCCTATTCGTCCCACTACGTGATCGAAACATCACGCGACAGGACGACATGGCAGAAGGTGTATGAAACGGCTGAGGGAAACGGTCGCACGGATTATATCTTTATCGAACCCGTACGCGCTCGCTATTTCCGCATCACGGGATTGGAGCGGGCGACCGGTTGGGGGCACTCGATCTGGGAAGTGGACGCGTGGGGCCCCTCCGGACAGCCGCGAATTACGGCGCAAGGGGAAGCGGCGGGCCGGCTGATGGACGGCAGAAGGGACACGGTCTGGCGCGCGGAAACGACGCCGTCGCATATCGAAATCGATCTCCAACGGCCCCTGGCATTTGGCGGCGTGCGCATTGATTGGGGCGACGAGTATGCCACCCATTTCGACCTTGCGGTTTCGCGCGACGGGAAAGACTGGATATCGACCCCGGGCATCGACGGCGGAATCGGTGTGTTTGATATCGCCCCCATGGAAGCGGTGACGGCGCGCTACATCCGACTGGTACTCCGCGAGACCGCGACGGGTGCGCCCGCGGAAATTCGGCAGATCGGTTTGCGCGGTCCTGACGAAGTCTTGACGACGCTTGACGAGTACCAGATGGCGGCGAAGAAAGCACCGCGTGGCTGGTACCCGGAACACCTCCACGGCCGGCAGACCTATTGGACCGTGTTGGGCGTGCCCAAGGATCAACGCGTGAGCCTCATCGACGAATACGGTAACATGGAACCGATATGGGGCGGTTCGACCCTCATGCCCTATGTGCAGATGGACGGGACCCTGCATTCTGCGTTGGATGCCGCGCGCTTAACGCCGTCGTTGGGGGACGGCTATCTGCCCGTGCCGTCGGTGCGCTGGGAGTTCCCCGACTGGCAACTCGATGTGGAAGCGATGACGGCCGGTACGACGAATGATTCCGTGACCTACGTGCGTTACACGGTGGTAAACCAATCCGAGCGCCGGCACTCGGGGCGGTTGTATTTGGCCATTCGCCCGGTCCAGATCAACCCGCCCTGGCAACATGGCGGGATGGCGCCCATCCGGAGCCTGCAGCTCGAAACGAGCGGGGCGGGTAGTGTCGCGCGAGTGAACGACGAGTATTCCTATGTATCGCTCACGCGCCCCGATGCTTTTGGAACGGAGGAGTTCCGATTCGGCGACATCGTGCATACGTTCGAAGGGGGCGCCATGCCCGAGCATGGTCCCGG
Source organism: Kiritimatiellia bacterium (assembly GCA_007128275.1). Taxonomy (GTDB): domain Bacteria; phylum Verrucomicrobiota; class Kiritimatiellia; order SLAD01; family SLAD01; genus SKZA01. The sequence goes on from SKXR01000126.1 coordinate 21,930, forward strand.
CGCGGATGCTCGCGGACTTTTGTCCGGTGCGTTCGCCTACGAGTACGACATCGGCCCGGGCGAGTCCTTTGACGTGATCGTGGCGATGCCGCTTCATGATCGACGCCGTCATCTGGATGACTTCCTCGCCCTCGGGCGTGAACTGCCCGAAGGAAACACGGCCGCCTTCGATATCCATAGGGAAGCCATGCGCCAATTCTGGAAAGCGCGCCTGGGACCGGTGGCGCTCGAGCTGCCCAACGAGCAACTGGCGAACACGGTGCGGTCTCAGATCGCTTACATCCTGATCAACATGGCGGGGAACGCGATCCAACCCGGCGCCCGCAATTACAACCGGACCTGGATCCGCGACGGGAGCATCACGGCCGCCGCGCTCATGCGCATGGGCCTGATAGAGGATGCGCGTGTGTTTCTGGAGTGGTACGCCAAACGTGTAACCGACGAGGGATTGGTTCCGCCTATTCTGAACAATGACGGGACCGTGTACACGGGATGGGGATCGAACTTCGAATACGACAGCCAGGGACAATTCGTCTATATCATGACGGAATATCATCGCATGACGCAGGACGACGAGTTCCTCGCGCGACATTTCGACGCCATCGTGCGCGCGTTGCAGTTTCAACAAGCGTTGCGCGAACAAACGCTAACCCCGGACTACATGGCACACGAAGAAGCCCGAGAACGGTTTGTCGGCATCCTGCCCAAATCCATCAGCCACGAAGGGTACGACCCGCCCCGGCACAGTTACTGGGACAATTTCTGGGCCTTACGCGGTTGGCAGGACGGCGCCTATGCGGCGAGGTTGATGGACCGGGACGACATCGCGGCGTGGGCGCTGGAACAGTATGCACTCCTCAAGGAAGGCGTGCTGAAGACCATTCAGGCCACCGTGGAATTCAAGAACATCGACTTCATTCCGGGCGCGTCGGATTTGGGTGATTTTGATGCCACATCCACCGCCATCGCATTTGAACCCTGCCGCGTGGCCCATATCCTGCCGAGCGACCTGCTGCAGAATACGTTCGATATGTACTACGACAATCTCATGGAGCGGTTTGAACCGGACTGGTCCGGTCAATATACGCCGTACGAGGCGCGCTCCATCCAAGCGCTCGTCGAACTGGGCCAACGTGATCGCGCGAATGTGTTGCTCGATTACCTGCTGGAATGCCGGCGTCCGCCGCAATGGAATCATCTCGGAGAGGTTGTACTGGCCGGGTATCGCGTCGGCGGGTACATCGGCGATATGCCGCACACGTGGGTTGGATCGGATCTGGTCAACTCCGTGCGCGGGATGCTCGTGACAGAACGCGATCGTCGACTGGTGCTGCTGGCCGGCGTGACCGGCGATTGGTTCGCGAGCAGCGCCCCCGTCCGGGTGCGAAATCTGCCCACCCACTTTGGCGTCTTGGACCTGTCGGCATCCATGGTCGGCGCCGAGTTGACGGTTGAGCTGGCAGGCACGGTCAAACGGCTTGATGGGATGACCCTGCGCTGGCCGCGCGATGCGGCACCCGTTGACGTTCTCGTGGATGGCGAGCCCTGGACGGATTACGATGCGCGTGAATGCCGGTTGCCGGCGGACGCACGAAAGGTGGTGGCGACATGGTAACTTCTTCCAAGACGTTTCTCTGGGGTGCGGCCACGTCGTCGTATCAGATCGAAGGCGCATGGAATGAGGACGGGAAAGGGGAATCGATCTGGGATCGCTACGCCCATACGCCCGGCCGGATCAAGGACGGCAAAACCGGCGACGTCGCCTGTGACCATTATCATCGCTACCAGAACGACGTCGCGTTGATGAAGCAGATCGGGCTGGACGCCTACCGCTTTTCCATCGCCTGGCCCCGTATTTTGCCCGAGGGCCGTGGCGCGGTGAATCAGCGCGGCCTGGATTTCTACAACCGCCTCGTGGACGCGTTGCTTGCCAACGGGATTCAGCCGTTCGTCACGCTGTATCACTGGGACCTGCCGCAGGTCTTGCAGGACAAAGGCGGTTGGCCGGCGCGCGCGACGGTGGAGGCGTTTGTCGAGTACACCGACGTGGTGACCCGTTCGTTGGGCGATCGCGTAAAAAACTGGATTACGCATAACGAACCGTGGTGCGCGTCCGTGCTGGGGCAATTGGTGGGTGTGCATGCCCCGGGCGCGCAGGACGCCGAAAGCGCGTTGTGTGCCGCGCATCATCTGCTCTTGTCGCACGGCGCCGCCGTCCCGGTCATACGCGCGAACAGTTTGGGAAGCGAAGTGGGCATCACCCTCAACCTCATTCCCGCCGTACCCGCGTCCGGCAGTACCGCCGATTACGACGCGTACCGTCAATACGACGGGCACATCAACCGCTGGTTCCTTGATCCGCTGTATGGGCGGGACTATCCGCCAGATCTGGTACGGGATTATATGCGCAAAGCGTATATGCCCGGCGGCGAACTCGCGTTCGTGAAGGCGGACGATTACCGGACCATCGCCGCCCCGTGCGATTTTCTCGGGGTCAATTATTACATGCGTGAGATCTGCCGTTCGCAGGACATCCCCGAGGAGGAGAATCAGCCGCGCGACATCCCCGTGCCGGGCCCCGAAGTGCGGACCGACATTAACTGGGAGGTTCATCCCGACGGTTTGTTTGAAATCCTGTATCGTGTGCACGCCACGTATCGTCCGCGGAAACTGTACGTCACCGAAAACGGCTCTTCGTACGGCGACGCGCCGGACGCCGAAGGGCGGGTGCGCGACGAACGGCGTATCGCGTATCTTCGGGATCATTTCGCGGCCGCGCAACGGGCCATGGAACAAGGCGTACCGTTGGCGGGCTATTTTGTGTGGTCGTTGATGGACAACTTCGAGTGGGGCGAAGGCTTCACGCAACGGTTCGGCATCATCTGGGTCGATTACGAGACGCAGGAACGCATCCTCAAAGACAGCGCGCACTGGTACGCCGACTTCATCCGCACCACGGCGAATGGACGCGAATGATTCCTGTCCCTGTTACCTCTGGTGATAGCATATAAGCTATCACCATTTGGACATCAGCCGCAGAGGCCGACGCGGAGACGAGGGAACTGCGGATGCACACGGAACGGAGAGCGGGTTTCCAACCCGCCGCCCTACGAGAGGGACGAGGCCGGCACCCTCTCACGTTAACGGAGGGCAATGGAAGAAACAGGGACACAGAAACAGTGGTCGTGATTATCCGGTTAACACCCTCTTTATAAGCATCTTGCACCGAATTATCCACTATTTCTCTGTCCCTTTCGCTTAGCTTCGCCCAGCCACGCGCTGCTCCAAGATTGTTCCAAACCTCGTAAAAGACTACGAGATTGTATGTCTTAGTCGGCAATCCCCAAACTCGCCAAAAGAGCGGCAAACATTTAAGTGGCTGATTGCAAGCAAGATGCGATCTTCCCGCTGCCTTTTCTTACAACATGGAACAAAACCTGCTTAACCCATTTGTGAGGTAAAAGGTTTTACGCATTCCTAATGCGTTCGTCTCCGTTACTGAATGCGGAAGGGGCAGATTGTGTGCAACGCGATTTATGAGGAACTATGCGATTTAATCAGTCAGGGGGTCACAGGACTTTTCCAATCGTTGGAAGCGGAATCACCCGGTTCTTCCAATCGTTGGAAGAGTTTTGGCGGATTTTTCCAATCGTTGGAAAGAAATCCTTCGATTTTTCCAATCGTTGGAACTTTTTTGGCCCGATCTTCCAATCAT
>SKXR01000009.1 GCA_007128275.1 Kiritimatiellia bacterium
TGAATGGAAACCGAACAGCCTGCCTTTCTATTGAACGCGACATCACGGGCTCGTATAACTCGCCCCTCCAAGCGGATGGGTTTTTTCGAACCGGGTTCATACATGCGGAGGTAGATTGGAAAACGTATTGCCCCTGGGGGGGCGGTGTAGAAACAGCTATCAGGCGGGGCCTTTCCCGGGTATAGTGGCCCCTGAGAACAGCGTATAATTCAACATGTCTACTTCGTCCAATCTATGCCTCGAACTCTGTCGCCAAGTGGTCGAGGCCCTCACGACACCCGTTTTGGTGCTGAACCGGGAGCGGAGGGTCTTGCACGCCAATGCGGCGGCCATCGCGCTATCGGGCCAATCATTGCCGGAAGGGGATCCCGCAGATCTGACCGCGCTGTTCGACGTGTCGGAAGCGAATGCCGACCGGCTGTTGCCCCCGTCTTGGTGGGCGGCGGAATTGGACGGGAACGGTTGGGAGACGATTCGCGAGATAGCCCAATTCGAGGGCCGCCCCGTGTCCCGCATTCGCCGCCGCCGCTTGGTCGGAGAAGACGGTGAGCCGTACGCGTTGTTGATGATCGAGTTGGCGACGCCGTGGGAACAGCGCTATCGGGATACGCTCAAGTCGCAGGACGGCTTGGCCCACGCGCTGGAGGCCGCGGAGGAGCGGTTCAATGTCTTGTTCCGTGAGTCATCCGATCCGGTGCTCATTCTGGGGCCCGACGGCGGTATCCTTTCCGCGAATGCAGGGTTCGAGCGGTATACGGGATTGCCCGCCGAACAATGGTTCAGCGAAGAGAAGGCATGGCCCGATTGCGTCCACCCCGATGACTTGGCGTTGCTCGAGAAGAGTTTCGAGCGATGCGTGCGCGAAGGCCGGAACGAACTGATCGAGTTGCGCATGCTGAATGAGGAGAAATTCTATCAATGGTTTGAATTAAGCTTCAGTCCTTTGCATGACGAGGCGGGCGACGTGCCCGGCATGGTCGTGGTGGCCCGCAACATCAACCGCCGGAAAGAGCTCGAAGTGCAGTTGCGGGAAAAAGCCCAGTCGATGCAAAAGCGTCATCAGCGCGCGCAATTGCTCATTGCCAAGCTCAAACATTTTTTCAGCCGGATCAGTGCGCTGCCATCCGACATCGACGGGTACCTGGGCGGGGTGTGCGTGGCGCTTAACGACATGTATCGGCCGTTTGCCGTGGCCATCCATGTCGTCCATACAGAGGAAGCCATGTATGTGGAGGGCTCGGAGGCGTTGGACAGGGACGACTTTCGTGTTCCGGAAAGCCTGTACAGCACCGTGCAGGATTCCGGGTTGCCTTTATACTGCAACGCCCTGAACTTGACCGACCCCTATCGGAACGACCCGCGCGTTCGCGAGAAGGGGTTCATCACCTATCTGGGCGCTCCGTTACGCGACTCCACCGGTACGGTGCGGGGCACCTTGTCCGTGATCGATACCGAAAAACAATATTACGACAACGTCGATGTGGAACTCATCACCGTGGCCGCCCTGCATATCGCCGCGCGTCTGCGCGCCGAGCAGCAGGAAAAGGTCAATCGCGATTTGGCCGATCACCTGCGCCAGGCCAAGAAAATGGAGGCCGTCGGCATGTTGGCCGGCGGCATTGCCCATGATTTTAACAATATCCTCAGCGGAATCCTGGGGTTCTCTTCGTATCTGCTCTCCAAGGTGGACGATGCCTCCGACATCCATCGCGACCTGAAGCTCATCGAACAATCCGCCGTGCGCGCGTCGGAGTTGACCCGTCAATTGCTCGCCTTTGCGCGCCGGAAACATTTTGCCAAGGAAGCGGTGTCCATGAATGCCGTGATCCAGGAGGTGTTGAGCCTGATCCGCCGTTCCATTCCCAAGGACATTACCGTGGAGGATCAGCTCGAGGAAAAATTGCCTTTGGTGCACGGCGATCCCGGTCAGTTGAATCAGGTTATCATGAACCTGTGTTTGAACGCGTCCGACGCCATGCGGGCGCACGACCGCGGGACACTGCGCCTCGTCTCGGAACACCGGGCCTTGTCCCCCCGCGAACGCATCATCCTCGGGGAAGACACGGACGCCGAATTCGTATGTGTCACCGTCTCCGATACCGGTGTCGGCATGTCCGAGGAGTTGCAGGAACACATCTATGAGCCCTTCTACACGACCAAAGCGGAAGGCGGCGGCACGGGATTGGGGTTGTCGATCGTTTACGGCATCATCACCAACCATGGCGGCCACATCATTGCGGACAGCGCAGAAGGGCGCGGCTCCGTCTTTACCGTGTATCTGCCCGTGTATCGCGCAGAAATCCAGAGTGAAACGGATGCGTCCAAGGAAGTGTTGACCGGTACGGAGACGGTCTTGGTGGTGGACGACGAGCCGATTGTGCGCCAGATGGTGACCGAAGTATTGAAAGGCAACGGGTATCAGGTCGTGGCCGCCCAATCCGGAATGGAAGCGGTGCACTACCTGGATGAACTACGCGGGCGGGTGGACCTGGTGTTGCTTGACATGATCATGCCGGAGATGGACGGAGAGGCGACATTCAAAGCGCTGCGCCGGATCGATCCCGACATTCCGGTATTATTGACCAGCGGTTTTGTGCAGGAAGACAAGAGTGAACGCCTGATCAAGGCCGGTGCGTTGGGCCTGGTATACAAGCCGTACAAGAGCGACAGCCTCTTGAAGAACGTGCGTCAGGCACTCGATGGCCGTCCCGCCACGGCGCATTGAGGAGCATCGCGCACTTGACCTTACCCTTCAACCGGGTATAGTGCCGCATTAATCCCTCCGTGCGGGCGTAGCTTAGTGGTAAAGCTCCAGCCTTCCAAGCTGGCTAGGCGGGTTCGATTCCCGCCGCCCGCTCCAACGGATCAGGATCAACACCATTAAGGGGGGCGCCTGTGCCGCCCTGCTGATGAACCACGCACGCGTCTTTCAGCGGACTGTCATGGCACTGCTCGACATCCTTTATCGCGATACACATCTGGTGGCGGTCAACAAGCCCGACGCTTTGCTGGTGCACCGTACGCGTCTCGCCGGGGACAGCTTGGCCGTCTTGCAGATTCTGCGCGAGCAGATGGGGCGCACCGTGTATCCCGTGCATCGATTGGACCGCGCGACATCGGGCGTGCTGCTCTTTGCCCTGGATCCCGCCTCGGCCGCGCGCCTTTGCGCCGCGTTTGCGGAGCGGCGGGTGCGCAAGCGGTATCGGGCTGTTGTGCGCGGCCGGGCGCCGGAGGAAGGGGTGATCGATCATCCGGTGGTGGATGAGGACGAGCGAGTGCCCCGGGATGCGCACAGCCGTTTCAAGTGTCTGGAAGTGCTGACGCTGGACGGCGAGGTGGAGGGGCGCCCCGCGGCGTATTCGCTGGTCGAGGTGGAACCGAAAACCGGGCGTCGCCATCAGATTCGTCGGCATCTCAAGCATATTGATCATCCCATCATCGGCGACACCAAGTACGGGCGCGGGGCGCATAACCGCTTTTTCCGGGAGCGGTTCGGGGTGTATCGGCTGCTGTTGCATGCGCGCTCGCTCGATCTGCCCCATCCGGCCACGGATGAATGGTTGCACATCGAGGTCGACGAGACGGAAGAGCGCGCCTGGCGCATGTTCCGCGAGCAGACGGCCGGGCATTGGGATCCCATTATGAATGGCTTATAGGGGTGCGCGCCCGCCTTCCAAGCGGCGAACGTTGATGCGGAATAGGAATCCAGCCGTTGGAAATCAATGCTTTACGAAACGGTGTCTGTCCCCGCCTCGCCCGCCTCGGCTGTCCCCGTTTCGCCTTGATTCTTAAATCCGTAGCCGCGTCCGTTAGGACGTGGAAGATCGGGCGGAGCGGGTTGGTGAATTCATCCACTTAGGATCGTGGTAGGAGCGTGGAGCGAAACGGTGTCTGTCCCCGTTTTGCGCTGTCCCCGTTTTGCGCTGCGGGGCGCTTTTTCGTAAAAAGGGATGACGTTTTCGATAGAAGCGGTGTATTGTGGCGGGGTGACAATACTGCTCTAATATATTGTTGCGGGGTGGAGTCGTTCAATGCAGAGGAGCCTGCGCTCACGAGCCAAAACATAGTATCCGCGAGGGACATAACCATGCAGAGTAAAACGTTTCACATCGCACTGTTCTTTCTGTTGTTTTCCGTAGGCGCTTATGCGACGCCGCACAACACCATCATTCTCGATGGCAGGCCGACGGAGTATACGACGAATGATTTGCGCGGCGCTTTTTCCGGAGAAGGCGAGTGGGCTCCGGAGAATGTGATCACCAACCTGTATATTACGTGGGACGAAACCTATCTCTACGTTGCTCTTCAGGGCTGGGAACAGGGCAATAAACTGGTCGTCATGCTCGATGTCGATCCCGGCGAGGGTACGGGGGCGACTACCACCACCAATTGGGCCGATATACAGCCCGCACATATTGGCTTCAATGCCGTCGGCTGGCAGGCGGCGGATGCGACCGGTATTGAATTCGGTCTCGACTACATGATCGCTACCGAAGGTTTTTTTAATGATATTCTGCGCATCCGATACGACGGGATCGAGCCCCCGGATACGAACAATGTGGAATTGATCTTTAGCGCGGGCAACGGCAACACGCCGCAAGGCACACCCACGGATATGGTGGTTCAGGCGGATGGCACGGATTGCGTATTGAAGGGGTTGGAAGCGCGGATTCCATGGAGCGAGCTTTATACGGACGACAATCGGTTCGGGATGGTCGGCGATAACGTAGTTCCGACGGGTGCGACCATTCGCGTGTTCGCCAATTTGCATAACAACGAGTTCGATATTTCCTTCAGCTCGCCGGACACCATTCCGGCTCAGGGCGCGGGCGCGGATTACGACGACGGTTTGCTGACCACCGACACCTATATTGAAGTCGTTATCGACTCCACCATGGACGGCATGCCGGACGATTGGTCGGGTGGCGTGCATGCCCCGTTCCTGCGCGATGTCATGGGTAAGGCCGGCGGCGACATTGTGTATGCGCGCTTCAATAAACCGGTCACTACCGAATCGGCGACAAACACCGCGAACTGGTGGGTGGGCGGCTTGGATATCCATAGTATCACGAATCCACTGTCCGATATCGTTTACATTTTTTTGAACGAGCCTCTGCCGACCAACGGCTTGCTCGAAGTCCGGGCGGACGGGGTGGCCGATGGTGACGGGCGCACCCGTGAAACCTGGCTTTGCCTGTCGCCGGCCGAAGACGGTTTGGGCGCGCCCTTGACCGTGCGTTTCGTGTTGGAAACGAATTCCGGCATGGGGCGATCCCGGTCGGGCGATGCTTGGGGCGCGTCCGCGTTCTTCCTCAACGGTGATTCGCCGTTGGAATGGGGTTTCCCGCCGTCCATGATCACGCCGGTCGACAATGCGTCGCTCGGCGGTTCCCTTCGCTATGCGGACGTGATTTTCCCGCCCGGCACGCCGTTGACCGTGAATTACAAGTTCAGCGCCCTGTTGACCGGGACGGGCACGAACAACTACGAGGCGGTCCGGCTGGACAATTACTTGACGGCGACGCGGGTGCTGACCCTCGATCCGGATGCGCTTGATAACACCATGTATGTGACCAATCATCTGGGCGCGGCCGCCGGCCCGCTTCGCGGCGCGGACGTGGAGGATGCGTACGAGGATCTCTATTGGGATTGGGATCGTGGCGATGCCGGCGTGCGGAAACGCAAGACCATCACCTTTCAACTGGACCTGTCGGCATACGATACTTCCGAAATCCAACGTGTGCTTATTCAGGGTACCGACCCGTTGCGCGGGTTCAACCTGAACGACGGAGGCATCAGCGATTGGGCCGGGCTGGCGAGCGTGGGCTGGGCCAACGGGGGCATCACCCTGTTTGACGATGGCACCATGGGCGATGCGGTGGCCGGCGACGGCATCTTCTCGCGCACATGGAGCATGACCGCGGACGGCGCCGATTCGGCGATCGTGCCGGGCAGTCCCCATTCGCTGGTGGGCGGATCATCCGGCACATCGCCCTACGGCGGCGGGGCGGCGTGGGTTCGCGATCGTACGCCGCGCAGTTTCAAGTACCAATATTATGTGATCAATGAATGGGGCGATGTGTTGAACAGCCCGGGATTCGATGTCGAAGTCTATATCGAGCCCGGATCGGATACCAACATCGTTTTCGAGCCCTTCGTCTGGGACGGTGGCCCGTTGGACGATCCTCGGGATGATTTGGATCTGGAGCTCCCGACGCCGACCAATGCTCCGAATGTCTTTGCGGTTGCGCATGTTGATGGAAATATCGAGGTTTCCTACTCCAATGTGGAGGATCAGCAATTGCATCTGGTGGACTTCTCGGACGACCTGATCGCGGGATTCCGGCATTACGGGGATCGACTGCCCTTCGTCAACAGCGGGGTGGCTTCCCTCGATACGCCGAACGATGATGTGCATTTCTTCCGCATTCGTGCGGGCCGCAGGCCGCCCTACCGTGGCGTACAGTGGCATCCGAATCCAGTGCCGGAGACCGGCGGCGTGGCGCGCATCTATTTCCGTCAACAACGCACCCCGTTCGAGGGGAATCAGGACGTGCGTATTGCCGGATCCTTTGAGGGGTGGTCGGGAACGCCGATGACCTTTGCGGGAGACGGCTTGTGGTATTACGACGTAGTGGTGGACGAGTCTGACGGGAATCATTACTTCAAGATTCGAGACGACGATGCCATGTGGTTTGCGGCATGGGGCGTCCCGCCCGACGGGAATTATCCTCTATATAAGGGCACTCACCACGCGACCTGGACGCCGAGCGTGGCGGTGGCCGGCGACGTCTTTACCCTTACCTATGATGCCGAAGGCGGTCCGCTTGAGGCGGCGGGTGCCATTTATGCGCACTCGGGATTCGATGAGGGTTGGTTCGATGTGGCTCGTCGACCCTTGACCAATACCGTGGGGATGATTTGGGAGACGGCCTTTCAAATTCCGACGAATGCCAATACAAGCGTCAATTTTGTCTTCAATGACAATCCCAATGTTAATGACAATGTGGCCACATGGCACAGCGAAAACGATGAAGGCGGCCGGGCATGGCGCGCGTTCATTGCGCCGATCGGCGAGTGAACCGGTTGTTTCGCAAGCTAGAACGGAATGATGGAGCAGGAATAATGAACTGTACTATGAATCAACGCAAACAAGGCTTCACCCTGATCGAGTTGATGGTGGTGTTGGGGATCATGCTTCTGCTGGTGGCCCTACTGGTGCCGGTGGGGAAGAATGCCATTGAAAGCGGGCGGCAAGCGGCCTGCCGCAGCAACCTGCGCCAGATGGGCACGGCGTTCTTCCTGTTCGCCACGGAAAACAATGGTTGGCTTCCCATCGTGGATGTGGATTTGAGCCGGCCCGTGATTGAGGGCGCGTCGCTGGGCGGACAATGGCCGTTCACTCAGCATGTGCAGATGCTGGCCGAAGGGGGCTACATTACGGAACCCCGCAAGTTCTGGTGCCCGAGCGATACGGTGACGGGGGCGGGCGCAAGCCGCGGCCGGGGCGATCCGGTCCGGCCGGCGTCGTCGTTTGAAGACTTCGATAGCTATCAGAATTGCAGTTACATGTATGTGGCGGGATACAATCTCCGTTCGTCCCGCGAAGATTTTTCCACGGCCCCCGTGCTGGCGGACGAGTCGAATCAGTTGGAACGGGGCGATTTGACGCCCGGCAATATGCCGGACTTTGACGAATACGACAATCACGGTGCGAATTACCGGAATGTGTTGTATCTCGATGGGCATGTCGCGGGGATCGAGCATGAAGATGTCGGTAACATCATCTTTGAAGCGCTCAGAAACACGGATATCCTCAACAGCATCGACTGAAGCGAGCAATGCCGATGGCCGAATGTTGAATGTCGACGGAAGAGCCTCTGTTGCGCGCTTTACGAGGGTGGGTGACGAAGTGCAGAGGGAAACGGTCACCGTGTGAGCCCGTGGCTTGCTGCGCAAGGGCAAGCCGATATATCATGCTCTATCCCAAGTGCCCGAGCATGCTTTTCGCCGTTGCGCGCGGATCGGCGGCGTTGAGCAATGAGCGGCCAACAACGAGAAAGTTGGAGCCCAGCCGCACGGCGTCTTCCGGTGTCGCCACCCGTTTCTGATCCCCGGCTTGCTCTTCCGCGAGCCGGATGCCCGGCGTGACCAAGATCGGATCGGCGCCGAACGTCGCGCGTAAGCGTTCCAGTTCGTGCACGGAACAGACCAGCCCGTCGACCCCGCATTCCAGCGCCATGCGCCCGAGCGCGATCGCCTGATCGCCGACAGTCCGGTCAATGCCGGCCTCCTTGAGGTCGTCGTCCGACAAACTGGTCAAGGTGGTCACGGCAATGAGCCGGGGCGGGGTCTCGCATGCGGCCGCCGCCTGCGCCGCCGCCGACAACATCGCCCGTCCGCCGAGGGCGTGTACCGTCAACAGGTCGACCCGGTGCCGGGCCGCCGAACGGACCGCGGCGGCCACGGTGTTGGGGATGTCATGCAGTTTAAGGTCGAGAAAGATATGTTTCCCGTGTCGGCGCAGCAGGTCCAACACGGCCGGCCCGGCCGCCGTGAAGAGTTCCAGTCCGACCTTATACCAGCGAATGGCATCAGGTAGGCGGGTCAACACGGGTTCTACGTCTCCGGCGGAAGGGACGTCCAAGGCGACAACGAGTTCGGGTTTCATGCCGCACATGGTAAGCGGAATGACGGGCAAGTCTACAGGGAAATGAAGAGGGTGGCGGGTGTCGGGTGTCGCGTGTCGGGTGTCGGGTGGAGGGTCACCACAAATCGAAGGCGCCGGCGCCATGCGCGGTGATTTCGCCGCGTCCGTTGGCGGATATGGTCTTCCCCGTATCATCGACGATGACGAACGAGGGAATGCCGCGAATGCCGTGTTGCTGCTTCAGCGCATCGCGCTTTTCGTCGTCGTAGCGAATGGCGATCCAGGGCATTTTGTAGTCACGCATGTATTTGTACATGTCGTTTTCCGATCGGTCATGCGATACGAAAATGATCTCAAACGGTTTCCCTTGTTTCTGCATTTCTTCATAGGCTTCAACCAAGCCCGGTGTGAAAGCCCGGCAGGGCGGACACCATTGCGCGGAGAAGTACAGGCCGATCTTTTTGCCCTGCAAGTCGGCAGGGGAAACGCGGCGTCCCCGGGCGTTCACCAGCCGTTCGCCAAATGCTTCCTTGATGGCGGGCGGGATCGGTTCGTCGGAGCCGCCGCCGCTCGCGGCACGAGGCGCCGGCGCGCGCAGGGATCCGACATGGATCTGGTCTTCGCGGCTCAACTGGTTCAGCCGGATATCGAGCAATTCGCCGTCCGCCGTGCGAAGGACCACCGTGTCCATTTGTTGCTCGACAAATTCCGCTTCCACGGTCGCCCCGCTAACGCTGGTCCATGTCCGCACGTCGCCATGCACGGTGACGGCACAGAGCAGCCATGCACAAAAGATCCAGCGCCCAAGTCGCTCAACACGCGACACGCCCCGAGTCCGTTGTTCCGGTGATTGAAAGAAGCGGTCACGCCGAGAATCCGTCTGGATGATGGGCCCGTGTAATTTCATGGTTCGATCTCCCGTACTGTCTGTATTGCAACCTGTACGCCCGAGAACAGAGTGTGACCTTCTTTTGCGGCCGGAACAAGTGCATAGTTGAAAATAATCGAGGCCAGCTAGGGTCAATACGTTCTCCAACCTAACTCCGCATGTATGAACCTGTTTCCGAGAAAACCAGTCACCTTGGAGGGGCGAGTTATACGAGCCCGTGATGTTGCGTCGCATAGCTCCGCCCTCCAGAAAGAGGGGAACCACCACTTCTTCAATGCGATACAGAGAATGGAATGACACTTCGAGGCCACCCCGTTCCGCGCCGTCTCCGCCCAATCCGCCGCCGTGCGCTCTGTGGCGCACCCGGCCTGTCCAAACGTCGGGATCATTCCTCTATGGAGTTCCGTGGGATGATTGGGTATCCTGCCTTTGATGTGTCGAACACGTACAACGAGGCATGATGAAGTGTGAGTCCGTAATGCGATGGATGGTTCCGGTTATGGTGCTGGGCCTGTGTGTCTGCGCGCTCCCGGCGGCGGCTCACGACTATTGGTTGTATGCGGGGTCCGAACCCATCATGCCGGGCGGAGAAACGGTCTTGCGTGTCGGTGGCGGTCACGGGTTCCCGCGCGACGAGGGGGGTCCCCGTCCGTCGCTGATCCGGCGCGTCGCCTTGCAAGGCCCGGACGGTGCGTGGACGGAATTGGAACCGGCGGATGACGGAACCTATCCGGTGCGCTTTGAACGGGCCGGATGGTATCGCTCCCTGATGATCCTACAACCGCCGCGCGCGCCCCGACCTGTGTATTTCGCGCAGAGCCTGTTCTCCGTAGACGCCCCCCCCGGCACATGGCCGGCGTCGTTGGGCGAAGGCGTGGAGATTGTGGTGCGTAGGAAGGATGAAACGAGCGACGTGTTTCGGGTTCTGCGTGACGGCGCACCGGTCCATGCGCGACTCCTTCTTCAGGGGGCGGGGGCGGGCACATCAACCGTCCATGCCCCGGTTGAGGAGGGGGCGCCGCTATCGATGTCGCGCGATCAACCGGTGTTGGTGTCGACCACCGTCGGTCCGCAAGGGGCGTCGTTGTACATTCATTTCGGACAGCATCATGATAGGGAATAGACGGCATACTCGAAACGATGGTGGCGCGCCCGGTTGGTGCGCATGGGGGTGCGGCGTCGCCGTCCTCCTCTTGCTGTGCCCGACTGCGTTCGCCCACGGGGTCCATGCCCATGCGATCCATGGCGGGTTGGGGTTGGCGGTGGAATACGACGGCGGATATCCGATGGCGTACGCCGAGGTGCGGGTATACGCGCCGGACGACGACACAACGCCTTACACGGAGGGGTTCACGGATGCGGAAGGGTATTTCGTGTTCTTCCCGGCGCGCGAAGGTCCGTGGCGCATGATTGTGGATGACGGCATGGGCCATCGGATAGAGACGAACATCGCGCCCGATTCCGCGCATCATTCCTTCGTCTTCTTGCCTCCGCGCCGGGTTCGCTGGCAGGAGGCGGTGTTCGGGCTTGTACTGATCTTCGCCTTGTTCGGCGGCTACGCGGCGTGGTTGAGTGCATCGCAGAAGCGGAAGCGTATCTGATGCATATAACGGAAGGCATATTGTCCGCACCGATCCTGGTCGGCGGCGGCGTATTGGCGGCGGGGGGCGTCACTATCGGCTTGCGGGCCATGCGCGATGAGGACATTCCCAAGACGGCGGTGCTCACGGCGGCCTTTTTTGTGGGCGGCCTCGTCCATCTGCCTCTGGGCGTAGCCAGCGTCCACCTGGTGCTCAACGGATTGATGGGTCTCCTGCTCGGGTGGGCGGCGTTCCCGGCGGTGCTGGTGGCGTTGACGTTGCAGGCCGTACTGTTCCGGTACGGCGGACTGACGACGTTGGGCGTGAACACCCTGGTCATGGCCGTGCCGGCGGTGTTGAGTTATCACCTGCTGGTTCCGATCCTCCGTCGGTCTCGGCGTCCGTCCATCTTGTTCGGCGCGGGCTGTACGGCGGGGGTGATTGGTATTGCGTTCGGATCCTTGCTCGCGTCGGGTGCGTTGGCGTTGTCGAGTCGCGAGTTTCTCGGGGTGGCGGGTCTCTTTTTTGCGGCGCACGCTCCCTTGATGGTGGTGGAAGGGATGATCACGGGCGGGTTGGTCTGTTTCTTGTGGCGGTTGAAACCGGAACTCTTCAGGGAACGAGGGCGCTCCTTATGATGCCGTCGATGGCCAGCACGACGAACACGTTCATGGTGCGCATTGATCCGCGTGTGCGGTTGGTGACCGGGTTTGCCGCGAGTCTATTGCTGGCGACGAGCCGGTCCTGGGAGGCGGCGCTGGCCGGTCTGCTTGTCTCTTCGATCCTTTGCCTGTGCGCCGGGATCCCGTGGGCCGGTTTGCGTCCGCGTTTGATCGCCGTGAACGGCTTCATGCTGATGCTGTTTGTGGTGATGCCCTGGTCCGTGCCCGGCGCGCCGTGGTGGACCGTCGGCGCCTGGATATATTCACGGGAAGGCGTGATGCTGGCGGTGTTGATCGCGGTGAAGAGCAACGCCATCCTCCTGATTCTGTCGGCGCTGGTCAGCACCATTGATACGGCGTCGCTGGGCCATGCGCTGGAACATCTTCGATTGCCGCGCAAGCTGGTGCACCTGTTTCTGTTCACGGTACGGTACATGGAAGTGCTGCACGAGGAAACGCGCGCGTTGTTGCGCGCCGCGCGCGCGCGCGGGTTCGTGCCGCGCATGAGCCGGCACACCTATCACACCATGGCGCGGTTGCTGGGTATGGTGTTCATACGGAGCATGGACCGGTCGGACCGTATTCTGGCGGCGATGAAAGCCCGCGGCTATCAGGGACGATTCTATCTCCTCAACCATTTCCATGGGTCGTCGCGCGATGTCGCTTTTGGCGTCGTTTCGACTATACTGCTCGTCTTGATCGCCTGGATGGAGTGGGGATGAACGAACCGCTGTACAGACTTCGTAACATATGTGCGGGTTACCTGCCGGACCGACGCGTCCTGGACGGGTTGAATCTGGACCTGCACGTCGGGGACCGGATCGCCTTGGTGGGCGCGAACGGGGCGGGCAAGTCCACGTTGCTTGAGCTTATGATCGGGTTGATGCGTCCGGTGTCCGGCGAGGTGTGGGCGTTCGGTAAGGTGCGCGACGAGGACCGCGATTATGTCGACGTCCGTCAACGCGCGGGGTTGTTGTTTGAGGATCCCGATGATCAACTGTTCCATATCACCGTGGCGGAGGACGTGGCGTTTGGTCCGTTCAATCTCGGTTGGGACCGTGCGCGGGTGGCCTCGGCGGTGAAAGAGGTGCTGGCCCTACTGGACTTGGGTGGCTACGAGGAGCGGATCACGTACCGGTTGTCGCGCGGTGAGAAACGCATGGTCTCGCTGGCCACGGTGCTGGTGATGGAGCCGGACGTGTTGCTGTTGGACGAGCCGACCGCCGGGTTGGACGAGCGTCACACGGAACGGTTAATCGATGTACTGCGCGCCCGTGCTCGCACCCTGTTGGTGGTCTCTCATGACCGTGCGTTTCTGGAGGCCGTGACCGACCAGTCGCTGACGTTGGCCGACGGGCGACTGGCTTGACCGGATCCGCGTGCGGCTTATCGCTTGGCAAGGCCTTCGAATACCAGCGTTGCGCGCGCGGTACCGGGCTGTTCCTCGGTGGCCACAATGTTGCTTTCGATAAGACGCCAGGGCGGCCGTTGTTGTTCGGCCCTGGATACGAACCGTCCCAGAACGTCGAGGGGAACGCGTTCGAGACTGACTTCCATCCGGTGCGCCTGCCAATCGCCCCATGCCGCGCGTGTTTCGCGGCGACGCACTTCCGATTGGAGGCCCGGCGCCTGTTCGCGGAGCAGCGTGGAAAGGTCGGGCGGTCGGTTGGCGGGCAACTCTTCAAACGCGCGTACGGCCGCCAAATCCTCTTCCTGCGCTTGTTGGTCGGCCGCGATCTGTTGGAAATCGGCCATCTTGCGTTCGATATGCCTCTTCTGTGCCGGATACCGCTGGAGGGTGGAAACGGTCCAGATCCCGCCAATCAGGAGCAGTAGACTCGCGCCCGCGAGCCACCATGTGCTGTGGTCCGGTCGTTTCATGAACTTCTCCCCGCCGTCAGGCGAAAACGGACATGCTCCACGGCGACCGCGTCTTGGCGATCCAGGTTCACGGTCCATCCTTCGTTGCGCAGTTGGTCGGCGAGCCCTTCGCACCCGTCCCAATCGTCGGCGGAACCTTGTATGAGCAGATGATCGGCGCGCAACGAGATGGACTCGTATCGCAACCCGCCGGACTGTCCCCGGCGCAGCACGTCGTGCAACGTTACCGTGTGCGACGGGTCAAACGCGCGCAGGAACGGGTCAAGCAGACCGCGTTGTTCTTCGAGGGCGCGCTGGACGACGACTCGTTCCTGGCCGCGCGGAATGGAGGGCAGTCCGGTGATGGATTGGGCCAGCCGCTCCAACGCGTGATCGGCCTGCCGGTTCTTTATTTCGGATAGCGCGCCGAAGGACAAGTTGAGGAGGCAGAGCGCCAATCCCGCCGCCATCACGGTCCATGCGGTCCGGCGCCGGGCCCGGTCGCGCCAGCGGCTGACGGCCGGATGAACGGCGTCGGCGAAGCGGTAGTTCCATGGCCACTCGCGTTGTTCCAAAGCGCGCACGGCCAAGGCCCGGGCAAGAAAGGAGGCGGGCTGTTTATGGGTGTTGTAATGAATGCCGCTTTCGGACGCGTGCAGCAGCGATTCCAGATTGCCGATCAGCGTCTTGTCGTCCGCGCCCGGGCCGGTCCAGTACCACGACACGGCGGTGTCCGGATGGGAGGCGGACTGGGCGCGAAGATTGCGCAAGGCGCGATCTCTCCATTCGTTCCGGGCCGAGTGAGGGGCGTCGGGCGATGCAACGCCGAGTTCTCGGGTGCCGATTTTGGAGGCATGTGCGCTCAAGAAGCGGTCGCCCTCGCCGATGACCCAGACGGTTCGGTCCGTGCCGAGATAGGCGACGAGGCGCAGGCCTTGTGCAGGCGGTTTTTCGGAGACACTCTGTGTCCAGAGCGCGAGGCCTTCGTGGTCCAGGCATTGCGGGTCCACATTCAGCTCGGCACAGGCGGCTATGCGTGAGTCGACGCTCTCTTTCTGCGCGGCCACGGCGAGGGCGCGTACCCGGCCGGAGCCCGGAGCGTCCATATAGGGAAATCCGTGGATGCAGGTCTCCAGCGGAAACGGCAGTTGGATGTCCAGCAAGGACGGCAATACCTTTCGCGCTTTGGCCATGGACGGGAAGGGCGCTTCCAGCCATCGCGCCATGCTGTCTTGAACGGGCATCGCCGCGGCCAGGATGGCCTTCTGAAACAAGATTTCCGCGTGTATGCGTTGCGCGGTTTCGGTGAGGGCTGATTTCAGGTCGTCGGTATGAACTTCCAGCAGGGTCTCATTTTGAATGCCGCTTCTTGTCTTGCGGGCGCGGACTACCGCCGCAAATCCCCCGGCCAGATCCAGCCCGTACGCCGCCCGAACGGGTGGCAGGTTGATGTCTACTTGTTTATGCATGATGTCATTCGCGAAACGACCTCAACATACCGGATTCACGGCGAAAGTACAGCGCTTGGATCTACAGCGTCCATTGCAGAATATGCACACGCCCTTCCGGTTCGCGATGCACCACGGCGCGCAGGCCGGCGCGCCGGTCGCCCTCGAAGGCGCGCACATCGATCAGAAAATGCGTGCTGCGCACGTCGATGAATGGTTCCAGTTCCGCGAACAGGGCCTGGTCCGCGTGCGCCAACAGCGCTTCCACGGAGCGGAACGGGCGGTCCGCGCGGGCCAGGTAGATGTAGCGCGCCAGCGGTTCCTGCGCGGGGCCGAACACCGATTCAAGCACCTCGCTGGGCGCCGTGTTGATGTTGATGGGCACGGGCCGGCTGCGCGGGCCGGGTACGATGGTCAGGAGATCCGTGATATTCGCCGTGAATGGTCTGCCGATGACGTGCAGGGGTTTGCGCGCAAAATATTCCGGCGAGAAACCGTGTATCCATTGCAGTTCGTTCCAGGTATGCAACCAGGTGTCGGGGGCGCGGTACGGCGGATCGAGGGTCCTATAGAATTCCGATCCGTGGATTCCTTCGTTGTCGGGGCTGACCCAGTCCTTCAGCGCTTCGATGCGTTCAATGGGGGTGAAGTCGCCGGCCTTGGTCATCGCCTCTTGCAGAAAGCGTTCCGTATGATTGCGCCGGGTGAAGTCATCGCCGAGCACAAGGTTATTGAGGTCCACATGCCGGTTCAGGTCGGTGATGCGGCTGATGGTGGTTATGCCGTCGGGGCGCACCGTTTCGCGGGCGTCCGTCCAGGGTTTCTCGAGGTGGTCTACGGCGAGCTCTTCGTCGTTGGCCAGTACGCGGACAAGGTGGAACGCCTCGTCGGTCAGTGCCGTGCGTAACCGGGCGTTCTGCCACAGGCGCAGGTCCGCCTGCTGTGCGAGCCGGGCGGTGAATTGGAGATGGAGCAGTAGCGTGGCCGTGATGCCGAGCAAGACCAGCACGAGCACGAGCACCATGCCGTCCTTCCCGGAGACGGCCGGGTCCTGTGCGCCTTCCTTCACGGCGCGGTGGGACTGTCGACGTCGAATCCGTTTGGGCAGGTTCAGCAGTGCGCGGATGACCAGCAGGATGCACCCGCCCCCCAGATAGGCCAGGGAGATGCGCCAGATGGGTTGATCCATCGGCTGTTTTTGGATCAGGGCCAACAACGCGAGTACGGCTGCGAGGACCACGCTCAGCGCGCCGAGCACCGTGAGGAGAAGCCGGGCCTTGTTGATTTTACGCCGGATAGAGGACCGTCGGTGTTGCGGCGAGGCGTGTCTTCGCTTTTGGGCCTGGCTTTTCATGGGGTACGCGCCGGCGGGCCGGCGCGATGTTCTCCTGATTTCGGGAAACCATAGCCGATTCTTCCGGCCGCACAACCCTCAAATTGCTCAGCGATCTTGACCTGTGCCCCATAGACGTGGTTACACTGTGCCCAGCCATGAAGATCAATTCGTCCTTATCTCGTATTCTCCTTTTGATCGTGTTGCCCTGTGTCTTGATGGGGGTGTCGCCCGCGGGGGCCATCGCGGCAGAGGCGGCGGAAGAACGTGTCCCTCAAGTCACGCGATCCGACGCGTACCGTCTATTGCGGCGCGGCGACGAATTGCGGGAACGCAGGGAATGGGCCGAAGCGGTGCATGTCTATTATTCGGCGCTTGAGAAATATCAACTGCTCGCCCGAACCGCGCCGGCATGGGAACAGGATTATTTCCGTTTCCGGATCGGCTATTGCGAGCGCGAGCTGGCGATGATCGTCCGTACGACCGGCCGAAGCGTGGATGATTGGCTGGGCGAACGTGCGGGGGCGGTGCCCGCCCGCACGGACGAATACCGTGCGCGCTACTACGCCTTGCAGGAGGAGAACCGTTATCTGCGCGGGCAGCTGGACGCCTTGCGGCAGGAATTGGAAGTCTACCGTGAGATGGAGGACATTGAGCAAGAACGTGAAGAGCAACGCGCGGCGCGTCCCGATGCGGAGCGGGAACCCCGCGGCGAAGCCCCGCCGGCACCGCGTTCGCCCGAGCCGGAAGTGACGCCGGTGCGCGAGTCCCCGGTGGACCGTCCGGTGCCCCGTCGGCAAGAACGACCGGCGCTGGACCGTCCCGTTCCGTTGCGCTGAGCCGACGGTCTTGCTCCTTGGGGGCTTCTTCGGATCGATCGGCCTACGCCATGGCCGGGAGTCTCGACGGCGGCGCGTTTTTCTGCCGATTCCAGCGCCGGCCGTTTCCGCCCCCGTTGCGGGACGCGGGTTTTTTGCAGGGCTGATGGTTGATGTCCAGATACACGCTTTCCTCGCCCAGCACCCCCTCGAGTTGCTCGACCAATTCGCAGCAGGGATTTACGCGATAGGTGCGGTCCGCGGAAATGAACACCTTTTCTCCGCCGGCAAACATCAGACACAAAGTCACGGGCGTATCGCCGGGATGTTTCCGGAGAATGTCTTTGATGCGCGCCAGATGTTTGTCGTCCACGCCGACGGCGGGAATATGCAAGCTGATGCGTTGCGTGAAATGCTTATGGATTTCGCGCAACGGATAGATCTCCGCCGCGCGGATTTTCATGTGCTCGCTCTTGTCCAGGTCCCCGCATACGAAGACCGGCGCGTTCTCTTCCAGATAGATGCCGTATTCCCGGTAGGTTTGCGGAAAGGCCACGACTTCGAGTGAACCGTCCAGGGTTTCCAGCTGGAAGATCGCGAATGGTTCCTGAGACTTTTTGGTGAACCGTTTGTTGAGGAGGGACACCAAACCACCGATCCGCGTGGTGGTGCCCGGGGCCATGTCCGCCAGGTCCTTGAAGTGGGCCAAGCTGTAGGTATCGATTTCCCACGCGTGTTCGGTCAGCGGGTGGCCGGAGATGTAGAAGCCCAGCAATTCCTTTTCCGCAGCGAGCATCTCGCTACTGGACCAGGGATCGGCTTCGGGCAAGTCTTCGCTGGGCGCTTGGGCCGCCGTGTCCGGCGATTCCAGCATGTCGAACAGCGACGTCTGGCCCGCTTGCAGATCCCGCATTTCCGCGGCGGCCCGTTGGATCGCGAACTCGATGCCATGGAACATGCGTCCGCGCGGCATGCCGGAGAAATCAAAGGCGCCGCATTTGACAAGGCTTTCGACGACCTTCTTGTTCACATTCTGTCCGCCCATGCGCGCGCAAAAATCAACGAGCCCCGAGAACGGTCCGTTGGCCTGCCGTTCGCGGATGATCGCTTCCACGGCGCCGATACCGACGTTCTTAATGCCGGCGAGTCCGAACCGGATGCCGTCGTTCTCGGGCTTGAACCGCACATGGCTTTCGTTGACGTTCGGCGGATAGACTTCCAAGCCCATTTCCTGGCTCTCGGCAATGAAGATCGGCAATTTGTCGGGATTGTTCATGTCGCACGAACAGACGGCGGCCATGAATTCAGCAGGGTAATGCGCTTTGAGATAGGCGGTTTGATACGACAGAATGGCGTACGCGGCGCTGTGCGATTTGTTGAATCCGTAGCCGGCAAACCGCTCGATGTTGTCGAAGATCCGTTCGGCGACCTTGGAGGAGATCTGGTTTGTCGCCTTGCAGCCGTCCACAAACGCTTTGCGCTGGGCCGCCATCTCGTCGGGATTCTTCTTGCCCATGGCGCGCCGGAGAATGTCGCCCTGTCCCAGCGAAAATCCGGCCAGCACGTTGGCGGCGAATTGAACCTGTTCCTGATAGAGCATCACGCCGTAGGTTTCCTTCAAGATTGGTTCCAGCAGGGGATGGTCGTATTGAATCTTGACTGTACCGTGTTTGCGCGCCACGAAATCGTCGAGCATGTTCATGGGGCCGGGCCGATACAGCGCAATCATGGCGATTAGATCCTCGAAGCGGGACAAGCCGATGCGGCGCAGTAGGTCGCGCATGCCTTTGCTTTCAACCTGGAACACCGCCACCGTATCACCGCGGTTGAGCAGTTCGAACGTCTTCTCGTCGTCCATGGGCAGGTTGGCCAGATCCAACTCAGTCCCCTGCGTGGCCTTGACGTGGTCGACGGCTTCCTGGATGACGGTCAACGTTTTCAGGCCCAGAAAATCGAGTTTCAGCAGGCCGATCTGTTCGAGCGGCTTCATTTCGTACTGGGTCACGGTTTGCTGTTCTTTATCGAGCGCCAGCGGGATCAGGTTGATCAGCGGGCTGTCGCCGATGACTACGCCGGCGGCGTGCGTGCCGGGGTTGCGCGGATTGCCTTCGAGCACACGCGCGTATTTCATGATCAAGCCGGCCTGCTCTTCCGTTTCCACGGCCTGCTTGAATTCCGGATTTATTTTCAGCGCCTGTTCCAACGTCATCTTCGGGTCATCCGGCACCATTTTCGCGAGGCGATCGCAATAGGAGAACGGCACCTCGAGCGCGCGTCCGAGATCGCGAAGGACGGTCTTGGCGCCCAACGTGCCGAAGGTGATGATTTGCGCCACGCTATCCCGTCCGTACTTGTCTTTGACGTACTCAATGACTTCTTCCCGGCGGGCCTGGCAGAAGTCGATGTCGAAGTCGGGCGGGGATACGCGTTCCGGATTGAGAAACCGCTCGAAAATCAGGTTGTACTGGAGCGGATCAATGCCGGTGATGCCGAGCGCGTAGGCCACCAGACTGCCGGCGCCGGAACCGCGGCCGGGGCCGACGGGGATCTTGTGTTTGTTGGCGTAGTTGATGAAATCCCAGACCACGAGGAAGTAGTTGATGAATCCGGTGGTCTCGATCACGCTCAGTTCGTGGAGGTACCGTTTCTTGATGACCTCTTCCTGTTCGTTGGCCGGGTGGTCCGGATCGTCGATGCCGTATCGTTCGCGCAGGCCTTCCTTGATCAGTCGGGTCAAATAGGTTTTCGGGTCGCCCTTGTCAGGGACGCTATAGAGCGGGAAATGCAGGTCCTTCTCGAGTTGGAACTCCACGTTGCACCGTTCCGCGATGGCCAGGGTGTTGGTCAGCGATTCCGGGTACTCTTTGAAAAGCTCCCACATTTCCTCGCCGCTCTTCATGTAGAACTCGTTCGAGGAATAGCGCATGCGTTTGGGATCGCTCATGACCGTCTGCGTTTGCAGGCAGAGCATGACTTCGTGGGCTTCGGCGTGTTCCTTGCGCAGGTAATGTACGTCGTTGGTGGCGACCAGGGGAATGCCGGTGCGCTTGTGGATCTCGATCAGGCCTTGGAGGATCGTACGCTGTTCCGGGATGCCGTGGTCCTGCAATTCGAGAAAGAAATTATCCTTGCCCATGATTTCGGTATACAGACCGGCCAATTCGAACGCGCCTTCCATATCGCCCGCCAGGATGCGTTGGGGGATTTCGCCTTTAAAGCACGTGGAGGTGGCGATCAATCCTTTGCTGTGCTTGGCCAGCAGTTCCCGGTCGATGCGGGGCTTGTAGTAGAACCCTTCCAAGTGGGCGCGTGTAATGAGGTGGGTGAGGTTCCGGTAGCCTTCCTCGTTTTCGGCCAGCAGGAGTTGATGAAACGTCTGGCCTTTCTGTCCGGCCACCCGCTGTTTTTCGTGCATGCTCCCATAGGCGAGATAAGCTTCACAGCCGATGATCGGCTTGACGCCTTTGGCTTTGGCCTTCTTGTAGAAGTCGATGGCGCCGTACATCACGCCGTGATCGGTCATGGCCACCGCGCTCATGCCCAGTTCCGCCGCCCGTTCCATCGTCGCTTCGACCTGGCACAACCCGTCCAGCAGGCTGTACGCGGTATGAAAATGAAGATGAACGAAAGGTTTCTTGCCTGCCATGATTGCGATTCCCGAAATGAAAACCCGGTGCGCTGCGCGATGCTGATTGTGGATCATCATAGGCGGGCGGGAAGCGACTGCCAAGCGTTGTTTGCGCGCGCCGAAGGCGGCGCGTCAATGGGAACGGAATAAGCGTCGAGCAGGGAAACGGTTATGCGACTGAACCGGCGCAAAACTTTTTTGGGGGGCTTTGTCCCGGACGTTGCGATCGACGTCGGTCGCTGTCTCGATGCCCTTCAGCCCACGGGGATTGGTCAGCGTTTCAGGGCTTCAACCTCGTCGCGCACGGCCCGCCAGACGGCGCGCGCGATCAATTCCGCGCCATCGGCATTGGGATGGACTCCGTCGGGAAAATGTTCCGGCGCGCCGTCCAGGGCGCTGTGCAGGTCGATCACGGGAACATTCTTCTCCTCCGCAACCCGGTCAATGGCCGGGATCAGCTCGCGTTGCAGGGTGCGGTTGTTCGGGTGACGCAACAGGCCGTACATGGGAACGGGATGGCAGACCCAGATGCGGGGTTTGGAAGGCAGTGCGGCAAAATGCTCGATCAACGCCCGCAAATCGTCGGCAAACTCATCGCGGTGTTTCCAATTCCGGAACTTGGTGTCGTTGGTGCCCAGCTTGATGATGACCAGTTCCGGCTCAAACGCGGTCGCGTCGCGAAACGCCGCCGTATGCCAATACGGGTAGTCGCCTTGTTTGAGCAGGGTGGTGCCGCTGACGCCGGCATTCAAGACGGTGACCCCATCACCGAGCAAGCGGTTGAGCACCGCGGGATAATTGTGGTGTGCCCGATCCTCGATGCGCAGACCGTAGGTGATACTGTCGCCTACGCAGGCAATGCGCAGGGGGGCGGTGTCGTCGGCAAGCAACGGCATGGTCCGACCTCCGATAGCAAGGAGGATCAGGAGCAAGAACGGGACGGTCCCTGTGGAGGGGCGCCGTCCCGAATAGGTGCGTGGCATCACGCCGTTCCCTTATTTGCGGCGCCGCTTGATGCCTCTTGGCGCTTTGGGCTTGGTCGGCGGGCTGACGTGTCGCCGTGCCAGTGCGCTGAGCTTGTCCACCAAGGCACGGTACTCACTGATTTTAACGCTTGCCTGGCCCAGGGTGATCAACTGAGAGCGCAGATGAGCGGGTAAGGCCTGCAATTGGTCGACCGACGTCGTACGCATGTTGACGATGTCGATTTCGCTTTGTTCCACCCCGATTTCGTTGGCCACATCGCGCAAATAGGCAATGGCCAGTTCATTGCGCTGCACCGGGTTCTTGGAAACGTTCCGGATAATCAACGCCGCGTAAGACGGCTCGGGGAAACGACCTTGCTTGTAATTGCTGATGGCGCCCTTGGATATTTGCAACCCCTCTTTAGCCCCTTGCTTGTTGCATCGCAATACCAGTTCTGTTTGCGTGATGCCCTCTTCCTTGAGGAGGACCATTAATGTTTCGATGAACAGTCTCATGATTAACCCTCTGACCTTGGTTTGTTATTTGTTGCGTGTCCCGTGTTTCCGGGCTGTACGGCATGCCCCCTCGTGCGCGATATGTTTGTATGGCCTGACGCCTGATCGGTCCCCAAACGCGCCCCGTCAGGGTGTTTCAATCTCAGAACCGGTCACAGAACACTCCCGCGCTGATTCTCAACCCCTCGTTCCAGCACATTCCAATATACAAGATCCCTAAGGGTACGCAAAGAATTTTTTTTCTTGACAGAAAATGTTTATCGGTGGATTGTTTTTGGATCGTTAACCGAAGGGGTTCCTCTTTTGTTATACTTTCCAGCCGAGTATATTGCGAGAGCGGAGAGGGTATTTAGTATGCCGTGCTGATGCGGGTCGGCGCGAACCCTTCTTGCGCGAGGGACCGTGCGATTTCGGATGGGATGGGCGTGATGGTCTTGTCGGGCAGGGCTTTCGACAGGGTTTCCAGCGCGTCATCGTCTTCCGAGCGCCCGTATACGGGTACCAAGACGTGCTTGTTCAGTGCGATGTAATCCATGTAGCCGCCGCCGTCCGTGGACGAGTGCGGGATTCGCACCACGCGAAAGCCGCGCCCCAGTTCGCGTCGCACCTGGTGCGTGAGCCGATCAGCGAATACCGCAAGGTCCGTGTCGTCGTCCCCGTACTTTGTGATCAGGACCGTGTTTTCCGAGGCGAAACGTATTAGGCCGGTCAAGTGCCCTTCTTGATCGCCGGGCCGGACGGGCACAAAGACCGTGCGCGTGAGTCCGACGTGTTCGCGCAACACATCGCGGATAGACTGTATGGAGAGGTGTTCGTTTTCGCCGATCACGCGTTGGGAAATAATCGCCGCGCCCTTGCCGTTATGCGTGATGGCGCTGCCGCTCAGGGTCAAGGGGATCTCCTTTACCGTGCCGTACAATGCTTCGCCGAGTTCCTTGCCGGCGTTGTTGTTGTCGTACGCGCGGGCCACGTCCCGACCTGTCAGGTGATTGGGTTGATACCGGAACTTGGCCGCGAACAAGCGTCCTTCGGCATCGACGGCGGGCAGCCCGGCCCAATCGCGCACATGGACGTTGCGCACGCGGGAGATCGGGAGGTAGCGAATGTCGCGGCCCACCTGTTGCAAGGCCCGGATGCTCGGCGGTTGCGGGCTGATGACGGCGACCTCGCGCTCGTCCGGCAGGGCGCGGATCAGGTCCGTGAACAGCGGGAGATCCCGGCTGTGTCCGCGCAGATGCTCCGGCCAAACCAACACGATGGGGCCGTTCAATTCCCATTCGGGCACCAGTCGGACGGGGGCGACTTCGTCCGCAACGATGGGCCGGGGCATGGCTGCGAGTGTCACGCCGGCGAGAAGAACGCGTATCAACATTGTATTCATGGGCAGGCTCCGATTCAGGTCTGTTCACCCGAGGGTGCCGTTGAACCCGGTGATGGTCAAGAACTCGCGGGACGCCCTGATCGATGCGCGGTGGGGATCACCAACGTTCGTACGCCCCGGCGCCCCATTGGGCGACCTGATTGCGGGCGTCGGCGGACAGGGTGCGACCGTCTGCGTCCACGACCACGAGGGTCGGGATTCCTCGCACGCCGAATCGTTGCGCCAAGGCGCTGCGTTGTTCGGCCTCAAACGGGAGCGCCAGCCAATCCATGTCGTACTCCTTCATGTAAGCGCGCATGGCTTCGGCGGAGCGATCGCTCGAAACAAAGACAATCTCGAACGGTTTGCCGTCCGCTTGCAGCTGGTTGTAGGCATCGACCAGGAGCGGCGTGAAGGCCCGGCACGGGGGACACCAATGGGCGGAGAAATAGAGGCCCACCTTCTTGCCTTCAAGCTCGGCGAGGGTGGTTTCCTCTCCGTCGGCGTTCTGCAGCCGGGTTCCGAACAGCTCCTCGAGGCCGTCCTTGGGCGCGCTGTCGTCCGTCTTCGCCGCCACGGAATCTTCGAGAGCGGCTCCGCATCCGGTGAGCACCGGTGTCCACGCAAGTGCGCCCAGACTGAGCAGCAGGAATATGAATGATGTGGGATAACCTCGCATGACGATAACCTCCTTCTTATGGATGTTCAGGAACCCCAAAATACATTTGCATGGGCCGAAAGCAAGTTGCCGTTGCTTAACTCCGGTCTGTTTATCCGGGTTGTTGCCGTATGGTTTGATCCGTTGGCATGTTGTAAGGGCGTCCAACTTTTTCCCTGTTTCCGCGCATTTTCCCTTGCACGCGGAGGGAAGAGGGTTCATATTCCCGAACTTTCCACCCCTTGCAAGCGGGTGGCGTGTATTAATTCGGATGCACGAGCAATTCAAGAAGGTAGAAGGATCATGGCTAGAAAGTACCCTATTTCTAAAATTCGTAATATCGGCATCATGGCGCATATTGACGCGGGCAAGACCACGGTCAGCGAGCGCATTCTCTTCTATTCCGGAAAGACTCACAAGATGGGCGAAGTCCACGATGGCGGCGCCACGATGGACTGGATGGAACAGGAACGCGAACGCGGTATTACGATTACTTCGGCGGCCACCAGCACGGAGTGGCGCGAACATTCGATCGCCTTGATCGACACGCCGGGCCATGTCGATTTCACGGTGGAAGTGGAGCGCAGCCTTCGCGTATTGGACGGGGCCATTGCGCTGTTCTGCGCCGTTGCGGGCGTTCAGCCGCAGTCCGAGAAGGTCTGGTTGCAGAGCGAAAAGTACGCCGTGCCGAAGATCGCGTTTGTCAATAAGATGGACCGGGTCGGGGCCGATTTCTTTACCGTAGTCCAAGAGATTCAGGACGAGTTCCAAGCCAATGCCGTGCCGGTTGTGATTCCGATCGGCGAGGAGGAGAACTTCCGCGGCATCATCGATTTGGTGTGCATGAAAGCGGTCTTCTATGACGAGACCTCCTTTGGTCAGTACTTTCACGAGGAGGATATTCCCGCGGAATTGCTGGAGACTGCTAATAAATGGCGCGCGAATCTGGTCGAGAAATGCGCGGAACAGGACGACGCCCTGCTCGAGAAATTCCTTGAGGGGCAGGAACTGTCGTCGGACGAAATCTGGACGATCCTCCGGAAAGCCACCATTTCGCGTCGTGTGGTACCGGTCTATTGCGGGTCGGCCTTCAAGAACAAGGGGATCCAGCGTCTGTTGGACGGGGTGGTCCACCTGTTGCCGGCGCCGAACGAAATTCCGCCGATCATTAGCGCCCTCAGCGAGGAAGAGGAAAAGGAAGGGCGCGAACCCACGGATGACGCCCCGTTTGCGGCCTTGGCGTTTAAGATCATGGCGGACAAGCACATGGGCAA
>SKXR01000050.1 GCA_007128275.1 Kiritimatiellia bacterium
AGCTTGGAGGGGCGAGTTATACGAGCCCGTGATGTCGCGTTGAATAGAAATGGAGGCGGTGCGGATTCCATTCACGTTCCCGGCGTCGCATAGCCCCGCCCTCCATTATCCCGATGCGATACAGAGAACGGAATGACCCTGGTGCCGGCGAATTCCTGCGGGCTTGGGGTGAGGTGCGCGGGTTTGCCGTTGATGGTGACGGTGCGAAAATCGCCGTACACGACGAATTGGGGTTGGATCCGGCCGTAACCGGTCAGATCGCGTTGCGTTTCGATAACGAGCGCGTCGTCGCCTTCCGTGGCGGCGGTGACGATCACACTGCTGCGCTTGCCCTTTTGATAGTCCAACGTCTCGCCGTCGTCGCATACATATTCGTACATGGACGTGGCGTCGGAGCCCGGTCGCAGGAAGAGATGGAATTCTACGCGGCGCCCGTCCCACTTGTTGTCCGTGGGCAGTGCGCCGGGCGTCATGGGGAGTATCGACGCGTCGCGCACGAACAAAGCGGTTTGGCGCTCGTCGGGTTCGACGGGTACGGGCTCCGACGCCGCGTCGATCCACCCTCCATGCAAGGTCGAGTACCATGGACGATCGCCCGGAAGCAGCACGGCTCGATGCCGGCGGTCCCCGGACAACAGCGGCGCCTGCATGACGGAAGGGCCGACCATGAACTGGTCGTCGATCCGGCCCAACGGTTTCTCGTCGCTGTCGGCAAAGTCGTAGAACATCGGGCGCAATATCGCTTCGCCGTCCGATTCCTGGCGAACAAACAGGTTGTACAGGTACGGGCGCAGTTTGTACCGAAGCTGGATGTAGTGTTTCAGTATGTCGCGTGTGTCGTCGTCGAACGCCCACGGTTCCTGGTCGCGCGTGCTGATCATCGCGTGGTTCCGACAGAACGGGAACAGGAAACAGGCTTTCATCCAATCGCGGATGAGTTGCGGGTGCGTGTCGCCCGCGAAGCCGCCGATGTCGGGTCCGTTGAACGGGACGCCGGAGAGCGCCAGATTCAGGCTGACCGCGATGCTGTTGCGGAGATAGTGGTAATTGGACATGTTGTCGCCGGTCCACAAGGCGGCGTATTTGCTGATGCCGGTGAAGCCGGATCGGCTGAGCAGGAAGGGCCGTTTATTCGGGTGCGCGGCGGCAAAGCCGTCGCGGCTTGCTTGTGCCATGCCGAGCGCGTATTGGTTGTGATAGGTGTAATGGCTGTCCTTGCCCTTGTTGAAGCGCATGTCGAGACAGCGCACGTTGCCGGTGGACGGATCGTTCATGTCCAGCCACGCGCCGTCGATGCCTTTTCGAGCAAAGTCGCGGACCTTCTTTGCCCACCAGGCCCGGCCCGCCGGTATGGAAAAATCCGGGAACACGGTCTCGCCGGGCCAGACCAAGCCGATGTATTCCTTGTTTTGCGGGTTCCGGCAATACGCGTCCGCCCGTTTCCCGCTTTCGTACACCGGATAGCCGGATTCCCGTTTGACGCCGGGATCGATGATCGGCACGATCTTGCGCCCGCGCCGGTCCATGTCCTTGACGAACTTCTTCAGGTTCGGGAAATGGTCCTTGTTGAAGGTGAAGACCTTGAACGCGTCCATGTAATCGATGTCGAGCCAGAGCCCGTCGCACGGGATCCCGTGTTTGCGAAAGTTCTTGTCCAACCCTTTCAGGCAGCTCTCCGACTTGTAACCCCAACGGCATTGATGATAGCCCAGCGCCCAGACCGGGGGCAGGGGCGTGCGGCCGACGAGGGTTTGCAGTTTGCGGGTCAATTCAGCAAGTGTGGGGCCGACGATAATATAGAGGTCGGGCATGCCGTGTTCCGCGCCAATGGTGACGTATTGTTCGGCCATGTTGCTCTTGATCATCTGTCCGCCGGCAATCTCCGGCGGCGCGCTGATGGACATGAACGTCGCGTACGGATTGTCGAGCAGCAGGCCGACGTACTGGTTTTCGCGTTTGATAATCAGGTAAGGGATCGAGACGTACATCGGGTCGGGCCGGTCGTGTTCGATTTCCTGCCAGTGAAAGTCGCCGAAGATGTCCGTGTTCCAGAATTTTGTGCGCACGCCGGTCAACTCGAGGCCGCGCATCTTCTCGCCCATGCCATAAAACTGTTGGTCCGGCCGCTGACGGAACACGAACATGGACTGCGTGCCGCTGACGCCGAACGTCATGCGCGGGGGCGAAGAGAGCAGGACGGTTTGGTCCGGTCCCTTCACGGTGATACCGAACCCGGAGTCGACATGGAGCGCAGCGCCGTCGGAATCGGGCGTGCGCATTTTAGGAGGGAGGCTCAGACCGGCCTGGGAATAGTTCTTCTTCCACTGCGGATGTTTCACGCGAATGCGAAAGATGTCGTCGCGCCGCGCCGACACATCGAACAAGAACTGTTCGCGCTCAATCCGATTCGGCCCTTTGGGCGAGTAGCGCTTTAGAAAGTCGAAATTGGCGATATGGGGTGATTTACGGAAATACATGGTGACTGCTCCGGTTATTCAAAAAACGTGCGCAAAATGGATCCGGAATCGAAGCGATAGCCGAAACCGCGATACAGGGCGGTACATGTACGTGACGGGCGAGATGCTGTAAAGCTCTTGATGTCTTGTTTGCCGGCAACGACTGGAAAATCCCCGCCCTTGGCCTATCGTGTGGGAGGGGATAAGTGATGCGGTATTTGCTGACATCCGTAATGATAGTGATATTCGCCGGCGTGTCGGTTGAAGCCCGGGAACGTTCGGTCGGGGAGTTGGTGCGTGAAACGGTGATACCGCGCATCCAGTATCGGGACATGGGTGCGGATGCCGTGTTCAATGATTTGGCGGAAGCCTCGCGCGAAGCCGACCCGGAAGGGGTTGGCGTGAACATCGTGTATCACGGACCGGAAGGCGATGACGCGCGGCGTATTACCCTGTCTTTGCGGCGCATCAGCCTCTATGACGCCATCCGCTACATCACGCAGGTTGCGGGGTTGCATTACCGTATCGACGACAATGCCGTTTTCATCTCCGATCAGCCATTTCAGCCGGAGCGCATTACCACCCGTATATATCCCGTGCAGCCCACGTTCATGGACGTGATCCGCGCGGGGAAGGAAGAGGAAGAACCGCCGCGCCGCGATCCGTTTTTCTGGTGAGAACGGAAAGAACGGAAGACGGAAAACGGAAGACGGAAAGAACGGAAAAGACGGAAGACGGAAAGAACGGAAGGCCTCACTTTTTCTTTTTCCGTTTTCCTGTTTTCCGTGTTCCGTCGCTGTTCCGTGTTCCGTACCGTGCGCGCGTTTCCCGCACCTTCTTATATCGTCCATCCGACTGCCGTTCCATGCCTGCTTGCGCTGCAAAATCTTCCCATGTGGCGTCGGGTTCCTTGTGATATTTCGGGCCCCGCTTGAACCGAACCGTCTGCATGGACTGAATCCATGCGGACAGCTGGCGGCTGATGTTCCGGCAGAACTCCCGCAATTCTTCCGCTGCGTTGGGCGGGACATAGCCGAGGTCTTGGGCATTATACAATTGCGAACGCACTTCGCCCGCGCTGCCTTTGGCATGGAAAAGATACTGAATCAGGTCCGGCGTCGTACCGCGTTCATGGCCTTCGGCGATGTTTGAGGGTACGGACACGGCGGCGCGTTGAATCTGATCGCACAGGCCGCGATCCTCACGGAACGGGCGCTTTCGTGTGTGGAAATAGATTCGTTTGACCAACTCGCGCCCATCCTGCCAGACCGGCAAATCTTCAAACGTCTTCATCTACTTGTTTCCTTTCTTTCCGTCTTCCGTTTTCCGTCTTCCGTTTTCCGTTCCTCCCGTCTTCCGTCCCTCAATCAACAGATATGTATCGTCTTTCAAAAAGGAGGTGCTGACGATTTCAAGGTCGGGGTTGTTCTCAATATATTCCACGGTGCGCCGGTCGAACTGTGCCCCGTAGACGCGTCGCACAAACGGGGCCATGCGTTCCTGGCGACGGCGAATCTTCGGGTCATTGGAGTAGACAATCTCCACCAATTTGAATCGTCCGCCCGGTTTGAGTACGCGCGCCATTTCGGCCAGCGCCGCCGGCTGCAGTTTGTCGGGCATGACGCAATAGAGGAACGTGGCGATGTACCAATCAAACTGTTCCGGGGGGAGCATGTCGAGACGGGTTGCATCGGCGTGGACGAGGGTGACGGGGCATGCGGCTTTGCGCGACCGGCGGCGTGCTTTCGCCAGCATGGCTTCGCTCAAGTCGATGCCCGTCACGCGCGCATCGCCGGGATAGGCGGCAAGGTTGTGTCCGGTCCCGACACCCGCTTCAAGGACCGTTCCGTGCAGGTCGCCCAGCAGCGTCGGCCGCCATTTTCGGTATTGCCGCTCCCACGGATAGTCCAGGATATCGTAGAATAGGGCGACCTTGCGGTATACCCGTTGAGGGGCGGGGCGGGTGTTCGTGTTCATGAAATAAGCGTATCAGAATGGGTCGGCGAGCACAACGCGTCCAGTCTGACGTTGACAAGCGTCGGGCGTTCCTGAATTCTTTTCTGTCACACCGAATAAGGTCAAGGAAGGTAATCCGAGAAAGAAGAGCGAGGAGTTTCGATGAGTTATACACATATCAAGGTGCCGGAAGGCGAGAAGATCACAATGGGCAAAGACGGCCATGTCCAGGTGCCGGACCATCCGATTTTACCGTTTATTGAAGGCGATGGGACGGGCGAAGACATCACCCGTGCGTCCATGATCGTATGGAACGCGGCCGTGGAAAAAGCGTACGGCGGCAAACGAAAAATCTCATGGATGGAAATCTATGCCGGGGAAAAAGCCAATAAGGTCTACGGCGAACAGATTTGGCTGCCCGAAGAAACGTTGACGGCCATCAAGGAGTTTCTCGTGGCCATCAAAGGGCCGCTCACGACGCCCGTGGGCGGCGGTATCCGCAGTTTGAACGTGGCCTTGCGCCAGATGCTGGATCTCTACGTCTGCCAGCGTCCCGTACGTTGGTACACCGGCGTGCCGTCCCCGGTGAAGAAGCCGGAACTCACCGATATGGTCATCTTTCGTGAGAATTCCGAAGACATTTACGCAGGGGTGGAGTGGCAGGCCGGTACACCGGAAGTCAAGAAGGTCATCGACTTCCTGCAAAACGAAATGGGTGTGAAGAAGATTCGTTTTCCGGACACGTCCGGAATCGGGATCAAGCCGATCTCCGAAGAAGGCACCACGCGGCTGGTACGCGACGCGATCCAGTACGCCATCGACAACAACCGCAAGTCGGTGACCTTGGTCCACAAGGGCAACATCATGAAGTACACGGAAGGCGCGTTTTGCGATTGGGGCTACAAGACGGCCAAGACGTTGTTCGGCGCCAAAGACCTCGACGGCGGCCCGTGGCAGGTGGTCAAGAACCCGAACAACGGCGAAGACATTGTCATCAAGGACGTGATCGCCGATGCCTTCCTTCAGCAAATTCTCACGCGCCCGAACGAGTACGATGTGATCGCGACCATGAACCTGAACGGCGACTACATCTCGGACGCGCTCGCGGCTTGTGTGGGCGGCATCGGCATTGCGCCGGGCGCCAACATCAATTACGAAACCGGCGCGTCGATCTTCGAAGCCACGCACGGCACCGCGCCGAAATACGCGGGGCAGGACAAAGTGAACCCCGGTTCGCTGGTTCTGTCCGGTGAAATGATGTTCCGCTACATGGGCTGGACGGAGGCGGCGGATCTCATCGTGCAGGGGATGGAGACCACGATTGCCCAGAAACGAGTGACGTACGATTTCGAGCGGCTCATGGACGGCGCGACCCTCCTTAAATGCAGCGAGTTCGGGCAGGCCGTCGCGGACAACATGAAGGTGTGAGAACCGCGGATTCCAAAGTGATCGCGCGCGACGCCCTCCCGGCCGAGCGCGCGCGGTTGAAAGACGAGGGGAAGACCGTCGTCTTCACCAACGGTTGCTTTGATATCCTGCATTCGGGCCACATCTCCTATCTCACCTTTGCCCGGCAACAGGGTGACGTCCTCATGGTGGGGGTGAACTCCGACCGCTCGGTCAAGCAAGGAAAGGGGGATCAGCGCCCCGTGAACGGCCAGGACGAGCGGGCGACCGTGTTGGCGGCCTTGGAATGCGTGGATTATGTCGTACTCTTCGACGAAGACGAGCCGGCGCCGTTGATTGCCGAGATCATTCCGGATGTGCTGGTCAAAGGCGAAGACTGGGCGCACTATGTCAGTGGCCGCGAGGTGGTTGAACAACACGGCGGCAAGGTTGTGTTGGCGCCGCTGGTAGAGGGTCGGTCCACGACAAACACGATTCAGCGCATACGCGAAGTGTATACCGCAGAATGAGCAGAAAGATCATAGTCACCGGCGGGGCCGGGTTCATCGGGCGCAACATCGTTGCGGGCCTGAACGAGCGCGGCGAGGATCAGATTGTCGTTGTGGATGAGTTGGGCACGTCCGAAAAATGGAAGAACCTCGTGGGACTGCGCTACGAGGACTACCTCGACAAGGACGAATTCCGCGCTCTGATCCGGCAGGACCGTTTGGACGGGGTGCGCGCCATTCTGCACATGGGGGCCTGCAGCGCGACGACGGAGCGCGACGCGGCGTATCTGGCCGACAATAATTACCGTACGACGCGCGAGCTCTGCGAATGGTGCCTTACGCATGCCGCCCGCTTCGTGTACGCGTCCAGCGCCGCCACCTACGGCGACGGATCGCTCGGCTATTCGGACGAGGATCAGGTCACGCCGACGTTGCGTCCGCTGAACATGTACGGCTACTCCAAGCACATGTTCGACTTGTGGGCGTTGCAAAAAGGTTTGCTCGGCATGATGGCGGGGCTCAAATATTTTAATGTTTACGGTCCGTACGAGGACCATAAAGGCGACATGCGGTCCGTGGTACACAAGGCGTATGAACAGATTCGGGACACGGGCGAGGTGCGCCTCTTCAAGTCGTACAAGCCGGAGTACCAAGACGGCGAACAAGTGCGCGATTTTGTGTATGTGAAGGATGCCGTCGCCCTGACGCTTCATTTCCTGGAGCATCCCGAGGTATCCGGACTGTTCAACTGCGGCACCGGTCAGGCCCGTTCGTGGAACGATCTGGCCCACGCGGTATTCGCTGCCATGGGGCGTGAACCGAATATCCACTACATCGACATGCCTGCGGAATTACAGGGCAAGTATCAATATTTCACACAGGCTGATATGGCCAAGGCCAAACGGACGGGCTATGACACGCCGTTTACATCCTTGGAAGATGGTGTTAAGGATTACGTGCAGGAATATCTGTCCAAGCAATCCGATTAATCAACCATGCAAGTCATTCGCGAGTGGTTTAGACGAAATTTGTCCGACCCGCAGGTCGTGATCCTCACCGCGTTTCTGGTGGTGGGGACGCTGATCATTCTCTACATGGGCCGGATACTTGCGCCCGTTCTGGCGAGCGTCGTCCTTGCCTATCTTCTGGAAGGTATTGTGGGTTGGCTGGAGCACAAGCGCATGCCGCGTTTCCCTGCCGTCATGCTGGTATTCACCATCTTCATGGCGTTCCTGTTGGTGGCGCTGTTCGCATTGCTCCCCATGTTGTCGCGCCAAGTGATTCAGGTGGTGCAGCAATTGCCCAGCATGATCCAGTGGGCTCAAATGGAGCTGATGCAACTTCCTGAACGGTATCCTGAGATCGTGTCCCGCGAACAAGTGGTCGGGCTGGTGGATATGTTGCGTCAGGAAGTAGGCCGGTTGGGCCAGCGCGTGTTATCCATCTCCATGGCTTCCTTGCGAGGCCTGATTGCGTTTCTGGTTTATCTTGTCCTGATGCCGTTGCTGGTCTTCTTTTTTCTGAAGGACAAGAGAGCCATCAGCTCCTGGTTTGGCGGATTGCTGCCGGAAGATCGCCGCCTGACCACGGAAGTCTGGCAGGATGTGGATCGGCAGATCGGGAACTACATTCGCGGCAAGTTCTGGGAGATTCTGATTGTGTGGGCGGTCACCGCGCTGACCTTCTATCTACTGGGCCTCGAGTTCGCCATGCTGATCGGCTTCTTTGTCGGACTATCCGTGCTCATCCCGTATATCGGCGCCACCGTGATGACCTTGCCTGTGGCGTTGATGGGCTATTTCCAGTTCGGCCTTGCTCCGGAATTCTTCTACATCGTCATCGCTTATCTGGTGATTCAGCTTCTGGACGGCAATCTGCTCGCGCCGCTCCTGCTGTCGGGAGTGGTTAACCTGCATCCGGTCGCCGTCATCGTGGCGCTCCTCGTCTTCGGCGGCTTGTGGGGGTTCTGGGGTGTCTTCTTCGCCATCCCGCTCGCCACGCTCGTCCAAGCCGTGTTGCGCGCCTGGCCGCGTAAGCCGAAGCATGGGGCGTCGGTGAGCAATGGCGGGGCGGAACCGCCGCCCGCATAGCCATCCAGTTCGCTGAACTGGCGTCTTCGCTGTGAGTTATAGGCCCGGGACAACCCATGCCCGCAGGTCACACCCCAGCGTTTCAGATCGCTTCTTCATAAACAACGAGAGCGAGAAACTGTCATTCATTCTGACGATCGTCGATTTGTATGACATATGAAAATGCGTAATGCATTGTGATGCAGTATGAAGGATAAGCAGATAAACGGATGCAGGGACCGTGTGGTGTCAAGGATATCCGTCAGCGTATTTCTGCGGCGGGCGCGGCGGGGAGGGGGTCGGGTCGCTGATTCCGGAGGTGCATGTAACGGGCGGCGAGGCCGATTAAGGCCAAGACCAGTATGCCGAGCACAAGGCGCCGCTCTTCCTTGGTCAGATAGAACCACAGTTTCCAGGGGCCGCGAGGTGTCGATGCTTCTTCCGGTTGGGCGCTCATATCATGAGACCGCGATATTAACCAGTCTGCCCGGCACGACAATGACCTTGCGCACCGTCTTGCCTTCGATCCATTTCTGCACTTGCGGGTCGGCCAACGCCTCCTGCTCGATCGACGCTTGGTCGGCTCCGGCTCCGACGAGGATCCGTCCGCGCAGTTTCCCATTCACTTGGAGCACGATTTCCACCTCCTCGCGGTACAGGGCCGCCTCGTTCACTCTCGGCCATTCCGCATTCAAAATGCTTGGCGCGCGTCCCAGCTCCTGCCACAACTCTTCGGCGATGTGCGGCGCGAAGGGCGAGATGAGCACCACGATCGTCTCCACGGTTTCGTGGAACACGGCGCGTACTTGTTCCGAACTGTCAGGGTTAACCTTCAGTGCGTCGACGGCGTTCATCAATTCCATGATTTGCGCGATGGCGGTGTTGAAATGAAAATCGCCTTCCAGGTCGCGCGTGATCCGCTGAATGGATTCGTTCAGCTTTCGGTACAGATCCCGTTCGGGCTTCTCCATGGTGGCCATGTCGGGCGTCAGCGCTTTCGCGTCGCGTAAGAGATCGCGGTGCTCGTACACCCGGCGCCATAGGCGACGCAGAAAACGAAACGCGCCTTCCACGCCGGCATCGTTCCATTCCGCTTCCTTCTCGGGCGGCCCGATGAAAAGCGTATAGAGTCGTACCGTGTCGGCTCCGTACTCGCGAATCAATTCCTCCGGGCTCACCACATTGCCTTTCGACTTGGACATCTTATACAGTTGCCCGTCGTTCTCGCTCCGTTTCGTGATCATGCCCTGCGTGAACAGATGGGCAAAGGGCTCTTCGAAATGGATCAACTCCAAGTCGTAGAGGGCTTTCGTGAAGAAACGGGCGTACATCAGGTGCAGGATCGCGTGTTCGATGCCGCCGATGTACTGATCCACCGGCAGCCAATTGTCGCAGAGTGTCGTGTCGACCGCCTTCGTGTCATCCCGCGCTGATAGATACCGGAAGAAATACCAGCTCGAATCCACGAACGTATCCATCGTGTCGCTCTCACGGCGCGCGGGCTTTCCGCATGTCGGGCAGGGCACGTTTACAAAGGATTCGGCCCGTTTCAGAGGCGACTCGCCGGAGGGTTTGAATTCGACGTCGTCCGGTAGCAAAACGGGTAAATCCGCTTCGGGGACAGGTACCATACCGCAGACGTCACAATAAATGATAGGAATCGGCGCGCCCCAATACCGTTGACGGCTGATCAACCAGTCGCGAAGCCGGAATTGGATGACCGGCCCGCCAAATTCGTTTTCTTCCGCGTGGGCGGCCATTTTCGGAATGGCTTCGCGATTCGGCAGACCGGAGAAAGGCGGCGAATCGACGACGATTCCGTCTTCGGTGTAGGCGTCGTCCATATCCTCCAACTGCAGGGACTGGTCCGCGTTCTGGATCGAAAGGCGGATCGGTAGATCGTATTTCTTGGCGAACACCCAGTCGCGCGTATCGTGCGCCGGCACCGCCATCACCGCGCCCGTGCCGTATTCCATCAACACGTAGTCCCCGATCCAGAGCGGGAT
This sequence comes from Kiritimatiellia bacterium, assembly GCA_007128275.1. GTDB lineage: Bacteria > Verrucomicrobiota > Kiritimatiellia > SLAD01 > SLAD01 > SKZA01. The sequence continues at coordinate 10,383 of SKXR01000050.1, forward strand.
CTTTTCCTCGTTGTACGGGTTGATCACGTAACGGCCGGTGAAGATGCCGTTCTTGTCGCCTTCCGTAGTGCGTTCGATGGCACTCAGGCGACCCGCTTTCTCGACAAACGCGAGCACGTCCTGTTCCTCGGGCAACCCTTTCACCAGTTCGGCGATCCCGGGATATTCGGGCGCCAACACCATGTAGGTGCACCCGTAAATCGTGTCCACGCGCGTGGTGAAGCAAGGGACCACGTCGGAAGTGTCCGCGCCGCCGTTGTCGCGCGGGGCGAGCCGGAAATTGATCCGCGCGCCTTCGCTGCGCCCGATCCAGTTTTCCTGCATCGATTTAACGCGTTCCGGCCATCCGTCCAATTTGTCGAGATCGTCCAGAAGTCGTTGGGCGTAATCGGTGATTTTGAAAAACCATTGGGACAGCATCTTCCGTTCGACCTTGGCGCCGGACCGTTCCGCCGTGCCGTCGGCCAGGACCTGTTCATTGGCCAGCACGGTCTGGTCCACCGGATCCCAGTTCACGGCGGCTTCCTTCTTGTAGGCCAATCCGCGTTCATACAGCTTCAAGAACAGCCATTGGGTCCATTTGTAATAGTCCGGCAGGCAGGAAGTGACTTCGCGGTCCCAGTCATAGCAACAACCCCAGGCGCTGAGTTGTTGTTTCATGACGGCGACATTATTCAGCGTGCTTTCCCGCGGATGCGTACCGGTCTTGATCGCGGCATTCTCGGCGGGCAAGCCGAACGCGTCCCAGCCCATGGGCGTCAAGACGCGGAGTCCGCGCATCTTCTTATAGCGCGCCACGGCGTCGCCGATGATGTAATTGCGTCCGTGTCCGACGTGCAGGGTGCCGGACGGGTAGGGGAACATCATCAGGCAATAATATTTGTTCTCGGCGGACGCCACATCGGTTTTGAACAACCCATGTTCATCCCAATACGCCTGCCATTTGGGTTCAATTTCGCTGAACGGATATTTTTCTTTCATGTCTTCCATGGGCAACGTTGATCAAAGATTTTGTAACCATAGCAAAAAGAACGGGAATGCAAAGTCTCATAACACAGGACGCCCGAACGTGTGATTTGTCACTGAAAGTGACGATCGTCAATATGAATGACAAATGTGTGAAGGTGCTGCGTGGCGGCCGGGGGCCGGCGGGGCTCGTTTCACGAACGGACGAGTTCGTAGCCGTCTTTGGCGTCGCGGATGGTCCAGCCGTGTTCCGTGACCTTTGTGCGCAGTTCATCGGCGCGCGCGAAGTCGCGGGCCTGTTTGGCGTCCCACCGTTCTTGGGCGAGGCGCTGAATTTCTTCCGGTGCCGCTTTCTGGTCGTCGGTGGCGAGGGAGAATCCGAACAGGTTGAGGGCTTGCGTGAATTGTGACCGCAGCAGGGCCGCTTCTTCGGCGCCAACGGTGCGTCCGTGCAGTTGGCGTTCCACCTCATGCATGGCCGTGAACAGGCGGCCGAGCGCGTCGGGCGTATTGAGGTTGTCGGCGAGCGCGTCGTAGACGGGCTCGAAAGGACCCCAGTCGGTGGTGCCGGATACGGCTTGGCCGTCGGCGGCGCGAGCGAGATCCGCGTCCAGTTGCTGTAACCGGCGCAAGGCGCTCTGCGCGGCTTTGAGAGAGTCCCACGTGAAGTTAAGCGATTGGCGGTAATGGCCCGAGATCATGACGTAGCGCAGGGCCATGGGATCAAATCCCTTCGCGCGCACGTCTTCGAGCGTGTAGAGATTGCCGAGACTCTTGGACATCTTGCTGCCTTCGACCATCAGGTGCGCGGAATGAAACCAGATACGGGCGAACGGCTTGCCGGTGGCGGCCTCGCTTTGGGCGATTTCGTTTTCGTGATGCGGGAAGATGAGGTCCACCCCGCCGCCGTGCAGGTCAAAGGTGTCGCCGAGATATTCGACGCTCATGGCGCTGCATTCCATGTGCCAGCCGGGCCGTCCGTCGCCCCACGGACTGGGCCAGGCGTTCGGTCCGTCTTCAGGCTTGTGCGCTTTCCAGAGCGCGAAGTCGGCGGCCGATTCGCGGTCGTATTCGTCGTCGGACTGGGCGGCGCCGGGGCCGGCGGTCGTGATTTCCCGGCCTTGCAGGTTGGAGAGCCGGCCGTACCGCTCAAAGGAGGACACGCGATAATAGACGGACCCGTCGTCGGCGACGTAGGCGTGTCCTTTGTCGATTAACTGTTCGATCATGTGGATCTGGGATGGGATATGTTCCACGGCGCTGGGCTCCACGTGCGGCGGCAGAAGATTGAGCGCTGCGCAATCCGCATGGAACCGTTCGAGCCAGTAGGCCGTGAACTCGTTCAGTGATTTCCCTTCGGCTTCCGATTGGCGGATGGTCTTGTCGTCCACGTCGGTGATGTTGCGCACGTGTTTGGTCTTCACGCCGCCGGCCTCGATGACGCGGCGCAGGACGTCCTGAATGAGGAAGGTGCGGAAGTTGCCGATATGCGCCGGGCCGTAGACCGTCGGGCCGCAGCAATAGAAACGGAACGTCTCGCCGTCGTCGGGTGTGAGCGGCTGGTCGGAGCGCGTCAACGTGTCGAATAGTACGGGTGTCTTCATGGGTGCCGGGGATTGCAGACGGGTTTTTGGAGGGTGGAGATTCAGGATATGTGTCGGGTTATGGTTCGCGTCAGGCTGAACCCATAACGAATCTCCGGTAACCAATCAACAAATAAGACTCTTGAAGTCCGCGAAGTCAGCGCGATACCCGCCGGGTACTCCTTTGGCGATGACCGATACGGCGTCGTGCGAGTGCAACGATTCCAGGTGCGCGCAGGCGATCTCGAAATCCTTGATACGCGCGTCTTGATCGAGCTGTTCGTAGATCAGGCGGGCGGCGTCTTCGACGAATTTGATGGCCGCGCCGTTCATCTCGGCGAAGGCTTGCTCGTCTTCCCGCTTCACCATCACCTGCGTTTCGGTCTGGAGCGCGGTCAGGCAGTGCATTTGCACATCTTCTATTGTCACCTCGGCGCCCGGCTGGACTTCGACGAAGACCCGCGCTTTACTGCGCTGGGAGTGCGGGATACTGTAGATTTCGCGAACTTCCCGGGCGTGTTCCGCCAGTTCGGCGGAGCAGGGACATGCCGACGAATAGACAAAATCAAAGTGGATAAACGTCCGCACGCGGTTCTCGGCGTCGATGCGTCCTTCGAAGACCACGTCGTAGTATTGCCAGCCGAACAGTTCGCTGCGCAAACTTTTCTGCAACAGGGGATAGGAAAAGGTCAGCCGCAGGTGCGCGTCTTGGCCGCCCACGTCCTGCTTGTAGGATTGGAGAATGCGGCCGAGCGTTTCCAGCGTAAACACATCATCCTGGTAGTCGTAGAAGCTCCGCATGATCCGGGACATGTTGATGCCTTTAAGGTCCGGTTGCAGGGATACGCTCCCCGTGACGCTCGTCTCCAGCGTGATGGCTTCGCCGGTATGCGTACGGTATTTCAGGGGCAACTTAAAGTTGGAGATCCCGACCTTCTGAATGGCCACGTTCGCACCCTGCAAGGCCTCGGACGCGTTCTGCATGTCCGGCAGGGTTTCGCGGTATTGCTCGGTTACACGGAAATCGCGCTGGTAGGCCTGTTTCAGCGACAGGCCTTTTTCACCGTTCACCTTGTGCAAATACAATCTGTTATTCAAATCAGTAGTCATATATGATTCCCCCTGGTAATCGCTGGATAGGGGAGTCGGGAATCGAACGTCTTCCTGACAGATTCAATTTGGTGATGTCAATAATAGCATCGCTTCATTGGCTGGCGAGCAAATATACGTACCCGTAGCGATATAGCAACTCAGAATGAGTCAAAATACCTTGTAAGACAAGCGTTATCCGGCCGACTCAACAATAGCGACGCATGGAGTTTTTCTCGCTCGTATCGAACGAGTGAGCTCTTCAAGCGTCCAACACTTTGAAACTCAAGGAGATCGTATGGTTCGTTACATGGCAAGACCCCCCTTTTTATTCGCGTTTCTGTGCCTCTTCCTGTCCACGGTCGGTGTTTTCGGCGCTGCGACGGAGGGGCCGGTTCGATCTGAGTATGTGGAAGCGGAATTGGTTTCCGAGATGGCGTCGATCCAGCCGGGGGTCCCGTTCTGGGTGGCCGTGAGTCTGCGGCATGATCCGCATTGGCATACGTACTGGGTGAATCCTGCGGATTCGGGCTTGGAAACCATGCTGGTGTGGGATCTGCCCGATGGGTTCGAGGCCGGTGAGATTCAGTGGCCGTATCCCGAGTACATTGAGATGGGCGGGTTGGTCACGTACGGATTCGAGCGCGACGTGTTGTTGCTCGTGGAAATCACGCCGCCGGCCGATCTGGATCCGGGCGATTCGGTCACGCTCAAGGTCCGGGCGGATTGGTTGGAATGCAAGGAAATCTGTTTGCCGGGGGGCGCCGACCTGGCCCTGACCTTGGACGTGGCGAGCGACGATACGACGCACAACGAGGATTGGGTGGAGCGGTTCTCGACGGCCCGCGCGGAATTGCCGTTGGAGGATGTGGATTGGTCTTTTGAGGGGCACCGAGCCGATGGCCGACTCACCATTCACGCCCTGTCCCCGGATTGGTTCGACGGCGAAATCACAGACGCTCGCTTTTATGCGTTGGATCCGGAGCTGGTCGAATACTTGCCGCCGCAAAATTGGAGCCCAACGGACCGCGGCTACGCGTTTGAATTGATCCAGGACACCACTTACGACCATCAGCCGGATCGTATCCGTGGCGTCCTCGTTTCCGAAGACGGTTGGCGAGGACCGGGCTCGGAAAAGGCGCTCTACGTGGACGTCGAACTGAGCGAAGAAAAGGCGGGGATCGCCGCAGCGCTACCGTCCGCGCCCTCCGACGTATCGGGCTTCGCCGTGGCATTGGTCTTTGCATTTCTTGGCGGGCTTATCCTGAATCTCATGCCCTGCGTATTCCCGATCATTTCCATTAAGGTCATGGGATTCGTACGCCAAGCCCAGGAAGAGCACGCCGCCGTCTGGAAACACGGCGCCTTATTTGCCTTCGGCGTACTGGTTTCTTTCTGGGTTCTTGCGGGGTTATTGATTGCTTTGCGCGCGGGCGGCGAACAGTTGGGATGGGGGTTTCACCTCCAATCGCCGATATTTCTCATCGGCATGTCGGTGCTCTTCTTCCTGTTGGGCCTGAACCTGTTCGGCGTGTTCGAGGTGGGCACGGCCTGGCTGGGATTGGGCCAAAAGGCGACCTCATCCGCGAGTTGGACGGGCTCGTTTTTCAGCGGCGCATTGGCCACGGTGATTGCGACCCCTTGTACCGCGCCGTTCATGGGCGCGGCGCTCGGATACGCGTTGACGTTATCGCCCGTCGAAGCGCTTCTTATCTTTACATTTCTCGGTCTCGGCATGGCCAGTCCGTATGTCCTGTTGTCGGCATTTCCACAATGGCTGTCGCGCGTTCCCAAGCCGGGACCCTGGATGGAGACTTTGAAACAGAGCATGGGCTGGTTGCTTGTCGCGACGGTGGTCTGGCTGGCTTGGGTCTTGAACATCATGGCGGGTGGCGAAGCCGTGATTGTGTTGATTGGCGTCCTGTTTCTTGTTGGACTCGGCGGCTGGGTGTTGGGCCGGTGGGGCGTCATATCGCGCGCGTTCCCGGTTCGTTTGACGGCCAAGATCATCGCGTCCGTACTCATGCTCGGTGGGCTTGTCGGCGGGGTGGTGGCCGCGGATAGACTGGCCCCGGTTGAATTGACCGCCGGTACTGCGGGCGAGCAGGGCGGCGTGCAGTGGGAACCGTTTACGGAGGAACGGCTGGAAGCGTTGCGCGCCGAAGGTAAACCGGTGTTCATCAATTTCACCGCGGCCTGGTGTCTCACCTGTCAGGTCAACGAACGGGTGGCGTTCTCTTCGGCGCGCGTGCGCGAGGCCTTTGAAGAGCGCGGCGTCATCGCCTTGAAAGCGGATTGGACGAACCGTGACGACACGATTGGACGCGTGCTGGAAGGCTACGGTCGGAACAGTATTCCATTCTATGTACTATACGGCAAAGGACCGGAAGCGACATACACGACGTTGCCTGAAATCTTGAGGCCGGGCACCGTGTTGGATGCGTTGGACAAGCTATAGATATCGGAGAGTCGTGAGACGTGCGCCCGACGTATCGCGACGGATTAATAAATGGGCAAATAATGGAGGAGAAAGGCATGAGTAATATACTTACAAAAGTGGTGGCGGTCACCCTGTTGGCGGGTTGTACCTACGCGGTCAAGGCGGGTGCGGAAGCCGTGATTGGTGAAAAGGCGCCGGACTTCACGCTTACGGACGTCTTGGGTAACGAGCATACGCTGTCCGATTATGAGGGCCAATATGTGGTGCTGGAATGGATCAACCACGGCTGTCCGTTTGTGGTGAAGTTCTATGATGCGGGTGAAATGCAGCGCCTGCAAGAGAAGTACACGGAGCAAGGCGTGGTGTGGCTCGCGATCTGCTCGTCCAAGCCCGGCTCGCAGGGGTATTACACACCGGAAGATGCGGCGCGGGTGAGCGAGGAGAAGGGTGCGAATCATACGGCGTATTTGTACGATGCGCCGGGTGATGTCGGCCGTCTCTACGGGGCGCAGGTAACGCCGCACATGTACGTCATTGATCCCGACGGGATCCTGATCTATCAGGGCGCCATCGACAGCATCCGGTCCGCTAATCAAGCGGATATCGAGCGGGCGGAAAACTATGTAGTGTCCGCGCTGACGCAATCCATGGCCGGCGAAGAAGTAGCTACGCCGGTGACGCGACCGTACGGTTGCACGGTCAAGTACTGATTGGGGAACTGATACCATCCTCGAATACTGTTCGGGATAATGTCCTACCCACCCCGGCCCCGCCAAGGCGCGGGGCCACCCCTCCCAGGAGGGGAAATGCCTTAATATCCCTTCCTTTGGAGGGGGTGGGTTGAATATGTACCGGTACGAATTGGAAACGGGTATCAGGGGGCGGCCATCTCCGCGATCAGATCGTAGGGATAGATCGAGGAGTTATGGCCGTCACTCCAATTGACGGCAACGGCGTAGTTGCCCATCGGATGGATTTCGGTGGGGTAGATGTCCTCCGGGACCGAGGACGGATCCAAAATCTGTTGGCCGGTCATTTCCTCAATGCAATGCGCGCACCGGCAACGGCGGCGCAGTTCGGCGGGGTCGATATCCTGTTCCCGTCCGTCCGGCCAGGTGGCGACGATGCCGCGTCCGATGACGAACCGCATCTCGGGCATGCCCACAGCGCCTTCCCGGATTCGGCCAATCTCCGTAACCGTCGCTTCTGCGATCTCGCGGAACGTTTGTGCCACAGGATGGTCCGGCTGTTCCAATACGAGGGGGGTGCCGGCATCGCTGAGACGCGACAGATCGGGCAGTAGCGGGATCTCAAAGGAGTTCTTGATCCCGAACTGGTCGACCAATCGCTGCCGCACGCCGGTGCCGAACAGGTAATGCTTCTTGTCGCACCCGTCGCACTGGAAATAGGCCATGTTCTCGATCACGGAGACGGTGGGCACCTTAAGCTTGTGAAACATCTGGATGCCCTTGACCACATCGACAAAGCTCAGTTCCTGCGGGGTGGTCACAATGACGGCGGCGGTGATGGGAATGACCTGGGTCAGGGTCAACTGCACGTCGCCCGTGCCGGGCGGCATGTCGATGATCAGGTAATCCAGTTCGCCCCATTCCGTACCGGTGAGTAGTTGGTTGATGATCTGTGTGACCATCGGGCCGCGCATGATCGCCGCGCCGCTTCCGCCGGGGCCGGTCGGCACATAGCCGAACGACATGACCTTGATGCCCTTGAAGTTGAGGGGAAGGATCAAGTCGTTTCTGCTGAACAGGTCGGTATTTGGGGGGCGGACGATGGTCGGCAGGCTCGGGCCGTACACGTCCGCGTCGAAGATCCCGACTTTGGCGCCGGTGCGGGAAAGGGTGCAGGCGAGGTTCACCGCCACGGTCGATTTGCCCACGCCGCCCTTGCAACTGGATACCGCCAGCAGGGTGGTCACCTTTTCGAGTCCCGGCGACTGATTCATTAACGGATTGCTGCGTTTCTTATCGGCCATCATGGTATATCCTTGTGCTCCCCGCCGTGAAACGATTGGGAGTTGAATGGAACGCCCTTCGACTCTATGGTGACGTCGCTCGTTTTCCCGGAGGTCAGGCGTCAGACACGTATTGCGGGCACATGGTAGGAAGAACACCGGCACAATGCAACATCGCAGCACTATTCTGTTGGTCACCGGCGCGAGCGGTTTTCTCGGGCGCGCCGTCATGGAACGTTTCTCTGCGGAGCATCGGGTCATCGGCGTGGGGTTTCGCCATGCGCAGGAAGGCGTGCGGTCGGTGGATATACGCGACGGGCGCGCGTTTCGGAACGTGCTTGAAGAAGTGCGTCCGGATACGGTGATTCATTGCGCGGCCTATCGGGATCCGGATTTCTGTGAACGGGAACAGGAAGAGGCCCGGCGCCTGAACGTCGCGCCGGTGCGGACGTTGGTGGATACGTTGCCGGCGGAGTCGCGGCTCGTGTTCATCAGCACCGATTATGTATTTGACGGGAATCAGCCGCCCTACCGTGAAGCAGACGAGCGTCGTCCGATAAATGTGTACGGACAATCCAAGGTGGAAGCGGAAGACCTTGCTCGGGAACGGGCATCGAGCCTGATCGTGCGCATTCCCTTATTGATGGGGTACGGCCCGTCGTTCGAGGAGTCCGGGTTCATTGCCAAGACGGCGCAGGTTATCGCCGGACGGGAACCTGCGGAGCTGGATAACCGAACCATGCGGTTCCCGACGGATATCCGCGATGTAGCGGAAGTCGTGTATTTTCTGCTGCACCGCAATGCAGCGGGTGTGTATCATTATGCTGGCCCGCGCGGGCAAACCCAGTATCGATGGGCCTTGGAACTCGCGGACATAATGGGAGTGGATGCGAGTCCTCTTTGTCCGGTGACGATGCCCCCCGCGCGCATAGCCGCGAGACCCGCGGACAGTCAGTTGGCTATGGAAAAGATCCGCGAACTGGGATTTGACCGCAGCACGGATTTCAAGGAGGTCGCCGGCTGGGTGCTGGCCATGCAATCATGATGAGAGGGATGTTGGGGATCATTATCGCCATGACCGGTGTCACGGCACAGGGTGCCAGTCCGCATCGGGAACCGGTATCGTTCGCGCATACGCAGGACGTCGGTCCTTCGCGGAGCGTGTACGTTGTTGGTAATCATCCGGATCTGGGCTCCTGGAATCCGGTGGAAGCCACCCGCCTTTATTGGACGCCCGGCAATGTCTGGACCGGTCACGTGGCCGTGCAGGCGGGTACGGAGTTGGAATACAAGTACATCGCGCGGGTCAACACACGGGAGCTGCATTGCGAAGGAACGAATGTGGCTTGGATGACGGGGCCGAACCTGGAGAGGTCCGTCCCCGCGCAACCGGTCGCGCCGTATACCGGCAAAACCATTTACTACCTTTCGGCGTGGACCAACGTCCATATCCTCTACAAGGTCGGAACCAATTTTGTGAGTAGTCCCCCGATGGAATGGATCGGCGACGGGCGGACGGAAAGCGAATTTCTGTATAGGATATCAGGCCTTGGCGAGGAAGGCGAAGGACTGGAATTTGTGCCATACGGCCATTTGAATGGTGTGTTGTACTGGGATAATGCCCCGTATCCCGGTTATGGAGACAATAATTATTACACGCCACTCGATATGTTTGTCCTGCAGGACGGCCAGATTTTTAATTACAATCCGCCGGCGAACGTAAGTGCGGCGGTAATCACCCATACCAACATTGCGTCGAGCGTGGATGGGATCCCGGGTCGGGACGTGCGTATTTATCTTCCGCGGGGATATGGGGAGAACACATGGAAGCGGTATCCCGTCTTGTATATGCATGACGGACAGAACATTTTCTTTCCGGGCGGTGACTATGGTTCATGGGATGTTGAGGTGTCGGCCACACGCGAAATCAGCCAGGGCCGAGTACGTGAGGTCATCATCGTGGGCATGGACAATACCAGCAATCGCTTCGCGGAGTATTGTCCGCCCGGTGACGCGGTGAACGGGCATGAGGGCATCGGCGATGCCTATATGGCCTATGTGCTGGACAACGTCCGTCCGACCATCGATACGCACTTTCGCACCCTTAACGATCCGGACAACACACTGATTGCGGGTTCATCGCTCGGTGGCCTCATCTCGACCTACATGGGGCTGGAAGGCGACGGCGTGTTCGGCAAGGTGGGGGCGTTTTCCCCGTCGTATTGGACGGCGCCGAATCTGGTCGCCCGGCTCGGGTCGAACGACACCAAAGGCGTGCGCTTCTATTTGGACGGCGGCACCGACGAAGGTTCGGGTATTTGGTCCATTTGGACCGTGTACGACCATCTGCTACGCGACGGATACGCGCCGAACGCCGACTTGCAGATGCGGGTTGTTTGCGGACATGCGCATAACGAACCGGCCTGGGCGGCTCGTTTCCCCGCCGCGATGCAGTATCTGTTGCCGCTGTGGGACGAGGCGAATCTGTTGGTCCATGGTGAGAATCCCTTAATCATGAACAGCCCGTCCATGACGCAGCACGCCACGGAGTTCGCCTTCACGTATACTTCGTATCACGGATGGCGCTATCGATTGGAGCGCGCAAGCCAACTCGTGAACCCGGATTGGGTTGCGGTGGCGACGAGCGGCGTGGAGCGTCTGCCTTGGCAATCGCGCGCGTTGGGGGATACCAACAACACGCCGGATACGGCTATTTACCGGTTGGTGGGGCGCTCCTCGTCCGTGGCGCAGGATTGATATTCGAAACGGCCGGCCGGCAAGGACGGGCTATGCGTCTTTACTCTTCAGCCGTCGCAAGATGACCAGCGTGATATCATCCGATTGGGAGACCCCTTCGGTGAAATGGCGCAGTGCGCTGATGATCGTATCGTAGAGGTCATTTACGGACAGGTGCATATGGTCTTTGACCAACGCTTCCAGCCGGTCATAACCGAACTCTTCCTGTTCGATGTTTTGCGCTTCGGTGATGCCGTCGGTGTATAACAGCACGGTATCGTTTTCCCGAAGGTCGCACGACGTTTCCTCAAGCATCTCGTCGAAGTCGGTCACCTCCAGCATGCCCAACGCCGTGCCGCGCGGGGCGAGGTTCTCCACGTCGCCGTTCTCGTGGACGATCATCACCGGTTCGTGTCCCGCGCGTGCCACGAGGAGCCGGTTATGCGCGGGGTCGAGTTGCAGGTGCGACATGGTGACGAACATTTCGGGGTCCAGATCGGCGGAGATATTGCGGTTGACGTTGCAGAGGACGCGGCTCGGCGAGGTCTCGAATTCCAGGTAGGTATGAATCAGTGCGCGTACAATGCTCATGATCAGCGCGGCGGGCACGCCCTTGCCGGACACGTCGCCGATCAGCATGTAGCATTGGCCGTCGCGACTGACATAATCGAAGTAATCGCCACCGACTTCAAGGGCGGGCGCGCTGCCGCCGACGATGGCGTAGCCGGCGATTTCCGGGGCGGTGCGCGGCAGCATGGATTGTTGAATCTGGCGCGCGAGGGTCATTTCCTGGGCCATGCGTTCCTGCGCGGCCAGGCGTTCGTACAGGTTTGCGTTGTCGATGGCCACGGAAGCGTGTTGGGCGAGGGTTTGCAGGATGGTCAGCGTGTCCTCGTCGTAGAGGGAACGGTCGCTCTTGCGTCCGATGCGAATCACGCCGACCCGGTGTTTTCCGGACAGCAGGGGAATGGCTAGTTCCAGCACATCCACGGGTTCGTTGTCCGGAATGCCGCCCGCCTTGAGATACATGGTCCAGCGTTCCTGCAGGGCCATACGGGCCAGGTCGTCCTCTTCCGGTTTGGGCAGATCCTCGCCGCCGTATTCCAAACGCACTTCCAACTTATCGGTGTCGGGATTCTGGAGATATAGCCGGTAGGAATCGGCCATGGACATGCGTTCAAACATTTCGCCGAGCGCCTCGAAGAGTCGTTGGGTGTCCAGCTGACGACCGATACGGACGGTCCACTCCTGCATGCGATGCATAAAATCCATGCGCCGATTCACGGAGAGCGTCATTTCGTTAAAGGTGTCGGTCAGCTCTCCTATCTCGTCGTCCGTGACGACGGGCACGCTTTGATAGGGATCCCCCCGGTGCGCGGCCCGTGTGGCGGAGGTGAGGGCTCGAATCGGAGCAAGCACTTGCCGCGTGAAGAGAATGGACATGACGATGGTGGCGGTGAGCACCAAGAGCATGATCAGCAGGGAACGGGAAAGCAGTTGGGTCACTTGCAAGCGAATGGTTGTGGGGATCTGAATGAGGATGCTGCCGGGAGCGCGGCCGTCTTCAGAGATCGGGCCGATCACCTCGATGACGCTGGAGAAAGGCTGGTGCTCGAGTACCGGTACAGCGGGCAGGGTTTCCGGATCCACCGGGCCCGCAGGCTTTATGTCGTCCGAATCCCGATATTCGTAGAGGATGCGTCCGAGATCGTCATAGATCACGATATGGGTTGGCCGATGGGAAATGTCATGTTCTCCATCATAATCCAAGCGAAGAAATTTTTGGCGCAAGACGAAATCAATGCTTCGCTGAACGTATTCTCCGCGACCATGATAATGGCCCGCCAAGTAATTGATGGTGGCCGCATATACCAGGTACGCGCTGTCATATTCCAGCCGGTAGATGTCACGCCGGAACTGGTAGGCGGTGGCTGCGGTGATGGCGACACCGGTAAACAGCGTCACAATGATGATGTGAACCGTGATTTTTTTGAAGAAACCAAGCTTCAGAGGAAGGCGAAATAGCTTACTCAATATATTCACGGATGAGTCCGCATACGTTATATTCCTATTATCTGTCCGGCATCGGCAGTGCAACAGTAGAATATCCGGTCTGTTCGAAGCAAGCTGTTCCCGTCATTCTCTGCGGGATTTGCTGTTTGCGAGACGTTCATGCGACGACAATGTAAAACGCTTTATTTTTGACAAAGAATAGACTTGATCTCCAGGGGCCGGCCCCCTTTACTTGCGGCTTCAATAAAAAATGAATGAGATGAAAGGGTTTAGAAATGGCAATTGAAGCAGTACCAGTGGCAGATATCCGGGTTCCGCCTGAAGTCTCGCGTTTGCGGGATTTGGCGTATAACCTTTGGTGGTCTTGGACCCCGCGCGCCCGCCGATTCTTCTCGATGATTAACGCAAACCTGTGGGCGACCTATCGGAATCCCGTCCAGTTACTGATCAACATCGAGCCCCACCAATGGGAGCGGCTGATCAATGACGGCGGCGCCTTTATGTCCGATTACCGGCGCGTCATCCGGGATTTCGACCGCTATATGTCCCCGGAAACGACGCCGTTCCAAGAGTTGTTTCCGGAGTATGACAACGGTCCCGTGGCTTATTTCAGCACGGAATACGGGTTGCACGAATGTCTGGGGATCTATTCCGGGGGACTCGGCGTGCTCTCCGGCGATCATGCCAAAGCCGCCAGCGATTTCGGTCTGCCGTTCGTCGGCATCGGTATTCTGTACCGAAAAGGCTATTTCCACCAGTCCGTCGATTCCGACGGGGATCAGGACCATGTCTTCGTAGATTTCGATTTCTACCGTCTGCCGCTCCGGCCCCTGCAATCCAGCAGCGGGCATAACCTGACCGTTTCGGTCGAATTGCCCGGGCGCGAAGTCCGTGCGCAAGTCTGGGAACTGAAGGTCGGCCGCGTAAACCTGTACCTGCTGGATACGGACATTGCCGAAAACGACCTGGCGGACCGTCCGATCACTTCACAATTGTATGTGCGTGGACGCGAAATGCGTCTGTGCCAGGAGCTTGTGCTCGGACTCGGCGGCGCGCAGGTGATCAAGGAACTCGGCTTGCATCCTGCCGTATGGCATATGAACGAGGGGCATTCCGCGTTGCTGGCCTTGGAACGGTTGCGCGGATATCTGCGCGACGGACGCTCGTGGGACGACGCCGTCAAGACCATCGCTGCCGATACGGTGTTCACCACGCACACGCCGGTACCGGCGGGCAACGAGGTCTTTGACACGCATCTGGTGGAAAAATATGTGGATTCCTATGCCAAGGGTATGGGCGTAAAGACGAAGCAATTGATCGATCTGGGCATCTCGTATCCTGAAGGCGGGGGACAACCCTTCAATCTCACCGCCCTGGCCATTCGCATGAGCCGCAAGGTGAACGGCGTCAGCAAGTTGCACGGCGAAGTGTCCTCGCACATGTGGCATCACCTCTTCCCGGGCAAAGCCGCCGCTGATCATCCCGTCGAGTACGTCACCAACGGCGTGCATGTCGCCACCTGGTTGGGCCATGACATGCGGACCCTGGTGGAAGAGGAACTCGGCACGGACTGGAACGAGCGCCTCACGGATACGGAATTCTGGGGAGGCATCCGCAATATTTCCGACAAGGACATCTGGGAGGCGCATAATCATCAGAAGGATCGCATGATCCGCTTGGTCCGCACACGCTTGGTCCAGCAATTCGGGCGTCACGGCAAGAGCCCGGACGAAATGCGGGAAGTGAACCACCTCTTGGATCCGAACGTGTTGACCATCGGGTTCGCTCGCCGCTTTGCGACCTACAAGCGCGCCGGTTTGATCTTCAAGGATTACAATCGGTTGAAGAAGATCCTGACCAATCCCGAACGACCCGTGCAACTCATCTTTTCCGGAAAGGCGCATCCCGCCGACATGCCCGGGCAGGAACTGGTGCGCGACATCTTCAACCTGGCCTTTCATTCCGATCTCTCCGGAAAGATCATTTTCCTGGAAGATTATGAGATGCGCGTGGCCCGGCACCTGGTCCAGGGTGTGGACGTATGGTTAAACACGCCGCGCCGGCCGCGGGAAGCGAGCGGAACGAGCGGCATGAAAGCCGCCATGAACGGCGCGCCGAATCTCAGCATTTCCGACGGCTGGTGGCCGGAAGCGTACAATGGCAAGAACGGCTGGCTGATCAGCGATGGTCGCGAATACGATAACGAAGAAATGCAGGATTATGAGGATTCCTCGTCCTTCTATGAAATCATGGAGGAACAGGTTGTGCCCGCCTTCTACAGCGAGCGTAAGAAGGGCGTGCCCGTGAAATGGGTGGAAATCATGAAGGAAAGCATGGCCACCATTATTCCGGCTTTCAGTGCCGCGCGGATGTTGCGGGATTATACAAAGAACCTGTATATGCCCGTGGCGCAGGACGAATAGCAGCGCCGGACAGTTGCTCCACCCT
>SKXR01000165.1 GCA_007128275.1 Kiritimatiellia bacterium
CTCTATGCCGGGGCGGAGCTATTTGTCTATCCGTCGCTCTATGAAGGATTTGGCTTCCCCCCCCTGGAAGCGATGCGCTGCGGCATCCCCGTGCTCTCGTCGCGCGCCGGCTCCCTACCCGAAGTCTTGGGCGATGCGGCGGCCTATGTGCACGGTTATGACGCGGAAGCGTGGGCCCGCGCGACGGAAGCCTTGCTCCATAATACCGATCGGCGTAAGGCGCTGAGCGCCGCAGGCGTGCAACAAGCGGCAACCTATCGATGGGAAGAAACGGCCCGCCATACTTGGGAACTCTACCGGAAGGTGATTTCATGAGAATCGGGTTGGATGCGCGTTGGATCTTCCCCGAAATCACGGGTATCGGGTCCTATACCCAGGAGCTGATCCGGCACCTCGCCTGCACAGATGCGGAAAATGAGTACATGCTGTTCTTCCAACATGAGGAAGTCCGCGAACGCACGCTCGCCTATGCTTCGCTGCATCAGGTCCCGAACTTCGACTCTCGCTTGATTCCGTATGGGCCGTTTTCGCCGCGCAATCAGGTCAGCATGCCCGGCGTGATGCGGGAGGAGCGGCTCGATGTATTTCATTCCACCAATTTTATGATCCCGTTCCCCGCCTTCCCCGCTGCTCGCCGGGGTCAAACCGCATGCGTGGTGACCATCCACGATCTCATTCCGCTGATGTTTCCGGAACACACGCCTCGCGCACTGAAAACACGGTTTCATCCTTTGTATCGTTGGGTGATGCGACAAGTCGGGCGGCGCGCGGATTTGATCATTACGGTCAGTGAATCGTCGCGCAACGACATCCTCCGCCATATGGCCATTCCTGAAGAGGAAAGTCATCGCGTTGTCGCAATCTACGAGGGGGTCGCGGATCGCTATGAACCGGCCCCGCGTCGCCCCGTTCGTGACGAGAAGATCATTCTCTATGTGGGCCGCATGGACCCGTACAAGAATGTGCCCGGCCTCTTGAACGCCTTCGGTCGCATTGTGAAACACGGCACGGTGCCTGCGCGGTTACGGATCATCGGCCCGCGCGACGAACGCTACCCGCAAGTTCAGGAACTAATTGCTGCGGAGCAATTGCAGGAGCATATCGATTGGCCGGGTTATATATCGGGCGAAGCGTTGCTGAGCGCCTATCAGGAAGCGGATCTCTTTGTCCTGCCTTCCCTCTATGAAGGGTTCGGACTGCCTGTCTTGGAAGCGATGGCGAGCGGAACCCCGGTCGTGTGCAGTAACCGCGCGTCCCTACCCGAAGTGGCCGGGAATGCGGCGATCCTCGTAGACCCGGAGAATCCGGATGCCTTGATGGAAGCCATGCTATCGGTACTGACGGATCTCGCACTTGCGGAATCGCTTCGCATCAGGGGACTGGATCGGGCCGCACAGTTTTCATGGAAGCGCACGGCGATCGAAACCGTCAACGCTTACCGGAACATATTCACCGCGGAACGCGAAACGAGCCGCTAACCGCCGATAGCCGGAAAGCGGGCCCGCCTAATGTGCCGCCTGACGATCGCTGACCCATTTACGAATGCGCGTGACTTCGTCCTGCCACTCCTCCGGGCGGCTTCGGCGCGACAGAAATTCATCGTACAGCCGGAAAAAGAGGTCCACGAACCGGTCCAGCTTGAGCATCCGTTCCTGAAACCGGCTGATCGGATCGAGTTTCTCTTCGCTTTCCGGTAATTTAAGGCCGCGAAATACAAATTGATCCGCATCCAAGGTGCAGACCCAGGCTTGCTCCCCCAAGACCATGTTCACACGCGCCTGGCGCAGTTTCTTTCCGACGAGCAACGCGGTCTTCGCTTCCGCGCTGACCAACGGCGCGCCTTTGCGGAGTACGGTCACATGCGCACCGTCTCCTTCCATGTGAAAGGTTAACGGCCCCTCAATCAGCACGGCCACTTCCCCGATCTCCTCCAACAGGATAGCCCCCTTCTCCACCTCCGACATGTACCATAGCCAAGTCAGAAAATCTTCGCCGATCACGTAACTCACTTGCCGATCATCCAGATCCGGGGAGAAACTGGACGGCGGCAATTCTTCCACATCCAAACTCTTGCGCCGCAACGCCGTCTCGCCGGGCATGGCCGGAATAAGCGCATAGCCCAGCGTGCGCGCGAAATGAATCTGAAACGCGTCCAACTGCTTCTCGGACATGCAGGAGGCGTACACCATCCTCTCGTTGGGGGAATGGACAAAGTGAATGCCTTTCAATTGCGGCGGCATTTGCGGCAATAGCCGGTCGACCACCTGCTCCTTGATCTCGGAACGGGTTTTTCGGTTCAGAAACTGCAGGCCGGTGGCCTGCAGATGGGCAAGTTCTTCCATGGTCTGCTCCGCCTTCAGCAGCGCGGGTGGAATCTTGCGGTCGGCCTGCATCAGCGTCAGCCGCAGATGCCCCCCGTAATGGGCGTTGTCTTCGGTGATGACCCGGTCCAGCAGATGGCGTCCGCCGACCCATCCTTGAATGGATTCGTCCTTGAGACTTTCGAGCGATGGCGCGGCATGGGCGGCGAATCGTTCGACGGCATCGGCCGGCAGATCGCGCGGAACAAAAAAGGCACGGCAACTGATGGAACCACTTTCAAAAGACACTTTGATCACTCCCCGGTTTGGTGATGAACTTGCGGAGTGGATACCATGCCTGCCTTTGGACGCCTTGAAAAGCAAAACCGATCGTCGGGTTGACGAAGGAAGTCCGGTGCGACATGATGCCGGTATGAGTACCACGGAGCCTGCTCCCCGATATATATGGTTCGATCTTGAATTCACGGATTTGGATCCGGAGAAGGCGCACCTCCTTCAAGTGGCCGTCTTGGCGACGGACGTGCATCTGCAGTTATTGCAGCCGGCCGACAAGGGATTGAATCTTTTATTACGACTCAAAGACGGCGCCACGATTTCGGAGTGGGTCGAGCAGAATCTGCCCGATCTCCTGGCGGAGTGTCGTTCCGAGCACGCCCTAGATGCTCACACCGCAGAGACACACATCACGTCCTACCTCGATCGTCTAGTCGGACCGGCGCCGGACGACATCAAGGAACGGCCGGTCATGGCGGGCAACAGTGTGCATAACGATTGGCGCTTGGCCTGTATGCATTATCCCGCATTGATCGGCCGCCTGCACTATCGGCTGCTTGATGTGTCAACGCTGAAACAACAGTGGCAAGGTTGGCTGGGACAACCGGAATTCGACAAAGAAGACGCCTCGCTGATCAAAGAATACCTGCCTTTCGAGACGAGCGACTTGGAAGGCAAACCACACGACGCCTACTATGACATCCTCGCGTCGATCGCCGAGCTCAACTACTATCGCCGGCATCTATGCAAAACCATCACGCCGTCCGAATAGCCGACCGGTCCCGCAAGGAGAACAATCCGAGTGTTTCAATGTGCGCGGTTTGCGGGAACATATCGAACGGCGCGACCCGTACGAGCTCGTACCCGCCGGCCACCAGCCGCTTGGCATCCCGGGCCAGACGATCCGGTGCGCAGGATATGTACAGGATGTGTTTCACCCGTTTGGAGGACAGCCCATCCAACACTTCCGGAGGACAACCACTCCGCGGCGGATCCAACAAACAGAGTGTGTCATCCGTGCTTACCCGCGACAGCACGCGCCCCAACCCCTTTTCCACGCGATCCGTCACAAACCGTATATTCCGCACCGCCAACGCACGGGCATTCCGTTTTCCGGCCTGTACGGCGCGCGCGTCCGATTCCACGCCGTAAATGATCTTGAGTCTTTCAGCACACAACAAACCAAACACGCCCACGCCGCAATACGCGTCGATCAATCCGGCGCATCCGCTTTCCCATACCATCTGCCGCACGGCGCTCGCCATTCGTTCGGCCACCTCGGGGTTCACCTGGAAGAAGGACGACAGCGGCATGAAAAAGGTCCGACCCAACACCTGTTGGGACACCCATTGCCCCTCCGCTTCCTGCGGCGTCCACACCTGTCCCTCGGCGTCCATGCGAAGATGCAAGTCCTCCTGATCGGCCAGCCCGACCGGATGTGCTTCCTTCCAGCGCCTCAGCGCCTGGTTCAATTCATCCCGAGCAATGGGACAGGTGTCGATCTCCACGCGCGATGTATGGTCTCGTCCGATATAGGCGGGTTGCCCCGGTCCGTGCAGCGTGATTTTCGTTCGATACCCGTACGGGCGAGGCGACGGAACCATGGATTCCAACGGAATATCCGCCATACCGCCAATCCGTTGAAACAAGGCGCGGACTTGCTTTTCCTTCGCGCGCAGTTGCTCGTCGTAGGCCATATGCTGATACTGGCAGCCTGCACACACGCCATACCACGGGCATTCCGGGGCGATGCGCAGCGACGAGGGGCTTATGATATGCACGACGCGCGCGCGGGCGAATCGCGCGGACACTTGGACAATTTCGACCAGCGCGTTTTCCCCTTCCATGGTAAAGGGCACAAAGACGGCCCGTCCGCCGATTCGTCCCACCCCGTCACCGCCAAATGCGACGTCGTCGATGGTTATGGTGTGTTGCTCGCCGACCTGTATTGCGTTTTGCATATTGCCCAATCATTCCCAATCGTTTAGAACATTCCGCATGGCGCCGCCCAGCAGAGAATATATATACGGGATCAATCCCATCTTCGAAGTCGTCCGCGGCGAACGCCGAAAGATCTACGAAGCCTATTTAAACCAAGCCTCAGCGCGTCAACCCCGTCTGGCCAAGCTAGCCGCGCTTCTGGAGAAACACGGCGTGCCCGTGGAATGGACCGACAAACACCGCCTGTTCGAATTGGCCCGCAGCAAAGAGCATCAGGGGGCCGTTCTCAAGGTATCGCCATACCCTTATACCCCATTTGCCGATCTACTGGGAAGTCCGCGCCTGCTTCTGCTGGATAATGTGGAAGATCCGACCAACGTGGGCGGCATCATTCGGAGCGCGGAAATATTCGGGTTTCATCGTATCTGCCTGCCCACCCGGGGCACCCCGGACATCTACCCCTCCGTGGTTAAAGTGTCCGCGGGCGCGTGCGAACATGTGCAGATTTGCCGGGATCGGACGGCCAATCAATACCTGAAAGCCGTCCTGGACGAGGACTACACCGTCGTAGCGCTCGACGGCAAAGGCAATACCGATCTCAACGCACTCAACCCGGACGAAATGAAGAAACTCTTTCTTGTGATCGGCGGGGAAGACAAATCCGTGGGGCAGTTTATTCTCAATTCCGCGCATCATGTCGCGCGCATTCCCATGCAGGGCCGGGTGAATTCACTGAACGCATCGGTCGCGGCCGGCATCGCCATGTGCTGGTTATCGGGCACCGCGCCCGTGCGTTAATTCAGAAAAGGGTGGCGGATTCATTCCTTTGCGTGTATGGTGCGAGGCCTTTCGAAGTTAAGGAGTCGTTTATTGAAAATCCTGTTCTCGCTCATCAGTACGGTGCTGCTCTTTTCCACCGCCCTCGTTCATGCGCAAATGCAGTGGGGACGCGACCTGGAAGATCGCAAGACGTTTTCCGTCGGGTTGACGATGGGATCCGTTTTCGGACTCGACGGTGAAGTCCAGGAAACTTCGCGCCCGATCGAGGAGATTGGCGGCCCGACCTCCGGAGCCCCGCCGGAAGACTACAGCTGGAAGGAACTCGGCTTCGACGACAGCTTCTTTACGATCGGCATCGCGATGGAGAAGATGTGGAAATACATCACACTCCAAGCACACGCCTCCCACGGGAGCCTTTCGGTGAGCAGCACCGCGGACCGCAATTATTATATCGGCGTGGGCGAGGTCTCCTTTGAGGGCCGCGACTATGAGTATATGGTGATTCCTGAAGGCGAACGTTTTTCAGGCGATATCGAGGCGTATAGCTTTGATATGCGCATGCTCATCACGCCCATTTCCTTTGGGGCAGCCGATAGCGCTCAGTTTACGCCATGGATTCATCTCGGACTCTTCGGTTTCATGGCCGACTACGAAATTGATGCAGGCCCGGCGCAACGGGTCACTCAGTATGAAAATCCACCACGCGATTACGTCGTGGGTGGTCGCGGGAGCGGGATTAGCGGTCTGCTGGTCCCGGAACTTGGAATCGGCGCCGAACTTTCTGTGCCCATCACGGACCGGGTCCGCCTCTCCCTGCAAGGGCACGCCGCGTTCCTGAAATACAAGGGCAGCAACAGCGATTTCGGGGTCAGCTCGCGCAACGAGAAGGCCGTAGACGTGAATTACCTGACTTTCGGCGCCCGCGCATTGCTGGAGGTTGAATTGAATGACCGCGTAAACCTCATCGCCGGCGTTGAATTCCAATACTGGACCGGCGACGCCGATGTGCGCGCGAAGGACAAGGACGAAGAAGTCATCCTGGCGCTGCGCGAGAAGTTTGACAAGGAAGTGAGTTTCGAGATGGCTTCGCTGGTGGGCATTGTCGGCCTTCGCTTCTGATCGTCAGCGCATCAATCCCCCGTCACGTCTTCCATCCAGATGTGTACGCCTTCGTCCAGAGAACCAACCCGATGCTGGAGTCGATAGGCGCGGCCGGGTTCGAGGACCGCCCGCAACCCGACGGCGGCGGGCCGCACGACATGGGGTTCTTCCTCATCAATCATGTAGATGGGTTTGTGGCGGACCACCAATTCATATTCGCCCGGCAACAGGTGCACCTCATGGCGCCCTCCCATGGGGCGGACCTTCACATCCGTCACCCGTTTTCCGTCGACGGCATCCAGGGTCAGCGGATAGGCGTATGAGAGGCGGGCCACTTCATCCCGTTCGCGCTCGGGACCGACATACATCGGATACGTGCGCGGCGGACTCTCGCACCCCACCAGCAGACACCCCGTAGCCACGACGGCGACGCGTCCCGCCCGGTGCAACCACCTATTTTCCCGAGGCACGCCGCTTTTCAGGAAGCGAGACAAAATGCTCATAACCGTGCTCTCCCCATAGCGAAACCCTCCCCTTTTCATCACGAATGGTCAGGCGATGTTTCCGGGCGTTCACCCGGCCGATCGGTGTGCACGGCAAGCGGAAGGTATCCTTCCAGCTTGACTCAAACGCAGAGCGGCGCTCCGCGGGCACAGTAAACAACAATTCGTAATCTTCGCCGTCCGTGAGCGCATGGTACCATGGCGAGCGACCATCTCCGGCGTCTCGCGCCGCTTTTGCGATGGGAATCGACGCCACATCCAACTCCGCACCGACCTGGTTCATCTTGATCAGGCGGCGCAAATCGGTCGCCACCCCGTCGCTTACATCCATCATGGACGAAGGCCATCCCTGTTCGCGCAACCAAAGCCCCTCGGTGATGCGCGGCTCGAACGACAGATGTCTTCCTGCGCCGCTGCCGCCCAAGAGTCCCGTCACGTAGATCCCGTCGCCCGGACGGGCGCCCATGCGCCGCAAGGCGGCGCCGCGCGGGGTCCGGCCGATGCCGAAGACGTGCAGCGAGAGCGTCGGTCCCCGGGCCACATCCCCGCCGACGATCGCCGCGCCGTATTTTCCGCATAAGGACCGCGCCGCCCGATACATGGCCTTCAGCCGAGCCACAGCACACTCCGCAGGCGCGGTCACATTCACCAGCAGCCACACCGGTTCCCCGCCCATGGCCGCGATATCGCTCAAGACACGCCCCACCGCTTTCCGGCCGATCATCCGGGGCTCGGTGTCCGGAAGGAAATGAACGCCTTCGATTACGGGATCCGACGTCAACAACCAATCCTCGGCGGCGCCTTCCACGGCCACCACCGCGCAATCGTCGCCGGGACCGACCAACGCCCCGTCGCGCTTGCCGAGCGTAGAGAGCAAGGCGGTAATCGCCGCATCCTCCCCGACGTCCTTCAATGTGCCAGTCTTACGCATGGTGCTTCGTATCCCGTGCCATGGATCATCCGATCATAACCATCACCATCAAGGATACCCCATTGAACAGCATATGCATCACGATCGGTACGATGATGGACTCCGTATAAATATAGGCGAGCGAGAGGGCAACGGAAAACACAAACAAAGGCACGAGCGAAGGGATATGGAAATGCATGAGGGCGAACAGCACGGAACTGACCAGAATGGCCGCGCCCATGCCCCATCGCCGGCCGAGAGCGGGCAATAACAGGCCGCGAAACAGGATCTCTTCCGACACGGGCGCAAGAAATAGTGCGAGGAATATGAAATAATAGAACATGAAACCGGCGTCCAGTTCCTCGAACAGGCGGACGACATCCTGGGGTTCCGGCTCGTGCCCGGTCCATTGCAGCCAGACATGAAATACGGCGGCATAGAAGATGAGTATGGGCACAGCGGCCACATACGCGATCACGCCCTTGACGATATCGTTCCTGCACGACCACCTGACATGCGCGAATCCCACGTTCCAGGAGATGCCGCGCTGATGTGCGCGGAACATCACAATCGCAATGGCGGCCCAATGCAGCACGATACTGTGCGCCAGAATCCACAGATACTGCTCGTCCCACGCAGCCAGCCAGCCCGTCATATGGAGCAGATGGAGCAGGCCCAGCACGAACGCGTGCAGGAACAGGATGATCAGCACCGTAAAGGACACGTCGGACCAACCCCACGGCCGCCATAACAAACGATTGATCTTGCGAACCCAGACGGTCGGGTGCCCGATGTAACGAATCAACAGATAGACATTGATGGCGAGGCCGAGGAGGAGCAGCACCGCGTAGAGCACGATCACCCCCATCATCTGCTCCAGGTCCATCGTGGGGCCCGTGCCCGAACCCGGGGTTTGCAGGGCCGTACCGAGTATCCATGCTGAAACCATCATGCCGGCGCGCCTCTCCCGTTACCCTGCGTCGGAGGGCGATTGATGGGTTTCCCGAATCAGATAGGTACGTTTACTTTGGGTCTCGTGATACGTGCGTATTTGAATTTCGGCGAGCAATCCCATGCTGATGAATTGCATCCCGAGAAACACCAGCATGGTCGCGGACACCAGCCAGAACGGACGTTTCACCAATTCGGAACCCAAGACCGTGTCAAACAGCAGAAACGACATATGCCCGCCAATCATGATCGCAAACAACAGCAATCCGGGCAGGGCAAAAAAGAGACCGATCTTCCCGAACATCTGCATGGGACCCATGCTGTAGCGGAGCAGAAACTTCACCGTGATCAGATCCAAAATCACCCGGACCGTCCTTGAAATACCATACTTGGATTGGCCGAATTGCCGCGCATGATGACCAACGACCACCTCGTCGATTCTGCCGCCCACCCAACTGGCCAGGGCGGGAATGAACCGGTGCATTTCCCCGTACAAATGCACGTCTTGGATGACATCGCGCCGGTACGCTTTCAGAGTGCATCCGTAATCGTGGAGATACACCCCCGTGATTCGGCTGATCAACCAGTTGGCGATGATGGAAGGGAGCCGACGATTAATAAAGGGATCTTTGCGATCCTTGCGCCATCCGCTGACGACGTCGTAGCCTTGATCCATCCGTTCCAATAATTTTGGAATATCGTCCGGATCGTTCTGCAGGTCCGCGTCCAAGGTGACGACAACATCGCCTTTGGCATGGTGGAAGCCCGCACTCATGGCCGCGGTCTGCCCAAAATTTCGACGGAAGCGGAGCAGGCGCAGATGGGGATAGCGCTCGGCACAGGCGACCATCAAGGACCACGTATTGTCCGTACTGCCGTCGTCCACCAGAATGACTTCGTACGAGCGTTGAATGCTCGACAGCGATTCATGAAGCCGTTCGCACAGCTTCTCCACGCTTTCCTTCTCGTTGTATACCGGCACAACCACTGACAAATCCACGAAATTACCCTACCCTTTCCACGTTCCAGCAGTTCCATTTTGCGGGGTCATAGTGCGGCCTGCATCCGTCAAAAGCAAACCAATAAGCGAGGCCATAGAGAGCGGATGACGGCCGCATATGCGGTTTCCGTTCCATCACGTATTCCGCCAGACGGCCGCGATGAGCTCGGCGGGATGATACGCTTGGCGGCCGGTTCCGTCGGCGATTTGATGCCGGCACGAGAAGCCCTGGGCGCAGAGCAGCGCATCGTTCGGCAGCTTGCGAAGGGCCGGAAACAGTCTTAACTCGCCGATCCGCATCGACAACTCGTAATGATCGGACTCATAGCCGAAACTACCCGCCATTCCGCAACAACCGGCCTCCACCTCCACGGGCTTGTACCCGACCCGTCTCAACAGCTCCATCAGCGGCGCGCCTCCCGTCATGGACTTGACATGACAATGCCCGTGCACATGGACCGCTTCCCCCGCCGCCGTGGAATGAGCGGGCCAGGAATCGGCATGCGCCAGCAGGTATTCCTCAAAGAGATAGGCACGTGACGCCACGGCATGTGCGGCGGGCAGATCGGCGTCGTCCACGAGATCAAGGAATTCATCCCGTACCGTCAATAATTCGGAAGGCTCCTGGCCGATGACCACGAGCTCGTCTCCCAACCGCCCATGGAGATCGCGCACCAATCTCGTCGCGGTGGCTTTCGCCTCATCGAGAAACCCCATGGACAAACACGTTCGCCCGCTGGATGTCGGGGGCGTTACTTCCACCCGGCATCCCAAGGCCTCAAGAACGGTCACCATGGCGATCCCGATATGCGGTTCCATATAGTTCATGAAACAATCGTTCAAAATCAACACGGGGGATCCCGTGACGGTGCCGGGGACCCGTTTCCTGGACCATTCGTAAAGGGTCTCCGCAGCCAGGGATGGCAGGGTGCGTTTTGGATGAAGGCCGTAGAGCTTGTACAGCAGGGCCTTGACGAGGCGCGACCTGTTGAGAAGATTCGCAAGCCCTGACACGCGCGATCCCGCCGACCATATCCGTTCGGGAAAGGCAAACAACCGTTCACCGCGCGTCGTCCCATGCCGTTGATGCCATCCATGAAGGAACTCGGCCTTCATGCGTGCCATGTCCACATTCGCGGGACATTCCGTTTTGCACGCCTTACAGCTCAGACACAAATCCAGCGCCGCTTTCAAGTCGTCCGAACCGAACGCCTCCGCGTGTTGCCCTCGAAAGAGTTGGCGGAACAGATTCGCACGGCCGCGCGTACTGTCTTTTTCGTCACGCGTCGCCATGTACGAGGGACACATTGTGCCGCCGGAATCGGCGAGCTTGCGGCAGACGCCGGCTCCATTGCATCGTCCGATGGCATGATCAAACCCTTTTTGATCGCGCCAATGGAACACGGTAGGTATATCCGCGGACGCGGCGCTGGTCCCGATGCGCAGGTGGGCGTCCATCGGTTCCGCGCGCACGATTTTTCCGGGATTGAGCAAGCCGTCCGGATCCCAGATGCGTTTCACCGTTTCCAACACCATCATCATTCCCGGTCCGAACACCCGCTCCAAATGCGGGGCGCGCACCCGCCCGTCTCCGTGTTCGCCTGAGAGTGATCCGCGATAGGTCCGGACCAGATCCGCCACATCAGCCGCCATTCGTTTCATGGTATCGAGGCCTTCCGGCGTACCCATGTTCAGCTCGGGGCGCAGATGCAGTTCTCCGACGGACGCGTGCCCGTAATACACGCACCGGGTCTTGTATCGGGCCGCGAGGGCCTGCACATCGCGAACATAGGCGGGCAAATCCTCCACGCGCACCGCGGTGTCTTCCATGAACTCCGGCGTCTTCTTGTCGGACCACCCCCCCATGAGCAGCCCCAGTCCCGCTTTGCGCAAGTCCCATACGCGCGCGATCTCGTCCGGCGCATTCATGACCGGGGCGGCGTACGCGCTGGCCGCCGTTTGCAGTTCATCGCTCAGGGACTGGGCGGCATCCGCCAACGCCCCAGGCTCATCTCCGTGCAACTCCACGATGAGCAGCGCGGAAGGCGAGCCCGCGATGAAGAAACGATTTCGGCTTTGCTCCGGATTCTCCAGTGCCGCAGTCAAGACAATGTCGTCCAACAACTCCACCGCCGCGGCGCCACGGCGTACGGCGAGCACAGCGGCTTCCACCGCGGCGTTGAGGGAACCGAAATGCGGGATGACCAATATCCGGTTACGGGGCAACGGCTTGAGGCCGACGTCCGCCTCCAGCGTCAAGGCCAGCGTTCCTTCGCTGCCACACAACAATTCCGCCAGATTAAAGGGGCGCCCACCCGGCGTGAAGGGATCCATTTCCAGCAAGCGGTCCAAGGCGTAGCCCGTATTTCGACGAATGATGGACGCATGCGGATAGCTTCGCCGAATCAAATCGGCGTGTTGGTCCAGGATCGACGTCATCTCGCGGTAGATGCGACCTTCCGTGGTTGCGGCCTTCTTCTTCTGCGCGACTTCTTCAGGGCGCAAAGGCCCGAACGTGGCTGTTGACCCATCACTTAACACGGCACGGATACGGCGAATATGATCCCGCGTGCTGCCGTATTTCACGGAATACAGCCCGGCTGAATTATTGCCGATCATGCCGCCGATCATGCAGCGGTTGGTCGTCGCCGTGTCCGGCGCAAAATGCAGTCCGAACGGGGCGGCCGCCCGGTTGAGCGTATCGCGAATCACACCGGGTTGAACACGCGCCACGGCTTGTCCCGGGTCCAGCTGGACGATGCCGTCCATGTGACGGGAGACATCCATGATAAGCCCCGCTCCGGTCGCCTGCCCGGCCAGGCTGGTGCCGGCGGCGCGTGCGGTAACAGGCATGGAACGGGATCGGGCAAGGGCCAGCAGTGTGATTACGTCGTTCTCCGTTCGGGGGAACGCCACCCCTTGCGGACCTTCTTCGTACATGGACGCATCGTTCGCGTACAAAGTTCTCGTCAGCGTATCGGTATGTATCAGCGGCGCGGTCATAAGCTTCATGCCAATATGCCGTCGTTGAAGCGCGCACAACAGTCAAAAAGACGGCGAGCCAAAGGAATTCGCTGGCCCGATGGCCATTTCCCGCGTAGGATGAGACATAAGGTTCGAATACGCATCCATTTTGGCGAAAGCGCAGGACCTCATGAAAAAGCAATCGACCACGGCCAAGTCCCGCCGGATCTCCTTTCGCATCACGACCATGCATCCCCTCCCCGTCGGAGAACAGGTCTTCATCACGGGTCAGGTCGATGCGCTGGGCGCTTGGAACCCCGCCAGTTTCGCGCTCGCCCGCGGTGATGATCTGGTGTGGGAAGGCGACATCGTGGTGCCGGCCAACATGGATGTGGAATACAAAATCACGCGCGGCTCGTGGGACACGGAAGAAGTGCTGCAAGACGGGAGCCTACCGGAAAACCATGTCGTCCCGGCCGGCGGGGATATGGTTGAAGAGCGCACGGTCCATCACTGGCACGATCGACGTGTGCTCCAACCGCGCATTGTCGGAGACTACCGGGTTCACGATGAAGTCGCCTCCACCCATCTCCGGCACAAGCGTACCGTCATCGTCTGGTTGCCGCCCTCGTACGGTTCGGAGCCGAGCCGCCGATATCCCGTCCTCTACATGCACGACGGCCAACAGGTCTTTGATCCGACCACCTCGACCTGGAACCAGGACTGGGAAGTGGATGAGTGGTGTATTGAACTCATCAAGCAAGATCGCCTTCAGGAAATCATCGTAGTCGGGATCTACAGCACGCCGGACCGCTTCATCGAATACAACCCGGCCGAGCTTGGCCCGGACTACTCGCGCTTTGTGCTGGAGGAATTGAAGCCGTTCATCGATCGGGAATACCGCACCCACCGCGACCGGGAACACACGGCTGTGGCGGGCGCCTCCATGGGTGGCGCGATTTCCTTTTACATGGCATGGACCCATCCCGAGATCTTTTTCGGCGCCGCGTGTCTTTCCTCCGCGTTCCAATACAAGCAGGACCAGTTCACGATCGACTTGGTGAAGAAGACTAAGAAGCCACCCGACCTGCGTCTATTCCTCTATTGCGGACAAGGCGACGATCTCGAAAAGCAGCTCACGGGCGACCTGTACGCCATGCGCGACGTGTTGGCCGAAAAGGGTATGGTCCCCGGTAACCAGCTGCTCATCTCCACAGACCCCGACGGGGCCCACAACGAAGCGGCATGGGCCAGGCACACGGACCATTGGTTGCTGTTTCTTTTTGGCAAGTAATCGCGCGGCCGTGAAGGATGCTCTCTTGCCCTGCCCGTCATTCTTGTATACGCTTAACCTTGCGCATGAGAACATCAAGACTCCAATGGGCTGTAGTTGCCGGACTGCTCTGGCACGCTCCGGGCGTGCAGGGCGCTTCGGGCACCACCGCCCCGGTGCCCGT
Source organism: Kiritimatiellia bacterium (assembly GCA_007128275.1). Classification (GTDB taxonomy): domain Bacteria; phylum Verrucomicrobiota; class Kiritimatiellia; order SLAD01; family SLAD01; genus SKZA01. The sequence continues at coordinate 14,202 of SKXR01000165.1, forward strand.
CGCCCCCATCAGCGCCATCGAATATGAGGGTTGGAGCAACGCGTTTCGACTTCACAACGACGTGATCCAGGTGGTCATCGTTCCGGAAATCGGGCGCATCGTGCAGTTCGGCTTTTTGGAGGGCGACAATGTGCTGCGGCTGGATGAGCATTTACTCGGACAAACGGGTGCCGACGCCGATCCCGGTGAATGGCTGAACTTCGGCGGCGACTGGCTTTGGCCCGTTGCACAGACCCGTTGGCCGGATTTCCAAGACGGGATCTGGCCGCCATCCCCGCTGCTCGACGGCCGCCCTTGGTCGGGCCGCGCATGGCGCACCGAAGACGGGAGCCAGCATTGCTTGATCTCCCGGGATTTCGGCGCCCCACTGCACGTGCGGGTAAGCCGCACCATTCGGCTGGACCCCACCAACATGCACATCTCCGTGCGTCAACGGATCGAACGGCTCGAGCCCAGCGATATTCCCGTTACCCTCTGGCATCTCAGCCAAGTGCGGAACGCCGAGCAAATCGTGATTCCCGTAGAGAAGGATTCGCGCTTTGAAAAGGGCCTGACGAATCTGATGTTCGCTATGCCGGAGAAGAATCTGCTGTACCACGACCGAGAGACCGTGGTCTATCAAGCGCAACGGGGCGGGGAACACAAACTCGGTTCGGACTCGCCGCGCGCGTGGCTGGCCGCATTGAAAGGACGCACGCTGCTCGTAGCGCGATCGGTACCCGGCGAGGGTCAGGGTGAATATCCGGACGGCGGCTGCACCGTGCAAATGTATTCGAATACCGAATTGGGTTACGCCGAATTGGAGACCCTGAGCACCGAACAGGTCTTGGAGCCCGGCGAACATATCAACAATACCGTAACCCTTGCCCTGTTCCGATTGGATCCCGTCCCCGAAACCTCCGCTAATCTGGCCGACACCGTGCAACGGCTGCTTGGTGAACCGCCGTTGTTGCCCGACCGGGCCGAGCCGGAAGAAGAACACGAGGAATCAGAAGGCCAGGACAACCGGATTCCGGTTGTTCCTGAATAGAGGAGCGCTGCACACACAACCGGTGAACCCACCCATGCGTTGTACCGTTCAAACACAACCCGGTCATCTCCCGCCGTTCTGGAATAGAAACGCGGTCTTTGTCGCCAACCTGCTCTCCCTCTTCTACGGCAATGACGGTGAAACGAATGAACTCTGCCTAGAAGTCGGCCATATCGAAACCTATGGAGGTCGGCTTCTCCCCATTCTCGACCTCCTGTTCAATGGCCCGAACCGGAACCTGCTTGTCTTGGAAAGCGAACCCGACCCGCTTCTGCTGGACTACTTCACGGACGCCTGCTCGCTCACCTTGCCGGACCGCCTCATCCTGGCTCATGCCGAATACATGGACATCAACCGGACCCTGCGGGATAAGCAAGCGCCCACCCACCCCGCCTGCGACGCCGTGAGCGCGCATGATGCCTGCTGGATGGACGGATTCGTGACCGACCAGGCGTTGACGTTGTTCGCCGAACATACGGGAAAACAGTTGATCACCACGGAAGGCGGCAGCAAACGGGGCAACAACAAGCTGACGTTGCATCAGTTTCTGGAACGAACAGGCCTTCCCACTTTCGACACCCATCGGGCATCCGACCCGAACGCAGCCTTGAGCGCGTTGACCGAACTCAAGGGACAAGGCTACACACGGGCGGTCGTCAAATCGCAAATCGGAGCTTCCGGCATTGGCATGGTGCAGGTCGACGTCGACGAACACGATGCGGCGGCCATCCCCGACTATCTTTTTTTTGAAGGCCCGTGTCTGGTCCAAGGCTGGCTGGATGAATCGGCGGGCAACGTTCACCGTGTCGGCTCGCCCAGCGTACAGATATTCGTGAACGAGGAGCAGGCCTGGCTTTACGATTTGACCGAACAGATCCTCAGTGCCGCGAGCGTGCACGAAGGAAATCTCGCGCCGCCGCCATACCTGCTCCAGGAAGACAGCCTACGTGAAACCGTTTTCCAACAGGCCCGCGCCGCCGCCACGTGGTTACACGAGCAGGGTTATCGCGGCACGGCCAGCGCCGATTTCCTGATCACGCGAATGAACGGCGACCCACGCGTCATACTCTGCGAAATCAATGCCCGTGTGACGGGCGCCACATATCCGGCCGTGCTCGCCCGTCATCTCTGTCCCGGTGACGCATGGTTATTGCGCAATCTCCGATTCAAATCGCCCTTGCCCTCCAAAGATATTCTTACTCGCCTGGATAAACATGGTTGCCTCTATCGCGCCGGTGCGGGGTCCGGCTTGCTTCCCATCAACTTCAATCACGACCACGCCGGCGCCGTCGTGAAAGGGCAATTCCTGTGTCTCGCACCCGAGACCGAGGATTGCATGGAGATGATCCTCGCCACACAGCACATCTTACCCGTACAATGGGCCTATGACCGCGATTGACGCCAGCAGCGAAAGCGCCCTGCGCGCACAACTGATTGCGCTCACCCGGGACCTCATCCTGATCCCCGGCACCGCATCCCAACCCGACGATATCGACCGCGGAATGGCATTCGTTCGCAACCATTTGGAATCGCTGGCGCATATCACCCTGAACGAGTTTCGACACCGCGGACATCCTTCGCTCATCGCCTGTCCCGACGGAGTCCCGCATCCCGACATCTTGTTGTGTGGCCATCTCGATGTCATTGATCACCCCGATCCTGCCGTCTACCGCTCCACCCTGCGGGACAATCGCATTTACGGCGCCGGAGCGGGCGACATGAAAGGCGCTCTCGCGATTCTGCTTGAGCTCTTTCGCGACTTTCACACCCGATATCCGTCGGCTTCCCTCGGCCTGGTCATCACCTCGGACGAAGAAACCGGTGGCGAAGCCGGACTGGGCTATCTCGTACACGACGTGGGGCTGCGATGCAAAGCCGCCATTATTCCGGACGGGGGATCCCTCCACGACGTCACGGTCGAAGAAAAGGGGCTGATCCATGCCCGCCTGACCGCGCACGGCCATGCCGCGCACGCGGCGCGACCTTGGCTGGGAAACAACGCGCTCGAACAACTCATGCGGAACGTCGCCCGGGTGCAGAAACACTTCGCCTCCCCGCCCCGTGCGGAATTGGACGAGGACTACTGGGAGCCCACGAGCGCCGTCACCATGATGTCTACGCCAAATCGGACCATCAACAGGATCCCGCAACGCGCGGAAGCGATTATGGACATTCGCTTTCCGCCGCCGCACACGGTCGATACGATAGAACGGCTTGTTACCGATCATCTCGATTCGGACGTCACGTACGAACGCATCATCAGCGCCGCCCCCGCCCATTTGAACCCCGACCCCCGCTACCTCGAAATCATGCAAGCCGTCACCGGTCGGCCCGCCCGCCTGGTCCGTACGGCAGGAGGCAGCGACGCCCGGTTCTTCTCCGACATCGGCATCCCCGTCATGATGTCGCGCCCGCTCGTCGGTGAACTGCATTCGGATGAAGAATGGATTGATATCGCCTCCATGATCACGCACTACCGGATTTGTGAACAGTATCTCTCGAAAATACTCCTCTAGCCAACCGAGGATGCGCTCCGCCCCGGCCGAGCGGATGTTCGCCTTCCCTTCAAGGGCTTGACATCTTCCGCTCGCACGATATGGTATCGCCTCAATCTCATTCCGGCGTAGCTCAATGGTAGAGCGGGTGACTGTTAATCACTAGGTTGTAGGTTCGAGCCCTACCGCCGGAGCCATCTTAGCCATACGGGGACACCCCTCTCCTTTTAGACCCCTCCTTGTAACCCGTTGATTACCAACATTCCCTCTGTCCCCGACGGCGGGGTGAGACGGGCAAACCATGGCTTGATTCCGCGTTCTTCGGGACAGACACAGGGAACGCTTGGGTGGGAACGGGGCAACCCGTGCCTCATTTCTCCACGGGTACGACGATGCCGCGGAGGATGATGTTCTGGCATAGGAAGAAAATAATGAAGGTCGGAATCGCGGCGACTAGCAGGGACGCGTACATCACCGCCTGCCCGCTGCGCTGCTGCAACTGATACAGCCACACCATCAACGTCCACATGCGTTCGTCCTGGCAAATGAGCAGCGCGAACATGAAATTGGTGTACGCCGTCGTAAAGGCCGACAGCGCAATGACCGCGAGAATGGGCTTGGACAGACTCATGGTGATGTTCCAGAACATGACGAACTCGTTCGCTCCGTCCATGGCCGCACTCTCATACAATTCGCGCGGCAACGAATCGAAGAACCCTTTGAGCAGGAATATCGAATACCCGTGCGCCATCCCCGGCAATACGAGGGCGGCAAAGGTGTTGAGCATCCCGAAATCCCGCAACATCAGAAACACCGGGATCTGCGTGACAATGGGCGGAAACGCCATGGTCAGCAACATGAAGAGCAGGAGTTTGTAACTGCTCGGCATCTTGTACCGGCTCATGGCGTATGCCGCAAGCGGATTGACCAACAGCGCAAGCAATACGGCCAGGGTACAGTAGATGGTCGTGTTGACGAAACCGCGTCCATGTAGAACGAGATAGTCGATCACCGCAAGAAAGTTGTAGGCGGCGAATTCCCGCCGCCAGGAACCGGTGTCCTCGAGAAGATGCAAATAGTGCCAGTCCTGTTGCGGCATCCGGGCGTTGTCAAACGAGTCGACCGTCGTGCCCAGTTCCCTGTTCATCCGCTCCACGGAACCGAATCGTGCGGCAAGATAATCGTGAAACAGGAAATCCGGGGACTGCAGCCGAAGATGTTCGACCGCCGGCATGAACGTTTCGCCGGTGTCCGGGTTTTCCCAGCCCTTGAGAAACGCGTCCCAATCGCTGAGCGCCATCCCTTCCAAGGGCGGCGCCTCAATCAACGGGATCTCATCAAAAGCGTCGTACGCCGTTCGATAATTCCGGTTCAAGACATCGATCGACCCGTGTTTGGCTTCCAAGAACGCGCGGTAGACCGACGCGGCTTCTGCGTCGATGCGAACCCACTGCAAATTGACCAGATGCCGAACGTACTCTTCCCACGTGTCGCGTTCCTGCCGCGTTCGGGCTTGCCCGGCATGCCGCGGCAGGCGCACCTCGTCATACGAGGCATATTCCGTGCCATGCGCCGCGTTGTAGACCGCGATATCGCGCGTGAACCGGGTCTTCAGCAACAGGTTCCTGTAGAAGCCATCGAGTGACACATAGACACCATGCGTAAGCGGCTGCCAGGCTTTGAAGCGATAAAACGCCCGCTGGAACGGCGTATCGGCCATGCCGCGCAAACGGGTATGATAACTTTCGGCCAACAGGAACACGGCATTCCACGACACGAAACTCGTGCCGAGTTCGGCGTTCATCCGGTCAAGATCACGGTCGTACGTCCGCATCAGTTCACGTTTGAATCGGCGCAGGTTCATCAACACCGTGCGCGAGGACGGCGCTTCCATGAAACCCAGCACGCTCGCATGCGGAGGAAGATCCGTCTCTTCCAAAAACGATTCCCACACGCGCACGTATGCCGGGTTGGGGTCGGGCGGCGGTTCCACGTGCCGGAACGTGGGGGCGTCCGAATCGTACGCCATCCGGAACGCGTCCACGCGTTCATTGAACAACGCTTCCGCGTACCGCCGATACAACGCCGCATCGTCATGCAGGAAACGCGGCACCATATCCAATTCGGTGACATCCGACGCGCTCTTCATGCTCCCGGAAATCATCAACGCAAACGGGTACACCATCGTCATCCCGCCGACGATCAGCGCGAGGTAGATCAACGCAATGAGCGCGCGCGTCCTGGGATGTTTACGGCCTATTTGGGAAAGGATGGGCATGGGGGCAGTGCAGAGTGTTCAGTGTTCAGTATTCAGTGTTCAGTGTCGGAGAAGAATTCGTTGATATTTCCGTATGAGTCGGAGGACTCCTTCAGAGCGTTTGTCGTATGCCCGGCGAAGGATTCGGCAAGATCGATCATGCGCTGCACCATTCGGCCAATCTCTTCCAACTTCGAGGTCCATGCATTCATTGTATCCGCAGTGATATATGCGCAGTCGTATGCGGTAGTTAGCCAATGTTGGGTTTCGAGTTGTTCCCCATCGGCATCGGTGAGTTTGGATGTGAAATGGTTCGGATACCTTCGCTTGGCCCATGCCTCGGCAATCTGCGCGCCGATGGATCGAGACGACCGCCGGAGTTGATCCGTTAATGAATACATCTCTTCCTTCGGAAACGCTTTCGTTATCGCGAATAGCTCTTTAGCCGTCTCGCGCGCCCTCTGATAAACGATCAACTCCTTGTAACTTCTTGCAAATGCATTTCTATTCATCTCGCTCTCCTTACTGAATACCGAATACTGAATACTGAACACTCGCCCTACTTCTCCCCCGTGGTTCTAAACTCCAACCGCGACAGGATACGGAGTTGATAGACGGTGAAGCCGATCAATAACACGCCGAGGATCCAGGCCATGGCGGTGGCCGGACCGAATTCGAGGAAGACGAAGGCTTTATAGAAGATGTGCAGGCCGACCACTTCGGTGTTGGCGGCGCCGCCGGTCATGGCCAGGATGTTGTCCGTGGCCCCGTACCACGATCCGATAAACACGCCGACAAAGTTGATGATGAGCAGCGGTTTCAGCATCGGGAATACGATGAACAGGATCTTGTCCACAAAGGTCGCCCCGTCGATGTCGGCCGCCTCGTAAAGATCGTCGGGAACCCCTTTCAGCGCAGCAAGATAGATAAGACAGCCCGGACCCATCCCCGCCCAGACCATGGGAATGACACAGGCCAACATCGCCGTGCGCGGGTTCTGCAGCCAGCGGTAGGGTTCCGGCAGGGTCATCGTCAGGCGTTCCATCAGCGTCGCCCCTTCATACATCAACATGGGCGCGGCGATGGCGAGGCAGGTGTAAAACACCACGCCCCCCGCGGCCAGGAACAGGAACGACGGCCAGCGGATGCCGTGAAACCACAGTCGCCGGTAGAACGAAAAGGCCACGGCAAACAGCGCGGCGCCGAGGATGACATAGGTCCATGCGGGGATGTGCATCAGGATCGCATTCAACGCGCCGAGTTCCGACGGATCATAGAAGGATTTCCATAACAGAATCACGACGATCCCGGAAATGACGGCGGGCAGATAGAAGACGGTGCGGAAAAAGATTTTCCCGCGCGGCACTTCCTGCAACAGGATGGCCAGAATAACGGGCGGCATAAAGGTCAATCCGATGACCAACAGGCTGTAGCGTGTGGCGTGCCAGACCGACAACCAGAAATCCCGGTTCCAGAGCACGTTTCCGAAGTTATCGAGCCAGACCCATTGCGAACCGCCCATGATCCGGTAATCCTGAAACGCCATGATCGAGCCGCGCATCAACGGCACGTATTGCCAGAGAAATATCGTAGCCAACGCGGGCACAAGAATCATGTAGGCGGGCGCAAAACGGCGGAACCCCCATGCTACGCGCTGCTCGACGCCCGGCTGCGCCGGCGGGGTGAAGGTGCGGATCACATTACGGAATACGCAGGTGAAACTCACCACAATAACGGCAAGCATGAACAGGGCGGACCAACGCCGTTTCCGAAGCTGGTCCGGCGACACCTCCCCCAGCATTTCGAAGCGCGCGCGATCCGCCGCCTGACGCAACAGATCGAACATCACCGCCAACCTTTCGTCCCGGTCAACGGGTAATTCATGGTTCAACGCCATCTGTTCCGCTTGCTGGATCGGGATGGTCATCAAATCATACGCGACGTTGCTGTGCCGACCGTAGGGTTCGGGCTTGCCGGAATCGATGGCGATTTCAAACGTCTCAGCCCAGCCCGGCGGCGAGAGGCGAATGACTTCCGAGTACCCGAATCGTTCCAACAGTTCGGGGTTCATGAACGGGCCCATCCCGCCTTCGACCATCACCCGCATGCGCACGCGCTGCGCTTCCATGGTCTCGTCCCAGCGGATGTATTCCCACGCCGCATCGCGCACCGCCGGGTGTTTGATCCCCGCAAACAGACCGACCATGCGACTGTTCAGCTCGGCCCCGCGCAGGCCCGTGGGCCCTAACGGGACCGGGGCCATCCCGGTAATTTCCGGGTTGATCGTAGAGAACAGCCGTTCGTCCACGTAACTGAAAATCATGCCGATTTCGCCGCGATCCCATTTGACCGACAGCTCCGCCGTATCCTTATAGGCATAGCCGTAACGACGACGCCCTTCATCGTCCGTCCACGGCTCGGCGGACAAACGGGTATAGAAATCCAGCGCTTCGGCTCCCGCGCGACTGTCGAAATCGATGGACCAGCGATCCGTTTCCTCGTCGTAGGTCATCACTTCCCCGCCGGCGGACCAAAGGAACGTAACCCAACGATGGGATTCGTGGCGGCCCCGAACGAGCGCCAACCCGTATTTCCCGTCCGCCGGATCGGTCAGTGCGCGGGACGCATGCAGCAGGTCATCCCATGTCCAGTGCTGATCCGGATAGGCGAGCCCGGCCTCATCAAACAAATCCTTGCGATACAGCAATACCCGACCCAACGCGCCGCCTGTCGGCAAGGCCCATACGTGTGTTTGGTTGCCCGGCCCGCGACGGCGAATGACAGGCCAGATCTTCTCGTGCACGCGGAAATCGATTTCCTCTTCGGGCATCGAAGTCATGTATCCGTCTTCCGGTCGATCGAGGGGATGGAGAAATCCTTGCTGAATGTAGGTGTCGGACTTCCGGAAATTGACATACAACACGTCCGGCGCCATGCCGCCCGCGATGGCCAACAGGTCGGACTCCACCTGTTCCACCTGAATCCCGGAAAATTGGCGCAACCGGATTTCCACGTGATCCCATGCATGATCGCCGTAGGTTTCGGGATGCGCTTTGTAGCGGTCCCGATAGCGTTCCGCGAAGATTTCGGGGAACCGCTCGATGAACAGGTTCAGCGAAGCGACGGATGCGCGGCTGTGCGCGTCCGTGCGCGTCGCGTCCGGGAGCGCATAGGTGGTGACGGTAATGAGGGTCTTCTTCTCCCCGCTAACGGGATCCGTCACCGTTTGAACGCGATCGGCGTGGGCGGCGGACAGGAGGCCGAAAAACAGCAAGGACAAGACACGCCGAAGCAATGCGGAATAACAAACACCACACGGCCCGAACGAGCGTATCGGTGTTCGGCGTTCCGGTTTCAGCCGGAACCGGGTTATTGCCGCCTCACGCACCTCTCAACCGCTCCTGAACATCTTCTCGAAACCGGTCAACAAGATGCAGCGCATATGCGGTCAGCTTCATCCCGTCATTTTGGATCAACGGCGTCAACTCCATGGCCACACATACTTCGCTCATCGTATCGGCGTCATGGGACCGGAGAAAGGTGGCGTTGGCGCGGCGCCGGCCTTCCGCCGCCAGGTCGTACCGTTTCCCGCCCGCAATCTGCGACTGGAACACGTCCGTAAGTTGTCGCGCAAGGCCGCCGTGACCGCTTACATCGAGGATCACCTTGGCCTGGTCCGGCATCCAATCGAGATCGCGCCAGACTTCGCATCCCAGCAATCGACCGGGTCGCTCCGCCGGCGGCAAACCGCGAACGGCTTCCACAACCGCCGCCACCACCGCTATATGGGTGTCATGTTTGTCCGCAGGATTATGCGTATAGATCACCTCGGGTTTGGACGCGGACAGTAGATGGCGCAGGTCCGTCACGAACTCCGGATTGCGCGCATGCTGTATGGATGCGCTTGGATACGCAAGCTGGGCCATAAACCCGTATTGTCCGATCCGCGCCGCCGCGTCCTGTTCCCGGCGGCGCACTTCGATCATCTGCTCATCGCTGAACGCGGCAAATTCATCGGCGCGCGCACTTCCCGCGCCGTTCGTGCACGTGATCCCGCCAAACCAACGATCCTGCCGCCCGTGACACGCCATTATGCCGTGCAGGGCCATGATCTCCAAGTCGTCATGATGTGCCCCGATACCCAGATGCGTGGTTCGGGCCAACGCCTCGCGTTCCGGCTCGCCGTCGGGGATACGCAGTGCGGCTTGTTGCTGATGCAATTCCATGACGGCTTACATAGCAGAAAACGGGAAGCAATGGACAGCACAATGGCATGGATTCAATGAAAGTCCGCCAAGAACTTGGCGGACCCAACGAAAATGGTAGAGGCTGTGGGGCTCGAACCCACGACCCGCTGATTAAGAGTCAGCTGCTCTACCAACTGAGCTAAGCCTCCGGGATCAATATGCCATACGACGCGCAGGAGGGTCAAGGGAGGATGGGAAGAAAATGAATAGGAAGGGAATGAGGGTTCGGGGTTCAGGGTTTCTGGGAATCTGAGAACTTGGTCGACGAAGCTCGCGCGAGGAGACTTGCTCTGGTGTTTCTTTTTGGAGTGCGGCGGGAAGCGAGTCTTCGAGCGCCACGCCGCTTTGGATCAGATGCGCGCGTTGTGGTTTGCCTTCATCCAAAGCGCCTTCCGGTGCCTGCCCTCCGTAGCCTCTTGGCGAAGGAGGGCCACCGCACACATTCCCTTTGAGATAATTCTTTCAACGGGATGGTAAGTTTCGCTATCGCTTCAACGCTTCCGCGATCGAGTCGCAGAGGTATTCGATGTTCCTGGTCGTGATTCCGGCGACATTGATGCGGCCGCCTTTGACGATGTAGATCCCTTTCTCGGCGCGGAGAAATGCGACCTGATCGTCCGACAGACCGCTGAATGAGAACATGCCTTTTTGCTGTTCAATGAAGGAGAAGTCGCGGTCCACACCGCGCGCGCTGAGTTCCTTCACGAACGCGGTTCGCACAGATTTGATCCGGTCACGGATCGCCACGACTTCCGTTTCCCACTGTGCGCGCAGAGACGCGTCGTCCAGGATGGTCGAGACGATCAAGCCGCCGTGCGCGGGCGGATTGGAATAGATGACGCGAATCGTCTTCTCGACGTGGCTGAATGCGGCGCCGGCCGCGTCCTTCTCGGAGGCGACGACGGTCAGGGCGCCCGTCCGTTCGCGATAGAGGCCGAAGTTCTTGGAGAACGAACTCGCCACAAACAGTTCCGGCACGGCGTCGAGCATTTGCAGCAGTCCCGCGCGATCCTTTTCGAGATCCTCGCCCAATCCCTGGTACGCGAAATCGAGGAACGGAATCCAACCTTGCGCGGCGGCGATTTGCCCCACTTCCTTCCATTGGTCTTCCGCCAGATCGACGCCGGTCGGATTATGGCAGCAGACGTGAAGCAAGACGATGTCCCCCGCGGGCACTTTCTTCAGCGCATCGCGCATGGCGTCGTAATCCAACCCCATCGTGGCGGGATTGTAATACGGATAGGATTCCATCTTGAATCCAGCGGCGGTGAAGATGCCCGGATGATTCGCCCAGGTCGGGCTAC